>NZ_JBEXNE010000021.1:0-148943 GCF_040610915.1 Streptomyces sp. NPDC003300 | reverse complement strand
GGAACGGCGCGGCCAGCCCCCACCGGCCGGTGGTCCGGGGACAACCGGTCTGCCCCGCTGGGGCGGGTGGTGTCGTGCGGGAGCGTCGTGGCTGGTGGCGCAGTTCCCCGCGCCCCCAAAAGATCGGCTTGCCGTCCGGACGAAAGGCGGTGCGCCCCGTCAGGGGCGCGGGGAACGGCGCGGCCAGCCCCCACCGGCCGGTGGTCCGGGGACAACCGGTCTGCCCCGCTGGGGCGGGTGGTGTCGTGCGGGAGCGTCGTGGCTGGGCGCGCCCACGCGGCGGCAGCCGCAGATTAAACACAGTCCCGCGCCCCTGAAAAGCAGGCCCTGCGCCAGGGCGGCGCACCCGCTGGGGCGGGTGGTGTCGTGCGGGGGCGCCCACGCTTCGGAAAGCGGCGCTAGCTGGTTTGGTGTTCGAGGGTGGTGCGGGTTTGGGGGCCGTAGACGCCGATGGGGTCGCCGCGGACGCCGTACCAGATCTGGAACATGGCGACGGCCTCGCGAACCCCTTGGTCGTAGGAGCCGTTGACGTGGCCGTGGTAGACCCACACGTCGCGGAGCCGCTGCTGGAGATCGGAGACGGCGGCGCCGGTGTCGCCGAGCTGGAGGATCTTGGAGGCGGGGGAGGTCGGGGTGACGGGGGGCGTGGTGGGGGCCGGGTCGGCCGGTGCGGTGGGCGCGGACGGCGTGGAGCCGGTCGTGGCGGGCGCGGCGGGGGCCGACGGGGTGGAGCCGGTGGCGGCGGGAGCCGTCGTGGATGGGGACGGCGGCGCCGTGGCGGTCTCGGGCACCACCGGCGCGGCGGAGGTCGTGGTCGGCGCGGGCGTGTGGCGCGGGGCGCCGACGGCCACGGTGCCCACGACGGCGGTGGACTCCGTCGGCAGCTCGACGTCCGGCATCGAGGACGTCCGGTCCGGCGGCAGCGCCCGGTCGGTGCGCGGCTCGTCGCCCATGACCTGTCCGGTGACGGCGACGGCGCCCGCGGCCAGCGCGGAGGCGGCGACCGCGGCCGCGGCCACCACCAGGCCCCGTCTGCGGCGCCGGTGCCTGCCCCGGTCCTGGTACAGCCCCGTCCCGGCCGCCGCCCCGGCGAACGCGGCCGGGGTCCCGGCCTCGGCGTCCCCCCGCGGCGCGTACTCCACGCCGGAGTACAGCGCGGCGAACAGCCCGACATCGGCGGTCTCGGGACCGCCGTCGCCGGGCGCCAGCAGCGGCCGTACGGTCGTCTCGCCCGCCTCGCCGTCCGGCTCGGCGACGTAGGGGCGCATCCGCAGCGGGTGGAAGCCCTCGGTGGCGGCGAGCGCGGCGGCCCGCGCGGCGGAACGCTCCGCCGCCCGCGTCTCCCCGCCCTCGTCCTGCTCGCCGGGGAGGCCGGGCGGGCCCGGCTCGGCCGAGTCGTCCCAGGTGACCAGGGCCCCCGGCGGCACCAGCTCGCTCGGCGGCGGCGTCGGCGGCCGCGGGGCGGTCACCTCGGGCGAAGCGTGCGGCACCCCGGGCACGACCGGTATCCCCGCCGAGGACGCCTCGGCGTCCACCTCGCGGGCAGCGTCCGGCTGCGGCGCCACTGGTTCCCCTCCCGGCCGTCGTTCGCATTTCGCATATTCGCAAAGACGTGCCGATTATGCCGACCTCCGGCGGCGAGCGCAGCCCGCTGACCGCACAAGTGGGCGAGTATCGGAGGCCAAAGTCGTACAAATGGTGGGAATATAAGGTTCCGACCGTCGGGGGATGACGCGAGGAGCCGTTCCATGGCCCAGGACACCACGACCGCCGCGGGCCCGGCGGCGGCAGAGCCGGGGCAGCACCAGGACAAGCGAGCGGTGCGGATCGCGATCAGCGCCCTGGCGCTCGGCATGCTGCTGGCCGCTCTCGACCAGACCATCGTGTCCACCGCGCTGCCCACGATCGTCAGCGAACTGGGCGGCATCGACCACTTGTCGTGGGTGGTGACGGCCTATCTGCTGGCGTCGACCGCGGCCACCCCGCTGTGGGGCAAGCTCGGCGACATGTACGGCAGGAAGCGGCTCTTCCAGACCGTCATCGTGATCTTCCTGATCGGCTCCGTGCTCTGCGGAATCGCCCAGAACATGGGCGAGTTGATCGCCTTCCGGGCCCTCCAGGGCCTGGGCGGCGGCGGGTTGATCGTGCTGTCGATGGCCATCGTCGGCGACATTGTGCCGCCGCGCGACCGCGGTCGCTACCAGGGCGTGTTCGGCGGGGTGTTCGGCGCGGCGAGCGTCCTCGGGCCGCTGCTGGGCGGGGTGTTCACCGAGCAGCTCTCCTGGCGCTGGGTGTTCTACATCAACCTCCCCATCGGGATCATCGCGCTCGCCGTGATCGCCGCGGTGCTGCACATCCCGGTCCGCCGTACGGCGCACCGGATCGACTACCTCGGCATGGCGGTGATCGCCGCAGCGGCGACCTGCCTGGTGCTGATGACCTCGCTCGGCGGCACCACATGGGCGTGGAGTTCGGCCGGGATCATCGGCCTCGCGGTCGCCGGAGTCGTCCTCATCGCGCTGTTCGTGGCGATCGAGCGCCGCGCGCAGGAGCCGGTGCTGCCGCCGAAGCTGTTCCGCAACCGTACGTTCCTGCTCTGCTCGGTGATCTCCTTCATCATCGGCTTCGCGATGTTCGGCGCGATGACGTTCCTGCCGACCTTCCTCCAGGTCGTGCACGGCTTCTCGCCCACGCTGTCCGGCGTGCACATGATCCCGATGGTGATCGGCATGCTGCTGTCGTCCACGGTGTCGGGGCAGATCGTCAGCCGCACCGGCCACTACAAGGTCTTCCCCATCGCCGGCACCGGCGTCATCGCCGTCGGACTCGTCCTGCTGCACACCCTGGACGAGACGACCAGCACCTGGGTGATGAGCCTGTACTTCCTGGTCTTCGGCCTCGGTCTCGGCCTGGTGATGCAGGTGCTGGTGCTGGCCGTGCAGAACGCCGTCGGGTACGAGGACCTGGGCTCGGCCACCTCGGGCGCCACCTTCTTCCGCTCCATCGGCGCGTCCTTCGGCGTCTCGCTGTTCGGCACGATCTTCGCCAACCGCCTTTCCGACGAGCTGACATCGGCCTTCGCGGGCAAGTCGCTGCCCGCCGGGGTCAATCCGGCGCAGTTCCAGGCCGACCCGACGGCGGTCGGCAAGCTGCCCGCGGCCGTCAAGGGGCCCGTGCTGCACGCGTATTCGAACTCGATCACCACCGTCTTCCTGTGGGCGGTGCCGATCGTGCTGGTCGGCTTCCTGCTGGCGTGGCTGCTCAAGGAGCAGCCGCTGCGGGGCACGGTGACCGTGCCGGACGCCAGCGAGACGCTCGGCACCAACCCGGTGGAGCGGTCCTCGCTCGACGAGATCGCCCGCTGCCTTTCGCTGCTCGGCAGCCGGGAAGCCCGCCGCGACCTCTACACCCGGATCACCGGTCTGGCCGGGCTCGACATCCACCCCGCCACGAGCTGGCTGCTGTTGCGGCTGGCCCACGACGGCGAGGGCGACCCGGTCGAGCTGGCCGCCCGTACCACTGTGCCCGCCGAGGTCATCGAGGCGGCGGCCGACGAGTCGCTGTCCCGCGGCTTCGCCGTACGCGACGGCGGTCCGCTGGTCCTCACCGCGTCCGGACACGCGCTGGCCGGACGCCTGACCGAGGCGCGGCGCACGGTCCTCGCCGATCTGCTCGGCGACTGGGACCCGGCCGCCCACGCCGACCTGGCCGCCCTGGTCACGAAGCTGAGCGGCGAACTGTGCGGCGGCGACGGTGACCGCCCCGAGGGCCGTACGCGGCACCAGCCGGCGCCCGGTGGTACGCCTCCGGCCTGAGGGTTCGAGCCTGTCGTCCTGAAGCCGTCCGTTTGCGGTGCCTGGCAGTGGCAAGCCGAGCAGGGAGAGAACGTCACTGTCTGACGACCCGTAGGAACGGGAGGCACGCCATGTCCACCGGAGCGACTGTAGCCATCGTCGTAGTGGCGCTGATTGTCCTGGCGCTGATCGCGACCCTGGTGATGAGGGGCGACGGTACGGGAGGTGTGGGTTCGGGAGCGCGGCTGAAGCATCGCTTCGGACCCGAGTACGACCGCGTGCTCGAACGGCACGACGGCGATGTGAAGGCCACCCGGGCGGAACTCGCCGAGCGGGTCAAGCGCCACGGCGACCTCGAACTGCGACCCGTCTCCGAGCAGGAGCGGGAGCGGTACACCGCCGCTTGGACCGCCCTCCAGGCGCGGTTCGTGGACGAGCCCGTCGCGGCGGTCGGCCAGGCCGACGCGCTGATCGGCGAGATCGCCGCCGACCGGGGCTTCCCGGCCGCGCGGGAGCCGGAGCACTTCGACGCGCTGTCCGTCCACCACCCGCACGCGGTGCACGGTTACCGCCAGGCCCACACGCTGGTCGACTCCGTAGGGGCCCCCGGTTCCGCGGCGCCGCAGAAGCGGCAGTCCACGGAAGACCTGCGCAAGGCGCTGCTGGGCGCGCGAGGGCTCTTCGACGAGCTGATGACCGAGAGCGCGCGCGGAACGAAGAACACCACGGAGCGGGCGGACGAGGCCGACGAGCCCGTCGTGGAGCACGACGCCGCGGCCGACGAGGACGCGAAGGCGGGCGGTCGGCGCGGTGCGCTCGGCGGCCGGTTCGCGGCCCTTAGCGGCGGGCGGCGGGAGCACGACGACGCGGACGAACGTCTGTGACGTTCGGCTGGGCGCCGCTCGACCCCCCAAGCGGGGTGCACCACCCTGCGCCGGCCGGACGAGTCGGCTCAGCAGGACCACGGACAGGGAGATGAAGCGATGAGTGACCGCGACACCGAGAAGACCGGTACCGACCGGGCCGAGGCCGAGAAGACCGAGGCGGAGAAGGCCGCGACCGGCACCGACAGGACCGGCACGGACCGCAGCAGCGCGGACCGGACCGGCACGGAGCGCAACGGCACGGACAGGATCGGGTCCGGCAAGACCCGGACGACCACGTACGGGAGCGGGAGCGGGACCGGCACTGGGACCGGGTCCGAGTCCGAGGCCGACAAGGCCGAGACCGGCACCGGGAGCCGGGCCGCCTCCAAGGCGTCGTCCGGGACCGACAGGCCCGGCAGACTGGACAGGTCCGAGTTCTCCGAACAGCGGGAGAAGGAGCCCGAAGCGGCTTCCTCCACCGGCTCGGGCACGTCGGCCCGTTGGACCTCGGGGGCCTCCAAGTCCTCCGAGACCGCTGAGGCCGCCGAAACCGCTGAGGCTGCCGGGACCTCCGGCTCCGACACCGGGCGGGCGACGACCGGCACGGGTACGGGTACCAGCGCGAGCACGTCCGTACCGGTGCCGCGTACGCCCGCCGAGTCGACGACCGGGACCACCGCGACCGAGCCGGAGGCCGAGCGCACGTCCGGTCCCGGCACCGGGACCTCGGCGTTCGCCACCAAGCCCGGCACCGCCTCCGAGACGGAGACCACGGCCACGCGTACGGACACGTCCACGCCCGCGTCCATACGTACGGACACGGACACGTCCACGACCGCGACGGACGGCACGTCCGGTGCGGCCGACGGCGGGGCCGAGGAAGTGGACCGGCTGAGCCGGCGGATGGACCGCGCGGTCGGCGGCTTCGTGGACGACCCGAAGCGCGCCGTGCGCGAGGCGGACGCCGTACTGGACGAGGCCGCGGCGCGGCTGACCCGGTTGCTGGAGGAGCGGCGCACCGCGCTGCGCGGGTCGTGGCACGGTGACGACGGAAGCGACGGCACCGGGACCGAGGAGTTGCGGATCGCGCTCACCAAGTACCGCGACATGACACGGCAGTTGCTGACGACCGGCATCTGACGCCGGAGCCGGAGCCGGAGCCGGAGCCGGAGCCGGACCGGACCGCGCGCGGGCGCAGGCGCGCGGCCGACGGCTGACGACAGCGGACGGACGGGGGCTCTCACCTACGGTGAGGGCCCCCGTAGTCGACTCGCAGTTCCTTGACGCCGTTGATCCACGCCGAGCGCAGCCGCCGCGGGTCGCCGAGCAGCCGGATGTCCGGCAGATTGTCGGCGATGGCGTTGAACATCAGGTTGATCTCCAGCTTGGCGAGATTCGCGCCGAGGCAGTAGTGCGGGCCCCCGCCGCCGTACCCGAGGTGCGGGTTGGGATCGCGCAGGATGTCGAACGTGCCCGGGCCGTCGAAGACTTCGGGGTCGTTGTTGGCGGAGGAGTAGAACATCCCCACCCGGTCGCCCGCCTTGATCTTCGCGCCGCCGAGTTCGGTGTCCCGGGTGGCGGTGCGCTGGAAGGAGACGATCGGGGTGGCCCAGCGGACGATCTCGTCCGATGTCGTGTCCGGGCGCCGCTCCTTGAACAGTTCCCACTGCTCGGGGTGGGTCAGGAACGCGTGCATGCCGTGGGTGATGGCGTTGCGCGTCGTCTCGTTGCCCGCGACGGTCAGCACGAGCACGAAGAAGCCGAACTCGTCGGAGGTCAGGCTGCCTTCGTCGGACGCGGCGACGAGTTTGCTGACGATGTCGGCGGCCGGGCACTGCTTGCGGGCGGCGGCCATGTTCATCGCGTAGGAGATCAGCTCCATCGCCGACTCGGCGCCGATCTCCTCGGTGATGGCGAGTTCCGGGTCGTCGTACGCGGCCATCTTGTTCGACCAGTCGAAGAGCTTGAGCCGGTCGTCCTGCGGCACGCCGATGAGTTCGGCGATGGCCTGGAGCGGGAGTTCGCACGCGACGTCGGTGACGAAGTTCCCCCGGCCCGCCTCCGCCGCGCCGGTCACGATCCGCTGGGCGCGGGCCCGCAGCGCGTCCTCCAGGGCCCGTATCGCCCGCGGGGTGAAGCCGCGCTGGACGATCTGCCGCAGCCGGGTGTGCTCGGGCGGGTCCATGTTGAGCATGATGAAGCGCTGCACGTCGATCTGGTCGCGGCTGATCCGGTCGTTGAAGCGGATGATCGCGGTGTTGGTGTACGAGGAGAAGACCTCCGGGTTGGTCGACACCGCCTTGACGTCCGCGTGCCGGGTCACCACCCAGTAGCCGTCGTCTCCGAAACCCGCGGTGTTGTGCGGCTGGGCGTTCCACCACACCGGGGCGGTCCGCCGGAGTTCGGCCAGTTCCGGGAGGGGGACGCGGTCCTGGTAGACGTCCGGATCGGTGAAGTCGAAGCCTTCGGGAAGCGCGGGACAGGGCATCGGCACTCCAGGTCTGACGTGTCATAAGTTGTCTGACGGTCCATCAGATATACGACCGAAGGTAGTAACGAGTTCCACAAGTCGCAAGGGCCGCGGGCGTGTGGATCACGTACGGGAACGACGTGGGCCGTGCGCGACTCTTGCGCGCGCCGTACCGCGGGTAATAAGACTGCGGGAAGAACTAGAACGCGTACTAGTTTAGTTGAGAAGAGGACGAGCTTCATGGCCGCTGAACCCGTCATCGTCGAAGCCGTACGCACCCCGATCGGCAAGCGCGGCGGCGCGCTCGCCAACCTCCACCCCGCCTACCTGCTCGGCGAGACCTACCGCGAACTGCTCGGCCGCACCGGCATCCAGGCCGACGCCGTCGAGCAGATCGTCGGCGGCACCGTCACCCACGCCGGGGAACAGTCCATGAACCCCGCGCGCAACGCCTGGCTCGCCGTCGGCCTGCCCTACGAGACCGCCGCGACCACCGTCGACTGTCAGTGCGGGTCCTCGCAGCAGGCCAACCACATGGTGGCCAACATGGTCGCCGCGGGCGTCATCGACATCGGCATCGGCTGCGGAGTCGAGGCCATGTCGCGGGTGCCGCTGGGCAGCGGCTCCAAGCACGGGCCCGGCAAGCCGTTCCCCGACGAGTGGAACGTCGACCTGCCCAACCAGTTCGAGGCCGCCGAACGGATCGCCCGCCGCCGCGGACTCACCCGCGAGCACGTCGACCGGCTCGGCCTCATCTCGCAGGAACGCGCCGCCCGCGCCTGGGCCGAGGAGCGCTTCAAGCGCGAGACCTTCGCCGTCCAGGTGCCCACCACCGAGGACGAGCAGCACGCCGGGCTCGGCATGTGGCGGCTGGTCGACCGCGACCAGGGCCCGCGCGACACCACCATGGACGGGCTCGCCGGGCTCAAGCCTGTCATGCCCACCGCCGTCCACACCGCGGGGAACTCCTCGCAGATCTCCGACGGCGCCTCCGCCGTGATGTGGGCCTCCAAGAAGATGGCCCGCGCCCTGCACCTGCGCCCCCGCGCCCGGATCGTCGCCCAGGCCCTGGTCGGCTCCGACCCGCACTTCCACCTCGACGGACCCGTCGACGCCACCCGCGCCGTCCTCGGCAAGGCCGGGATGACGCTGCGGGACATCGACGTCGTCGAGATCAACGAAGCCTTCGCCTCCGTCGTCCTGTCCTGGGCCCAGGTCTTCGACCAGGACCTCGAAAAGGTCAACGTCAACGGCGGCGCCATCGCGCTCGGCCACCCCGTCGGCGCCACCGGCGCCCGGCTGATCACCACCGCGCTGCACGAACTGGAGCGCGCCGACAAGGAGTTCGCCCTGATCACGATGTGCGCGGGCGGCGCGCTCGCCACGGGCACGATCATCCAGCGGCTGTGAAGCACCGCCCGGACGAGCCCCGCGCGGGGGTCAGCGCTGCCTGCGGCCCTTGCGGCCGCTGAGCAGGAAGCCCACGCCGACGCTCGCGACGAAGAAGATGCTGACGATCAGCCACGTACTGGTGCCCGCCGATCCGCCGTCCTTCTTCGTGTCACCGGTCGGGCTGGGCGAGGCCGTCGCGCTCGCCGCCGTCACGCGCGACCGCGTGTCGTGCGACGCGGCGACGGCGGACGGCGCCGCCGTCAGGGCGGCCAGTGCCAGGACGGCGACGGTGGCCACGGTGGTGGCGCGGCGGCGCAGGAGCATGAGGAACACCCTAACGTCCCGGTGCCGCGCTATACGGCCCGGTACGTCACCGGGTCGGACCCCGGCACGGGCTCGGCGCGCCCCGCCTTGGTCAGCCGCCGCAGATGCGCCTCGGTCTCGGAGACGGCGATGGTCCGCGAGGACGCGGGGATGCGCGACCAGGGACGGTTCCAGGGCAGCGCCTCGGCGAGCTGCCAGGGGGTGCGGGGGCCGGGGGTGATGAGGGCGAGGAGCTCGGCCAGGCGCGCGGCGTGGTGCTCCAGGAGCTCGCCGACCCGGCCGGCGGCGCCCGCGAAGGCGTACTGGTGCGCCGGGAGCACCTGGGCGGGGGCCAGGCGGGCGATGCGTTCGAGCGAGTCGAGGTAGTCGCCGAGCGGGTCGGTCTCGACGACGGCGTCCGGGTCCTCGTACAGGCCGATGTGCGGCGAGATCTCCGGCAGGAGGTGGTCACCGGAGAACAGCCGGCGGCTCTCCTCCAGATACAGGCAGACGTGCCCCGGCGTGTGTCCTGGCGTCCACACCGCGCGCAGCCGGCGGCCCGCCAGCGGCAGCCGCTCGCCGGGGACGATCTCGCGGTCCGGCAGCGCGGGCGGCCGTCCCGGCAGCGCCTGCCCGCCGTACTCGCGCAGCGGCGCCAGGTGCTCCTCGGGCGCGCCCGCCGCCGCCAGCCGCGCCAGCAGGTACTCCACCCACACACCCGGCTCGGCCTCCCGCGTGCGCCGCACCACGTCGATGTCGGCCGCGTGCATCGCGATCCACGCCCCCGACGCCTCCCGCACCCGCGCGCTCAGGCCGTGGTGGTCCGGATGGTGGTGCGTCACCAGCACCCCCAGGACGTCACCCACCGACGTGCCCGCCTCCCGCAGCCCGCGCTCCAGCGCCGCGAACGAGTCCGGATGGTCCCACCCGCTGTCCACCAGCACCGGCCCGTCGTCGGTGTCGAGCAGGTGCACCAGCGTGTACCCGAGCGGGTTGTCGGGAATCGGCACCGGCACGCTCCACACCCCGCCGCCGTGGTCGACCACCCGACCCCGGTCCTCCCGCCGGCCGGCCGTGCCGTGGTCCGCCATGGGATGGCTCCTCTCCGGCCGCCGCCGGGCGTGCCGCGTCCATTGCCCACTATAACGAGAACTGGTATCAGTTCTGACTGAGCGTCAGAAATGGTTCGAGCGGAGACAGCGAGAGCGGCGGAGGCGACAGCGATGAACGATCCCGGTCCTGGTTCCGACTTCATCGAGCACGGAAAGCTGTTCATCGGAGGGGCGTTCGTCGATCCGGCGGGGGACGGGGGGACGATCGAGGTCGTGTCGCCGCACACGGAGCGGGTGTTCGGACGGGTGCCGCACGCGTCGCGGGCGGATGTGGACCGGGCGGTGGCGGCGGCCCGCACCGCGTTCGACGAAGGGCCCTGGCCCCGCTCGACGTTGGCGGAACGGATCGAGGTCGTCGGCCGGATCAAGGACGCCGTCCTGGTCAGGCACGAGGAGATAGCCCGGCTGATCAGCCGGGAGAACGGCTCACCGGTCTCCTGGAGCGTCCTGGCCCAGGCGCTCGGCGCGATGATGGTCTGGGACGCCGCGATCACCGTGGCGCGCGACTTCCGTTACGAGGAGCGGCGGGCCGGAGCGCTCGGGCCGATCCTGGTACGGCGCGAGCCGGTCGGCGTCGTCGCGGCCGTGGTGCCGTGGAACGTACCGCAGTTCACGGCGGCGGCGAAGCTCGGGCCCGCGCTGCTCGCCGGGTGCACGGCGGTGCTCAAGCCGTCGCCGGAGTCGCCGCTCGACGCCTATCTGCTGGCGGAGATCGCGCGGGAGGCCGGGCTGCCTGACGGGGTGCTGAACATCGTGCCCGCCGGACGCGAGGTCAGCGAGTACCTGGTCGGCCACCCCGGCGTGGACAAGGTGTCGTTCACCGGCTCGGTCGCGGCGGGCAAGCGGGTGATGGAGGTGGCCGCGCGCCATCTCACGCGCGTGACACTGGAGTTGGGCGGCAAGTCGGCGGCCGTGATCCTGCCGGACGCGGACCTGACGGCGGCCGTCGCCGGGATCGTGCCCAACGCGTGGATGAACAACGGCCAGGCGTGCGTGGCCCAGACCCGCGTCCTGGCCCCCCGTACCCACTACGACGAGATCGCCGAGCGGCTGGCGGCGGCGGCCTCCGCGCTGGTGGTCGGCGACCCGCTGGACCCGGCCACCGAGGTCGGCCCGCTGGTCGCGGAACGCCAGCGGCAGCGCTCCCTGGACTACATCGCGATCGGCCAGCGCGAGGGCGCCAAGGTGCTGACCGGCGGCGGCCGGCCGAGCGGCCTGGACACCGGCTGGTACGTCGAGCCGACGCTGTTCGGCGACGTCGCGCCGGGGATGCGGATCGCCCGCGAGGAGATCTTCGGCCCGGTGATCTGCCTGCTGCCGTACGACGACGAGGCCGACGCCGTACGCATCGCCAACGACTCCGACTACGGCCTGTCCGGCAGCGTGTGGACCTCCGACACCGAGCACGGCATCGACATCGCGCGCCAGGTGCGTACCGGCACGTACTCCGTCAACACCTTCAGCCTCGACATGCTCGGCCCCTTCGGCGGCTACAAGGACTCAGGTCTCGGGCGGGAGTTCGGGCCCGAGGGGTTCAGCGAGTACCTGGAGCACAAGATGATCCACCTCCCGGCCGACTACCCGGCCGCCCCGGCGCGGGAGGCCGCCGGGGCAGCGGGCACGGCGGGCGGCACCGACTGATGGGCGACCGCTGGCACGTGGACGTGGACCGCTCCGTGTGCATCGGCTCGGGACTGTGCGCGATCGGCGCCCCCGGCGCCTTCGTGCTGGGCGGCGTGCCCCGCCAGTCCCGCGCGGTGGAGGCGGAGGCGGACGCCTCGGAGGGCCTCCTCGCGGCGGCCGAGAGCTGCCCGGTGGAGGCCATCACCCTGACCGTGCAGGGGTCGGGAGAGCCGGTCTTCCCGCCGGAGGAGTGACCGGACGGACGGTGTGAACAGCCCGCCCGGCCGGAATCACCCGGCCGGGCTACCCGTCGTCACCCTTGCGGGCGGGGCCGCCGGGCCGCCGGGCCGGACTGGCCCGGACCGGGCGCGGCGGCCCGGAACCGTCCCCGCCTCACCCGCCGCGTTTGATGGCCCGCAGAAAGCGGGCCAGCGCGGTCGGCGTCGTACACAGCACGACCCCTGGGTCGTCGCTCTCGCGGAGCAGGACCGCGCCGCCGTCCTCGGCCAGCTCGACGCACTCGCCCTGTTCCTGCGAGTACGTGGACTTCTGCCAAACGAGCGGCGCGGGCGCGATCATCGGCGGGCCTTTCAGAGGTCTTGGGAGATGTCGCGGATGAAGTCCCGTGACCGGGACTGATCCAGCGCAACCTCCGCGAGAGTGTTGTAGAGCACGCGGTAATTGGACAGATGCGGTGCCGCGTGCAGAAAGCTGATGCCGTGTGCGGAGTCGATCTGAACGGTGTCGAGCGGCCGTACCGGACCGCTCGCGTAGAGCATCGCGTGGCCGGAACCTATGTGACCGTCCACCGCGAAGGGGATCACCCGCACGCTGATGTGCGGCAGATGGCTCAGCTCCTGGATGTGTTCGAGCTGGGCGCGCGCCACCTTCCCGCCGCCGAACCGCATACGCAGCGCGGCCTCGTGGATCAGCGCCTCGTACGGCGGCGCCGTCTCCCGGTAGAGCACTCCCGAACGCTCCATGCGCTGGGCCACCCGCGCCTCCAGCTCGTTGTCCGGCAACGGCGGGATGGCGTAGCCGAAGACCGTACGGGTGTAGTCCTCGGTCTGGAACACACCCGGAATGTGGGTGATCTGGATGGTACGGAGCCGGGTGGCGTGGTGTTCGAGCTCGGCGATGTCCAGCAGCCCGGCCGGTACGACGCCGCGGTAGGTCTCCCACCAGCCCTTGCGGCCCTGGCTGTTGGCCATGACCACGAGCGCGTCGATCAGCGCGGTGTCGCCGCACTCGTAGAACGCCGCGAGTCTGCGTAACCGCTCCTCGCTCACGCCGAGCCGCCCGGCCTCGATGTGGCTCACCTTCGCCGGGTCGGTGCCGAGCAGCCGCGCGGTGTCCCGCGCGGTGATCGCTGCGGCTTCCCGCATTTTCCGTAGCTCCGCACCGAGGCGCTCCTGGCGGGCGGTTGCGGTGCTTCTGAGCGGCATGGTGTCCCTTCTGAATGGTGGTTCCGAGTCTGCCGTTCCGCTCACGCGGGGTCCAGATCGTTTCTGGAAATTTCGGAGACAAGGTTGCAGTGGGGCATTATTGCCCCATATGCTGCGCGCGCTTACGCGCACGCGGACAGTCAACTCCCTTGAGGTGTAAGTGTGTTGACCGGGTATCCGGTTACCGGCGATCCCGCTCCGACGGTACGACGGGCGACGGGTCGGCGAGGGCCCGGTGAAGTTCCCGTGAAGGGGTCGTGGGGCCCCGGTCGCCGGGCGGTGGCGGCCAGCCACGGTCGTGATCTTCGCCCGTGATCTTCACCCGCGATCTTCGCCCGTGACCCTCGGCCGGGAGCGCGCCGGGCCGCGCCCGCGCGGGCGCTACTCGGGGGACGTCAGGTCGATCAGACGGCAGACCGTCTGGATGTCGATCTTCACCTGGGCGATCGAGGCCCGGCCGGAGAGCCAGGTGACCAGCGCGGAGTGCCAGGTGTGCTCGATGACCCGGACGGCCGAGAGCTGCTCGGCCGTGGGGGGCGCGTCCAGGCCCATCGCGTCCAGGATGATCGCCGTGGTCAGCCGCGAGACGGTGTCGACCTCGGCGCTGACCGAACGGTCGGCGAAGGTGAGGGCCCGCACCATCGCGTCGGCCAGATGCGGCTCGCGCTGCATCGCGCGGAAGGCCCGCATCAAGGTCTCCGCGACCCGGTCGGCCGGCTCGGCCGCCACCGGGGGCCGCTTGCGCAGCGTCCCGTGCAACTGCCCGAGCTGGTCCTGCATGGTCGCGACCAGCAGATGGATCTTGGAGGGGAAGTAGCGGTAGAGCGTGCCGAGCGCGACGCCCGAGGTCTCGGCGACCTCCCGCATCTGCACGGCGTCGAAACCGCCCCGGCAGGCGAGCTGCGCGCTGGTGTGCAGGATGCGGCGGCGCCGGGCCTCCTGCCGCTCTGTCAGCGGCGGCGAGTGCGGCGCGGGGGAGTGCGACGGTACGCGCGGGAGCGGCGGGCTGGACGGCTTGGAGTCAGTGCTCATGTGTCCCATCCCGTGCCGTTCCCGTTCCCGTACCCGTTTGCGTGCCGGTCCGCGGGCCGGTCGGCCCGTGCCGCCGGTGTCCCGCGCTGCGTGCATGATGGCAGGGCGGGTGACGTGGTGCGAGTCACCCTCGGCCCGCGCCGGGCCCCGCCCCCGGCGGCGTGATCCGACCGTCCGGCGGCCGGTGGACTGGCTTTCTGTACCATCAAGTCTGAAACTTGTTCTAGATTAGCGCGACAGCGGTTACGCTCCGGCTCAATCGCGACCGAGAAGGGGGCCGGAGTGACCTCACAGGCCAGGCCGCTGCGGATTGCCCTGCTCAGCTACAAGGGAAATCCCTTCTGCGGCGGCCAGGGCGTGTACGTCCGGCACCTGTCCCGCGAGCTGGCCGCGCTCGGCCACAGCGTCGAGGTGATCGGCGCGCAGCCCTACCCCGTGCTGGACGCGGTCGGCGAGGGCGTCACCCTCACCGAGCTGCCCAGCCTCGACCTGTACCGGCAGCCGGACCCGTTCCGCACCCCCAAGCGCGGCGAGTACCGCGACTGGGTCGACGCCCTCGAGGTCGCCACCATGTGGACCGGCGGCTTCCCTGAACCGCTCACTTTCAGCCTGCGTGCCCGGCGCCATCTCGCCGCCCGCCGCGCCGAGTTCGACGTCGTCCACGACAATCAGACGCTCGGCTACGGGCTGCTCGGCCTCGGCCTGCCGCTGGTCACCACGATCCACCACCCCATCACCGTGGACCGCCGCCTGGACCTGGCCGCGGCGCAGGGCTGGAAGCGACGGCTGTCGGTACGCCGCTGGTACGGCTTCACGCAGATGCAGAAGCGGGTGGCCCGCCGCCTGCCGTCCGTGGTGACCGTCTCCGGTTCCTCGCGCGACGAGATCATCGAGGACCTGGGCGTACGGCCGGACCGCATCCGCGCCGTCCCGATCGGCGCCGACGCCCGGCTCTTCTCGCCCGACCCCTCCGTGGCCGAGGTGCCCGGCCGGATCGTCACCACATCGAGCGCCGACGTGCCTCTCAAGGGCCTGGTCTTCCTGATCGAGGCGCTCGCCAAGGTACGGGCGCAGCGGCCGTACGCCCATCTCGTCCTCGTCGGCAAACGGCCGGAGAAGGGGCCCGTGGCCGAGGCCATCGCCGACTTCGGCCTCGCGGACGCCGTCGAATTCGTCAAGGGCATCAGCGACGCCGAGCTGGTCGACCTGCTGCGCGGCGCCGAGGTCGCCTGCGTGCCGTCGCTCTACGAGGGCTTCTCCCTGCCCGCCGCCGAGGCGATGGCCACCGGCACCGCGCTGGTCGCCACCACCGGCGGCGCCATCCCCGAGGTCGCAGGGCCCGACGGCGAGACCTGCCTCGCCGTGCCCCCGGGCGACGCCGGTGCGCTTGCCGCTGGGCTTGAACGTGTTCTCGACGACGCCGGCCTTCGCAAACGGCTCGCCGCCGCCGGCCGCGCCCGCGTCCTGGCCCACTTCACGTGGGAGCGGGCCGCCGAGGCGACGGTGGCCCTGTACCGCGAAGCGATCGCCTCCGCCCCGCGGGCTCGCGGGCCCGTGTCCGATGTGCGGCTGCCGCCGCGTGGGCGCGAGCAAGCCGCCACCGGGCCGGTGGTCGCGGAACCGACCGCGTCCGCCCCGCTGGGGCGGTCGGTGAGCCGCGGCGCCGCACCGGCCGAGCGCGCGGTGCCCAGCGCCCCTGAAGGGCGCCCGCTCGCGCAAGGTGAACGTATGGGGGACGTGCCCCCCGAGACCGAGTCCGGCCCGGTAGGGAGCAACCGCTGATGCTGACCGTCGACTTCACCCGTTTCCCGCTCGCCGCAGGCGACCGCGTGCTGGACCTCGGATGCGGGGCCGGGCGCCACGCCTTCGAGTGCTACCGGCGCGGAGCGCACGTGGTGGCGCTGGACAGGAACGGCGAGGAGATCCGCGAAGTCGCCCGCTGGTTCGCGGCGATGAAGGAGGAGGGCGAGGCGCCGGAGGGCGCGTCGGCGGTGGCGATGGAGGGCGACGCCCTCCAACTCCCCTTCCCCGACGAGAGCTTCGACGTCGTCATCATCTCCGAGGTGATGGAGCACATCCCCGACGACAAGGGCGTCCTCGCCGAAATGGTGCGGGTGCTGCGCCCCGGCGGCCGGATCGCGGTCACGGTGCCGCGCTACGGCCCGGAGAAGGTCTGCTGGGCGCTGTCGGACGCCTACCACGAGGTCGAGGGCGGCCACATCCGCATCTACAAGGCCGACGAACTGCTCGGCAGGATGCGGGAGGCGGGCCTGCGCCCGTACGGCACGCACCACGCGCACGGGCTGCACGCGCCGTACTGGTGGATCAAGTGCGCGGTCGGCGTGGACAACGACAAGGCGCTGCCGGTGAAGCTGTACCACAAGCTGCTGGTCTGGGACATCATGAAGAAACCGCTGGCCACAAGGGTCGCCGAACAGGCGCTCAACCCGCTGATCGGCAAGAGCTTCGTGGCCTACGCGACCAAGCCGCACCTGCCGGTGGACGCCGTCTCGCCGTCCGCGGACGACACCGACGTCACAGCCGCCCCGGGCGCCGCCAAGTGACGTATCCCAGCCGGAGGCCGGACCGCACGGAGCGGCTGGCGCTGCCCGGTGTGCTCACCGCCGAGCAGGCCGCGGAGACGGTGGACGCCGTCGCGGCGGTCCAGCGCGAGGACGGCGCGATCCCCTGGTTCCGCGGCCACCACCTCGACCCCTGGGACCACGTCGAGGCGGCGATGGCGCTGGACGCGGCGGGCGAGCACGAGCGCGCGCGGGCCGCGTACGACTGGCTGGCCAGGCACCAGAACGAGGACGGGTCCTGGTACGCCGCCTACCAGGACGGCGACCCGCAGCGGCCGACCGACCGCGGCCAGGAGTCCAACTTCTGCGCGTACGTGGCCGTCGGCGTGTGGCACCACTATCTGTCCACCGGGGACGACGCGTTCGTGGACCGGCTGTGGCCGACGGTCTACGCGGCGGTGGAGTTCGTGCTGGGGCTCCAGCAGCCCGGCGGCCAGATCGGCTGGAAGCGGGAGGCGGCCGAGCACGGCGGGGGAGTCGTCACCGACGCGCTGCTGACCGGGAGTTCATCGATCCACCAGGCGCTGCGCTGCGCGCTGGCCATCGCCGAGCACCGCGAAGAGCCGCAGCCGGACTGGGAGTTGGCGACCGGCGCGCTGGGGCACGCGATCCGCAGCCACCCGGAGCGGTTCCTGGACAAGAGCCGCTACTCCATGGACTGGTACTACCCGGTGCTGTCCGGCGCGCTGCGCGGGCCGCGCGCGCTGGAGCGGATCGAGGAGGGCTGGTCCCGCTTCGTGGTGCCGGGCCTCGGCGTCCGCTGCGTGGTGCCCAACCCGTGGGTGACCGGCGGCGAGACCGCCGAACTGGCCCTGGCGCTCTGGGCGGTGGGCGAGTCCGACCGCGCCGTACAGTTGCTGGCCGACATGCGGCACCTGCGCGCGGACGACGGCCTGTACTGGACAGGGTACGTCTACGACGACGACGCCGTCTGGCCGGTGGAGCGCACCGCGTGGACCGCCGCCGCCGTGCTGCTGGCGGTGGCCGCGCTCGGGGGGGACGAGGCGACCACCGCCGTATTCAGCGGGGAACGGCTGCCGGTCGGGCTGGAACCCGAGGCGTCCGGCAGGACGGGCTGCTGCTGAGACGCGTGCCGTACGTCAGGCGCGGTTGACCCGGCCTGCCACCGCGTGCGCGACCAGCAGGTAGACGGCTGCGGGCAGACCGTAGTTGAGCACGGTGCGCCACTTGGCGTTGTCCACCGTGAACAGGTCCTTCGACCATCCCGCGAGCCAATTCGCCGAGTGATGGACCCAGTTGACCAGGTCGTTCGCCCGGTTGGCGTCGAACACGAAGAAGAAGATCCACAGGATCAGGATCAGTGCAGCGATGTCTGCGACGATGAGGATGATCGCCGCGGCGGGGTTACCGCCATACCGTCTGGCCATGACAACCGCATTGCCCGGCTCCGGCGATTGAAACTCCTTTCGATTCCGCGGTGACGGCGCGCCCTCGCGAAGCGTGAGGATCTGGCCAGAACTCCCGAGTGGCGGGCGGACCGGGGCCGGGTGATGCTGCCAAAGATCACGCACGCCCCGCACCCGTAGCCCGTATGCCACCCCGGAGGTCCCCGTGCCGACACGCATCCCGTTGCGCCGGACGATCGTCGCGCTCCTGCTCGCCGTCACCTTCTTCACGGCGACCGCCTGCGGCAAGTCCACGGACTCCATGTCGACCGGCAGTTCGGACCCGAGCGCGTCGCCGACCAGCACCGTCGAGAAGCAGAAGCTGGCCAAGACGCGCTTCGTCGCCAACGCGGGCCTCGCGGCCGGGGCCACGTACCAGTGGATCGTGAAGCCGTACAAGGCGGGCAAGTTCAAGAAGGGCGCGAGCGGCCGGACCTTCGCGCTGGTCAAGGCCGGTCTCGCGGGCACCTTCGCCTACAACAGGCTGAAGGCGGCGGCCGGGAACGCCAAGGCCGACCCCACGCTGAGCAAGGCGGTGGCACCGCTGACGGCGGGCATCGACGCGCTCAAGGACCTGCCGTCCAAGCTCCGCAAGGGCGACTCCGCCGACCAGGCGGCGAACAGCTTCGACGACGTGATCAACAAGGTCAAGGAAGCGGGCAAGAGCGCGGGGGCGGACGTCACCGACAACGTGCCGTCGCTCAAGGACATCGGCGGCTGAGGGCAGGGGCGGCTCAGGACATCGTCGGCTGAGGGCGGCGGCGGCTCAGGACATCGTCGGCTGAGGACATCGTCGGCTGACGCGCTCGGAGCCCACCGCCGGGCCGCCCGCTAGGCGTTCAGCTCCGCCAGCACCCGCAGCGTCTCCCGGTCGGGCGCGGTCACCAGCAGGTCGGTGACCGGGCCCGACCGCCAGGCCGCGAGCCGGTCGGCGATCCGTTCACGCGGCCCGACCAGCGAGATCTCGTCGGCGAAGGCGTCCGGCACGGCGTGCACCGCCTCCTCGCGGCGGCCCTCGGCGAAGAGCCGCTGAATCCGCCCGGCCTCCTCCTCGTACCCCATCCGGCCCATCAGCTCGGCGTGGAAATTACGGCCGCGCGCGCCCATGCCGCCGATATAGAAGCCGAGCATCGCCTTGACCGGGAGCAGCCCGTCGGCCGGGTCCGCGCAGACCTGCGCGCGGACCAACGGGGCGACCATGAAGTCCTTCGACGCCTCGCCGAGCGGCGCGTCGTAGGCGTCGGTACGGAACGGCGACCAGTACAGCGGCAGCCAGCCGTCGGCGATCCGTACCGTCTGGGCGATGTTCCTGGGACCCTCGGCGCCCAGCAGCACCGGCAGGGCGGCGCGCAGCGGGTGGGTGATGGGCTTCAGCGGGCGGCCGAGCCCGGTGCCGTCGGGACCGGCGTACGGCAGCGCGTGGAAACGGCCGTCCAGCCGTACCGGCGCCTCGCGGCGCAGCACCTGGCGGATCACGTCCACGTACTCGCGGGTCGCGGTCAGCGGGCTGCTCGGGAACGGGCGGCCGTACCAGCCCTCCACCACCTGCGGTCCCGACAGGCCGAGGCCGAGCAGCATCCGCCCGCCGGAGAGGTGGTCAAGGGTGAGCGCCTGCATCGCGGTGGCGGCGGGGGAGCGGGCCGCCATCTGCGCGATACCCGTGCCCAGCCTGATCCGGCTGGTGTGCGCGGCGATCCAGGTGAGCGGGGTGAAGGCGTCCGAGCCCCACGCCTCCGCGGTCCACACCGAGTCGTAGCCCAGCCGTTCCGCCTCCTGTGCCAGCCCCACATGGCCGGGGTCCGGGCCGCGGCCCCAGTAACCGAGCGCGAGTCCGAGCCGCATGAACGCCTCCTGGGGGCAAGTGATCTGACGGTGCGTCAGGAATAGTGGGAGGGTACGCGCGCCCGCCGCGGGCCGGAAGACCGGCGGCCGGGCGCGGGGCCGTACACAGGCAGCGGGCGGCTGGGGGCCGGGTGACGGGCTGGGGGGGGGGCGGGCAGGCGGGCGGGCGGAAAAGAACAGCGGCCGGTCCCGGCGTCCGGAGGTCCGGAGCGGGACCGGCCGCTGTCGCGTACCGGAAGGAGAAACGATCAGCCGCGCTGGATGCCGCTGCTGTCCTGGAGCACACCGCGCCGCCCGTCCTGGGTCTGCGCGATCAGCGCGGAGCCGCGCTGGTCCACGGCCAAGTACCAGGTACCCGGCGTCAGTTCGGCGATCTGCGCACCCGGGTTGTCCTCCGCGAACAACGGGCGCGGGACCGGCACCGCGAACCAGAAAGCGGTGAAGTCCGACGACGGACCCTGCGCGGCGGCCGGCTGCGGCGCCGACTGCTGCGCACCGTACGGCTGCTGGGCCTGCTGCGGCTGACCGTACGGCGTCTCGACGGACTGCGCGCCGCCCGGGTACCCGTAACCGGCCTGCGGCGGACCCGCCGCGTACGGCTGCTGGCCGGGGCCGACACCGTACGGCTGGGCCGCGGGCCGCGGGGCGCCGAGCAGCGGGGCCTTGAGCGCGGGAAGACGGTTGGACAGCGGGGCCGCCACCGCGATGACGACGCCGAACAGCAGCGTCAGCCAGTTGCCCGCGCCCTTGTCGACGCCGTCCGGGTTGTCGAACAGCGTCGCCCACAGGGCGGTCCAGCCCACGAACAGGGAGATCGCGACGGCCCACTGCTCAAGCGAGAGCCCGAGGATCTGCCGCCCGACGAGCGGACCGGTACGCGCCAGCACCACCGCGGCGGCGGCGATCAGCGCGGCCAGCGTCACCGAAGGCAGGATCGGGAAGTAGTCCGAGTGCCACAGGTTCCGCGAACTTTCCGCGCCGTTGAACGGCGACTTGAAGCTGAAGAACGGCAGGAACGAGGCGATCAGCAGCAGCACCGCTGCTCCGATCACCGCGCCGTCTCCTCGGGTCAGGGAGCGGATGTTCACGTCAGGTCCTGTCCTTTGTCAGTTCGGTTAACTCGGCCGTACTCAATCGGGCGGTGCCCCATCGTACGGGTGTGATCATGTCCGGACAGCCAGGTATGACCATTGGTGCACGATCCATACCGGACTGCTACAGCCCTGTCACCTCTTCCCTTCGAGGAAGGCGGTGAGGCCGTCGGCGATCCCCTGGGCAGCGTGCTGCCGCCACGCGGAGTCCGTCAACGACTTGGCGTCATGAGCGTTGCGCATGTTCCCGCACTCGATGAACACCTTCGGAACGGTGGACAGGTTGAGCCCGCCGAGGTCGTCGCGGACCGTCATCCCCGTACCGCCGCCCAGGTAGTCGGCGAAGTGCTCGCCGGTCGCCGCGGCGAAACGCGAACGCAGCGTCGTGGCCAGCAGATACGAGGGCGCCGCGATCTTACGGGTGTCCGCGATGCCCACGTGCACCGACGTGGGCGCGATCACATGGAAGCCGGACGCCGACGCGGGCGCGCCGTCCGCGTGGATCGACAGGGCCGCGTCCGCGTGCGCCGCGTTCCCGATCCGGGCCCGCTCGTCCACGCACGGGCCGAACGCCCGGTCGCCGTCGTACGTCAGCTTCACCTGCGCGCCGCGCGCCAGCAGGATCGCCCGCACCCGGTGCGCGACGTCCAGGGTGTACGTCGCCTCCGCGTAACCGGAGTTGGTCTCCGTCCCCGTGGTGTCGCACTCCTTGCGGGCGGTGCCGATGTTCACCAGCTTGTTGATCTCCGCCGTGTGCTTGGCGTTGTTGAGATTGTGGCCGGGGTCGAGGACGACGACCTTTCCCGCCAACGGCCTCATCGCGCCCGCGGTGTTGAGCGGTCGGGGGGAGGCCGTCGCCTGCGCGGTCGGGGCCGTGCCCGCCAGGTCCGCCTGCGGCGCCGAGCCCTTCTGTCCGTCGTCGCCGGTACCCGCCGAGGTCGGTGAGGCCGACGGCGAGGACGTCGGCGCGGCCCGGACCGCGCTGTCCTGCTCCGAGCCCCCGGAATCGCCCACCGCGTGGTACACCAGACCACCTGCCAGGCACGCCGGTACGACCACGGCGACGGCGATGATCAGAGAGCGGCGCTTGCCGCCCCCGTACGACTCGTTCCTGAACACGCCAGCGACTCTATCGGCCTCGCGGACATCCCTGAAGGGCGGTCGCGCGGCGCGGCCGGGGAGCTACGGAGGGCGAGGTGGTCGTGACGGCGACGGGTGGCGTGGGCCGCTCGGCCGTATGCCGCGCGGGGCGTGCGGGGCGGGGCGGGGCCGCGGTTCGTGCGGCTGCCCGGCCGTAGGACGCGCGGGCTACGGTTCGAACGGGCCCGGCAGCCTGCGCAGCACATGCAGTGACCCCGTCGCCGAGACCTCGGCGAAGGCGCCGGAGTCCAGCGCGCGCCGGTACACCCGGTACGGCGCCTGCCCGCCGTCGGCCGGGTCCGCGAACACGTCGTGGATCACCAGCAGCCCGCCCTCGGCGACCAGCGGCCCCCACCCCTCGTAGTCGCCGCCCGCGTGCTCGTCGGTGTGCCCACCGTCGATGAACACCAGCCCGAGCGGCTGCCGCCACACCTTCGCGACCTGCGGTGACCTCCCGACCACCGCGATCACGTGCTCTTCGAGGCCCGCCTCGTACAGCGTCCTGCGGAAGGCCGGGAGCGTGTCCATCAGCCCCGTCGCCTCCTCCACCACCAGTTCCGGGTCGTGGTACTCGCCGTTGCCCCAGTTCCGCTGCTGCTCCTCGCTGCCCCGGTGGTGGTCGACGGTCACCGCCACCGTGCCCGCGCCCCGGGCCGCGTCCGCCAGCAGGATCGTCGACCGCCCGCAGTACGTGCCCACCTCCAGCAGCGGCAGCCCGAGTCCGGCCGCGGCCTCCTTCGCCGCCGCGTACAGGGCCAGGCCCTCGTCCCGTGGCATGAACCCCTTCGCGGCCTCGAACGCCGCCACCACATCCGTCATGGGGTTCACCTTATTTCCGCCCGGACGCGGGCCGGGACCTGGGCCGGGACGCGGGGATGGGGGCCGGGCCGGGGCCTTATGCGCCGGTGCCCGAGGCCGCGAGGCCGATGCGCAGCACGGCGGCCCTGCCCACGACGCCGAGCAGCTGGAGACTCAGCTTGTTCACCCTCCCCTTGGTGCCCGCCTCGCAGGTCAGGTCGGTGGAGCCGGAGTCCTCGTCCGACGGGCCGGTGACGCTCATCTGGCAGCCGCCGTCGGAGTCGAACTGCGACTGGATCAGCGGTGCGGTCAGCATGACCGTGTGACCCCCGACCGAGGTCACCGTGAGCCGTCCGACACCGGACCGCGCGGGCACCGGAATCGTGTCGCCCTCGGTCACCCGGACCTCGCAGCGCCCGTCCCTGCACAGCTCCGTGTCCGTGCCGTCCGACGGCACGGGCAGCGTCGGGGCGGGCGACGGGCTGGCGGTCGTGGGACTCGGGGATGTCGTGGCGGTCGTCGGTGTGCGGGACGCCGGTACGGCACGGCCCGCGCCGTCGGAGCGGCCGGAGCCGCCCGCGCCGCCGTCGCCGCACGATACGAGGACGGCGGCCACGGCCGCGAACACCACGGCACGGACGAGCGGACGGAAACGGGCCGGGCCCGCGGAAGGCTGATGGTTCATGCGTACAGCCAAACCCACCTGTCCCGGGACCGGTCCCGAAGCACGTGCCCCCCGGAAGATGTCCTAGGCCCCGGCGGGGGTGGACGTAGGCCAAAATCCCGATGCTTTCGTGACAGTCGGGACGGCAGCATGGTCCCCATGAGCGATCTCCTCGGACAGCGCGAACGAACCCCCCGCCGTACCGGGCGCCCGGCGCCGCCCGCATGGGCGGTGCTGGTCGCGGTGTGCGCGGGCCAGTTCCTCGTGGTGCTCGACGTGTCCGTCGTGAACGTGGCGCTGCCGTCGATGCGTACGGACCTGGCGCTGAGCCAGGCCGGTCAGCAGTGGGTGGTGAACGCGTACGCGATCACGTTCGCCGGCCTGCTGATGCTCGGCGGCCGGGCCGCCGACCTCTTCGGCCGCAAGCGCGTCTTCCTCGTCGGCCTCGGCCTGTTCACGGCCGCGAGCCTCGCGGGCGGCCTCGCGCAGTCCTCGGGGCTGCTGATCGCCGCCCGCACCCTCCAGGGCATCGGCGCCGCCGTACTGGCGCCCACCACACTCGCCATTCTCACCACGTCCTTCCCCGAGGGCCCCGAGCGGACGAGGGCGATCGGCACCTGGACGGCGGTCGGCGCGGGCGGCGGCGCGGCGGGCGGCCTGGTCGGCGGCCTGCTGACCGACTACCTGTCGTGGCGCTGGGTGCTGCTGGTCAACGTGCCGATCGGCGCGCTGGTGATCGTCGGCGCCGCGCTGTGGCTCACCGAGAGCCGCGGCGGTACGAGCCGCCGTCTCGACGTACCCGGCGCCGTCCTGGTCACCGGCGGTGTCGCCGCCCTCGCGTACGGCATCGCCGAGAGCGAGTCGCACGGCTGGACGTCCGCCACCACGCTGCTGCCGATCGTCGGGGGCGCCGTCCTGCTCGGCGGCTTCGTCGCCGTCGAGGCCAGGACCGCCCAGCCGCTGATGCCGCTGCGCCTGTTCCGTATCCGTTCGGTGTCCGCGGCCAACACCGTCCTGCTCGCGGCCGGGGCCGCGACCTTCGCCACCTGGTACTTCCTGTCGCTGTACATGCAGAATGTGCTGCACTACAGCCCGGTGCGGGCCGGTCTGTCCTTCCTGCCGCACACCGTCAGCATCATCGTCGGCTCCAAGCTGGCGCCCCGGCTGATGAGTTACGTGGACAGCCGGATCGTCGGCGCGGCGGGCGGGCTCATCTCGGCGGCGGGCCTGGCCTGGCAGAGCCGGCTCACCGTGGACGGGGCCTTCCTCACCTCGATCCTCGGGCCCGGCGTCCTCACCATGTTCGGCGCGGGCCTGATGATGACCCCCATCGCGGCGGCGGCCACCTCCGGTGTCGGCATGAGCGAACAGGGGCTCGTCTCCGGCCTCCTCAACACCTCCCGCCAGCTCGGCGGGGCACTCGGGCTCACGATCCTCGCGACCGCCGCCGCCAGCCGTATCTCCTCCCGCGGTCACGCGGGAGCGTCGGCGGCCCGCGCGCTGACCTCGGGTTACTCCCTGGCCTTCCTGATCAGCGCGGCCTTCCTGGTCGTGGGCACCGCGCTCACGGCGCTGTTGCCGAAGCCGACTCCGAAGATCGTTCCGGTGTCGTAGCCGTAGCCGTAGCCGTAGCCGGTGCCGGTGCCGGTGCCGGGCCTGTGGTCGCGGTCGGGGCCGCCGTCGCGTCGTCGCGGAGCAGCGCGAGCTTCTCCGCGGCGTCGGTGCCCTCGACCGGGAACGACGCCAGCATCCGTACGTCGTCCTCGGGTGTGAGCAGCACCTCGCAGCGCAGCCGGACCAGCCCGACCCGCGGGTGCAGCACGTTCTTGCGGTCCGCGCGGCGCACCGCGACCTCGTGCCGCTCCCACAGCGCGCGGAATTCGGCGCTGCTGTCGAGCAGATCCCGCACCAGGTCGGCGAGGCCCCGGTGCCCGGCGCGGCGGGAGTACGTCGAGCGGAGGTCGCCGACGTGCGCCGCCGACATCCGCGGCCAGTCCTCCTCCGGCACCCGCGCGCGCCAGGCCGGATCGGTGAACCACTGCCAGAAGATGTTGTTCTCGCGGCCGGGGCCCGTGATGTCCCGGCCGGTGAGCGCGTCCTGGAGCGCGTTCGTCCACACCACCTCGCCGAGGTCGGTGTAGATGCACACCGGCACGTCCACCAGACGGCTCGCGAGGCTGATCAGCCCCGGACGGATCCGGTTCCCGGCCAGGCGCGGCGGCGCCGACAGCCCGACGAGGTGGAACAGGTGGTCCCGCTCGTCCGGGTCGCAGCGCAGCGCACGCGCGAGCGCCGCCACGACGGACTCGGACGGCGCCGAGCCGCGCGCCTGCTCCAGCCGCGTGTAGTGGTCCGTCGACACCCCCGCCAACTGCGCCACCTCCTCGCGCCGCAGCCCCGGCGTCCGCCGCCGCACCCCCTCGGCCAGGCCGACGTCCGCGGGCCGCAGCGCCTCCCGCCTCCGGCGGAGGAAGTCGGCCAGCCCTGTCCTGTCGATCACCCTCCCATCCTCCGAGCCCGCCGCCCTTTTAGCCAGGGAGAACCTGTCCCTGGCTACCGCTCGCGGGCGACTGCGCCGAGGTCCGCGGGCACCCCGGCCGGCCCACTCGGTGGCCGCGTCGACTTCCACGGTCCCCGGGGTCGGCCACCACCCACACCACGCACAGCGCGCCTGGCGGGACGTCATCGACCTGCTCGCCGAGTGCCTACCCGTAACGGAACGATCCGGTCAGCAACCGCCTTTCCGGGCATCGTCGTTGACCACGCACGGCAGGCCGAGAGGCTCCGCGCCGTGCCTGCGGCAACTGCGGCACACGGATCTTCCTGACCGGCCGCGCCCTGGCCGACCGTCAACCGGTGGCAGGCCGGGCCCGAGCCGCGGTCGCACGTCGGTATGCCTCGCATATGCGGGAGGTAAATGTTTGGCATGCTCGCGGCGGTGGCGCCAGTGAGGCGGAACTGCCACCCGCCGCCGACGTCCATGGCGGCGCTCCGGCTGGCGGTTCGTCAATTCTCTTTGTGGGCGGCGACGTTCTCCGGTCCGACCGCGCGGGGCGTGGGCCACTGCGGGGCGCGAGCGGGTGGTTGGGGGAGCCGCAGGCCGACCGGATGTCCCTTTTGGTGTTTCTCAGGGGAGGCTCAAGTGGCCTCCGAGTTCCTTGACGATCTTGTGGCGGATGCCGCAAGGTCTGCTCAGCTCTCCCACAGGGAGCCTTTGACCAGCAGAAATCTGGCTCGGGCCAGAAAGGGTGGGGTACATCGTCATGCGTGATCACTCGTTGCGCCGTCGTGCCGTCAGAGCGGTGGCGGGCACGTCAACCGCGCTCGTCCTGTTTAGCGGGGTCGGCATGCAGGCGGCCTTCGCTGACGACAGCGACACGGTCGGCGACTCGTCGACCGTGCACGAGACGCCGGTCGACGACGTCGACGAATCCGACGCGGTGGACGTTCCGGCAAGCCAGCTCGGCACCGAGCCGGACATCCCGAGCACGCCTCCGGGGGGAGGCAATCACCCCGGCGGCCAGTACTGCGACCCGGTCTCGGTGTATACCCCGACGTATAAGGGCGGCTACCACATGCGCGCCGTCGGGCCCACGCAGGCCAACACGAACGCGACCAGCAGGTCGATGACATCGACGTTCAGCTCGTCGACGACCGGTACGGTCGGAGTGTCCCTGTCGGGGACACTGAGCACCAGCGTCAGTGTGCTGATCGCCAAGATCGAGACGAAGTACGACGTGTCGCTCAGCAGTTCACTGTCGGTGGGATTCTCCAACTCCTCGTCCATCACCACACCGGCGCACTACACCACCTTCGCGACGTACGGCGTCTACCGCCTGCGCAACCAGGGCGTGAGCTACCACTACTACACCAACTGCGCCACCACGGCTCACGTCACCGTCACCAGCTACACCCCGCACCATGTGGGCTGGTACATCTCCGAATCGAAGAACTAGTGCCCGCCCACCGGATCAGCGCCGCCGCACTGGCCGCAGCCCTTGCCGCCGTGCTCGCAGGGTGCACGACCGGCCACTCCGCCCCTGACCCGACACCGACGCGCACGGGCTCCCCGACCGTGCCGGTCGCTGTCGACCCACACGCACCGTCGGTGGCCAAGGCCCCCAACCTGAGCGAGGTGAACGTCCCCACCCTGGCGTCGGCGGCCTCCCTGAGCAAGGACACCGAGTTCCCTCTCATAGGCGGCATTCGGGCGAGCAAGACCCTGGCCATCGCCGTGAACTGCAAAGACACCGGGACACTCACCGTCGCCATCGAACCTTCCGGGCTCAGCTTCCCCCTGCGCTGCATCCCAACGCAGGTGACGCCGACCGTGAACGAAATACGGTTCGCCTCCACCAGCAAGCAGGCACAGATCACGTTCACGCTGTCACCCATGTCCGACCTGGCCTGGTCGTACTCCGCCGGGTGGGACCCGCATCCGGCTCAGCTCGACCAGAGCTAGACCCGCGCCCCGCCCGGCCACCGTCGATCGTCACAGTTCGGAGGCACCGGAGAGCATCTTCTTGCGCCCCTGCATATGCGTCACCGTGCCCGCCGGATTCACCTTTCCGGTGGGCACGGTCACGTCCCGAACCCGAACCGCGGCCCAAAGACACCACCCCGCGGCGGCTCGGCACGACGTACTCGACCCTGACGTTGTCTGCCCTGACGCAACGGGCGACGGCGTCGTTCGTGTACGCGAGATGCCTACCCCGGCTACCGCCCGCGGGCGGACGTCTTGTGCGGGAGGCCGCGGATGTAGGGGGCGAAGAGCAGGGACCAGTTGCCCACGGCGTGGTGGGCGCGCAGTGTCTGTTCGGCCTCTTCCGCGTCGGCGGGGAGGTCGGCGGGGACATCGGCCGGGAGGCCGGCTGCTGGGAGGTCCGCGGGCGCGTGGCCGTCCCATTCGGTGGCCGCGTCGAGCAGGTACAGCAGGTGTCCGGCCGCCGGGCCCGCGTCCCCGGCCTCCAAGGCGCTCGTGGTGAAGGCGCGCTGTTCGTCGCGCCACACCAGGTCCGAGCTGTCGACGGCGGACGCGACCAGCTCCGCCCAGTACGCCTCGTCGTGGGCGCCGGTGCGCTGCCGCATGTGCCGCGCGGCGAACCGCGCCATGGCTCCCGCGTCGTCGATCAGCGGGGAGAGCACCTGGTCGGAGGTGAAGTCGAAGCCGAACCAGAGGCGGCGGCCGTCGAGGACCAGCGATTCGATCCCGCCGACCACCTCGGTACGCCCGGCCAGCCCGGCCTCCGTATCCGCCGCCGCGTCCTCGACCGCCATGGTGGCCCCCTCATCGCTCGTTCCCGCTATCGCCGGAGTCTGTGAGGAGTTGTCTATCGCACGGCACTGACACCCGCGGGGGCGCCTTACGGCCGTCCGGCCGCTTCGAGCAGGCTCTTGAGCCGGGCCAGGTCGGCGGTGACGGACTCGGCGTCGCGCCGGAAGTCGTCGTCGCTCGTCTCCGGCTGTCGCCGAAGCGTGAAGACGACCTCGCTGGCCGGGCCGTCCGCGATCACCCGGACCGGGTTGGAGACGGTCCGCCCGGAGGGCAACGTGACGTCGTGGTCGAGCACGCCCCACTCGTTGGCGGGCGAGAAGGCGACGGTCACCCGCCCCAAGGGGGCGGATCGCGCGACCCATTGACCGTCGATCTCCTCGATCGAGCCGCCCAGCCCGTGCGCCCACTCCGGCAGATTCGCCGGGTCCGAGGCGTAGTCGTAGACGTCCTTGACGGGACGGTCGATACGGATGCCGAGGTGCCGGGATTCCCCGCCTGCGCCCTTCCTGCTTGAGCCGTCCCTGCCTGCGCCGTCCCTGCCTGCGCCGTCCCTGCCTGTGCTGTCCGTGCCATTGCTGTTGTCCATGACCGCGACGCTACGGCCGACCGGCGCCGTTTTCTTGAACGAATCGGACATCGCGGGAATCCCGCGGCGCTCAGCCGAAGTAGTGGCCGTCCTTCAGGTCCGCGAGCAGGCCGGGGCGGGTCGGCCGCCAGTCGAGCAGATCGCGCGTGATCCGCGCGGAGGCGGGGCCGTCGACGGCCCAGAAGCGGCCGAGCCAGCCGACGTACTCCCCGGCCTGCTCGGCCGTGACGGAGACGGCGGGGACGCCGAGATGCGCGGCGAAGATCTCGGCGACCTCGCGGATCGGTACGCCCTCGTCGGCGACCGCGTGCAGCACGGAACCGGCGGGCGCGGATTCGAGCGCGAGGCGGAACAGCCGGGCGGCGTCGTCGCGGTGGACGGACGGCCAGCGGTTGGCGCCGTCGCCGACGTAGGCCGCGGCGCCCTTCTCGCGCGCGAAGCCGATCGCGACCGGCATGAACCCGTTGTCGCCGGTGCCGTGCGTGGCGGGCGGGAGGCGTACGACGCAGGAGCGGACGCCGTGGCTGGCGAGGGCCTGGACGTAGTGGGCGTTGCCGATCCGGCCGCCGGAGCCGCTGATCGGGGCGTCGGTGCTGTCAGTGGCGGTGGTGCCGTCACCGCCGTCGGTGCTATCGGTGTCGCCCTCCGTGCTCGCGGCCCGCGCGAGACCGTCGCGTTCGGTGGCGACGACGCCGGGCGCCAGCCCGAGCACGCCGAGGATGCCGGAGGCGATGACGAAAGGCTTGTCCGTACCGGTCAGGGCCTCGCCGAAGGTCTCGATCGCCGCGCGGTCGGCTTCGGTGGCACCGGCGAAGTCGCCCGCGAAGGCGATGTCGTGCTTGAACGCCAGGTGGACGACCCCGTCGGACGACGCGGCGGCCTCCCGCAGCGTGCCGAGGTCGTCGAGCGACCCCGGCAGGACCTCGGCGCCCGCGGACCGCAGGGTCCGGGCCGCGGCATCGGAGCGGGCGAGCCCGACGACCGAGTGACCTGCGGTGATCAGCTCGGGTACGAGCCCGCGGCCGACCCAGCCCGACGCTCCTGTGACGAAAACGCGCATGGGGAACCTCCAGAAAGGGGCGCGCCCGTCCGGCGGATCCGTAGCGGGCGGCCTTGCGGTCACCCTCTATTCTTTGTACGGTCGTGCAAGAAAAGTCAAGCGGTGACGGCGGCCGGTACGCGAGGGAGGATGGACGACGGCGGACCCCGACGAACAGGACGGACCGCGACGAACAGGACGGACCGTGACGGTCGCGACGGACCGCGACGATCACGAACGACCGTGACGATCAACCGGAGGCAGCGATGGCGGGGCGCCCCGTCGACCACCAGCGGCGCGCGGAACTGCTCGACGCGGTGGTCGACTACACGGTCGAGCACGGCTTCTCCGAGGTGTCGTGGCGGCCGGTCGCCGCCGCCCTCGGGGTGTCGCCCACGACCCTCGTCCACCGCTTCGGCACCAAGGAGCAGATGCTCCAGGCCGTCCTCGGGCGCCTGCGCGAGCGCATCTTCCAGGCCACCAACGAGACGGCCGGACACCAGCCCGATCTGGCGACGTCCGTACGCGCCGTCTGGCGACGCGCCTCGGACCCGCGCCAAGGCGCCGAGTTCCGGCTCTTCTTCGCCGTCTACGGGCGGGCGCTCCAGGCGCCCGAGCAGTTCTCCGACTTCCTCGACCACGTCGTCACCGACTGGATGAACGCCCTGTGTGCCGCCCAAGGGCCCGACGTATCACCCGAGTCGGCAGTGCGTACGGCCACCCTCGTCATCGCCACCGTTCGCGGCCTGCTCCTCGACCTCCTCGCCGCCGGCGACCGCGCCCGCGTCGACGACGCGGCCGAAGCGTTCCTCGCCTCGCTGGCGTGAGGGGTCAGAGCCAGCCGTTCTGGCGCGCGTGGCGTACGGCTTCGATGCGGTTACGGGTGCCGGTCTTGCCGATGGCCGCGGAGAGGTAATTGCGCACGGTGGACTCGGAGAGGAAGACGCGGGCCGCGATGTCGGCGACGGTGGAGCCGTCCGCGGCGGCGTTGAGCACGTCGCGCTCACGCGGGGTGAGCGGGCTGGGCCCCGCGCTGAGCGCTGCCGCGGCCAGCGCCGGGTCGATGACGCGCTCGCCGCGCAGGACACGGCGGATGGCGTGGGCCAGTTCCTCGACGGGCCCGTCCTTGACCAGGAATCCGGCCGCGCCCGCTTCCATGGCGCGCCGCAGATACCCCGGCCGTCCGAACGTGGTGAGGATGAGCACCTGGCACGACGGCAGCCGCTCGCGCAGCTCCGCCGCCGCGTCGAGCCCGCTGCGCCCCGGCAGTTCGATGTCCAGCAGCGCGATGTCCGGCCGCGCCTCCAGCGCCTCCGCCACGATCCGGTCCCCGGCCGCCACCTGCGCGACGACCTCCAGGTCGTCCTCCAGATTCAGCAACAACGCGAGCGCGCCCCGCATCATCCCCTGGTCCTCCGCGAGCAGCACCCGCGTGAGCGCCCCGTCCCGCCGGTCGCCGTGCTCGCCGCCCCGCTCCCCGCCCTGCCCTGTCTCCCCGTCGGTCATCCCCCCACCCTAGACAGCCCTAGCCCTAGGCAGCCGCCACCCTAGGCAGCCCCCGCCCGTGCGGTCCGCCCGCCGTGTCCGGGACATGGCTCGCACGGCGACTATTGCCGCGAGTGGGCTGGTACTACTGGTACATGCATGAAGAGACCGCGCAGTCCGCGATCGACACGTTCATCTCCGCGTTCAACGCGTCGGACGACACTTATGTGACCGGGCTGCTCTCCCAGGCCCTGACCTCGGATGTCCTCTTCTGGGGGCCGTTGGGACGCAGCGAGGGGATCGAGGCGGTCGAGCGCTTCGTGCTGGACATCCGGCGCCATCCGGCGGGGGCCGGCACGATGGAGCGCTGCTCGGCGGTGGACATGCCCGACGAGTGGGCCCGGTACGAGTGGGTCTTCACCACTCCCGACGGAGGCCCCCGCCTGACGGGAACCGACGTCGTCCATCTGCGGCGGAGCCTCATCGACCAGGTCATCGTCTTCGCCGGAGAGATCAAGTAGGCCGATTCCCCCCGCCGCCCCCGAGTTCCCCACGACGTGACCTCGGCGAGGACGTCGTGCCAGGGGAGGGCACCGGGATCGGCCGCCTCGCCGGAAGAAGCCGCCTCGCCGGAAGCCGCCTTGGCGGGGTGCCCGGACCAGAGCCGTACTCCCGACCGCGCCTCGGACGCGAGCCGTACTCCCGACCGCGCCTCGGACGCGCGGACCGGCTCCCAGGAGCCCGCCGAGAACACTCCGGCGAGCTCGTGCACGGCGATGAAGCCGGCCACACCGCCCTCGGGGTCCGTGCGGTCCGGGCGCTCGGTGAGGGCTTGCCACAGGATGTACGCGTTCGGCAGCCGCACCTCGGGCCGGAACCGGTACGCGAGGCGTTCCCGCCTGATCGAGCCAATGCGCGGCAGCCGCACCCGGGCGAGCGGGACGACCTCGCGCGCAGATCCGATGATCTGAAAGAAAAGCCCTAGGTGTCCCGCCACGGGGTAGCGGTCGGGATGGGAGAAGGTGGCCTCGTCGGGCACGCGGTTCGCGGGAGGACGGTGCCGCACCTTTTCCGGTTGGGCCGCAGGCACGTCGTAGAGGAGTGAATTCGTATGACGGATGACGTCTTCGGGAGTTCCGAGGCATTGAGGGAACTGACGATCCACGACCGGCACGGGCAATTCATCGGCCGGGTCAGCCATGTGTACGTGGACGACTGGGACCGTCGGCCGCAGTGGGTGACGGTGAGGACCGGGATGCACGGCTTCGAGGAGACGTTCGTCCCCTTGGCCGGCGCCGAGCACGAGATCGGGCGCGACACGGGCGGCGGTGTGCTGCGGGTGGCGTACGACCTCGACACGATCAAGGCCGCGCCGCGCGAGGACGCCGAGCAGCACCTCGGACTCGACCAGGAGCAGGAGTTGTACGCCCACTACGGGCTCCTCCCGCCGGAGGGCCAGGCGTCCGGCGCCCCGGGCGTGGGCGCCGACCGCCCCACCGCCCCCCTCACCGGCCACGACGAGGGCATGGACGACATCCAGGAACTCTCCGACGACCCGGCCCCCGCCCCCACCCGCTCCCGTCTCCGCAAGGCCACCCCCGCCGAAACCACCCCACCCGCATCCACCCCCTCCGAGCCCCCCACCCCTGCGGAGCCCCCCGTCTCCTCCGAGCCCCCCACCCCTGCGGAGCCCGCCGCCTCCTCCGAGCCCCCCACCCCGACACCCGAGGCGACCCCCTCCACCCCTCCGCCCCCTCCCGCCCCCGACGACAGGTCCTAGAGATCGACCCCGTTCTTCACCGGCGGCGGCTACGAGTCCGGGGTCGGGGCGCGGGGTGGGCTGGACTGGGCGGGGGTTGTGGCGGCGGACTGACCGGAGGAAAAGCGGATAAAGGGGCTGCGGGGGGAATTCGTCCCGGAATCCGGCCGGCGCAAAGGGTGGCGGGAAAAGGCTGTACGTACCTCGGGGTTCGTGAACCCCGAGGTACGTATCGGAGCAGGTGGCGGCAGGTGCAGAAGGCGGGATTCCACTTAATTTTTTCCTGAAAGGATTGACGCGCTTCGTTAGATGGACACAGAATCCACTTCGCTCATAGGGGAGTTCGGGTGGAACGGGGTGGGGGCGGACTGTGAATATTCGTATGCGGCGCAGAGCGCGGAAGCTGGCGTGGCGGGGGGTCGCGGTGGGGGCGGCGGCCACGGTGGCGTGGGCGGGGCTGACGCCCCTGGACGCGACGGCGGACCCCGCGCCCGTGCCGCAGACCGAGGCGCAGCGGGACCTGGACCAGGCGCAGGCGTCCGGGCAGCCGGTGGAGGTGGTGGGGGCGCGTACGGAGAACACGACGACGTACGCGAATCCCGACGGAATCACCATGCGGCTCGACCAGTTCACGGCCCCGGTACGGGTCGCGCGGGCGGACGGCTCCTGGGCCGAGCCGGACGCGACCCTGGCCAGGAAGGCCGACGGGAGCCTGGCTCCGAAGGCGGCCGTGGTGGATCTGGCCTTCTCCGGCGGCGGCACCGCCCCGTTGGTGACGATCGGGCGCAACGGCCGCACGCTGGCCTTCAGTTGGCCCGGCACGCTGCCCGCCCCGACGCTGGACGGCGAGAGCGCCGTGTACGCCGACGTGCTGCCGGGCGTGGACCTGCGCATGACGGCGACCACGCAGGGCTACCGCGAGGTGCTGGTGGTCAAGACGCCGACCGCGGCGGCCAATCCGGCGCTGAAGCGGATCGAGTTCGGGATGCGCGCCTCCGGCCTGGACGTCAGCGACACCGCGAGCGGCGGCCTGAGCGCGGTCGGCCCCGACGGGCAGGAGCTGTTCACGTCCTCGGCCGCCCAGATGTGGGACTCGCTCGGTACGGCGTCCGCCCCGGTCGACAACCCGGCCGCGCCCACGGCGAAGACGGCGCCCACCACAAAGGCCGCGCCCAGCGCCAAGACCGCGCCCACCACCAAGGCCGCGCCCAGCGCCGAGGCCGCCGAGGCCCTCGCCCCCGAAGACGGCCCGGCCCCCGGCGCCACCACCGCCACCACCCCGCTGGACGTCACCGGCACCTCCGTCGCCGTCGTCCCCGACCCCCACCTCCTCGCGGCCAAGGACACCGCCGCGTACCCGCTGTACATCGACCCCGACGTGTCGCTCGCCTCGGGCGCCCCGCAGCGCACCCTCCTGCGCAGCGACGGCTACAGCAGCTACGGCTGGGGCAACGGCACCAACGGCGAGGGCGACGGCCACTGCGGCTCCTGGAACGGCTACTACTGCGGTCCCGGCTACACCCAGCGGCTCTACTTCCAGTTCACCCCCGGCGCCCTCAAGGGCAAGAAGGTCCTGAAGGCGACCTTCCGCGTCACCTCGCCCTGGGCGTTCCAGTGCGACGCGCGCTGGACGGACCTGGAGCGCACGAACAACTTCTCGTCGTCCACGACCTGGTCGTCACGCCCCAAGGAGCTCGACCTGATGGTCGACCGCTCCTTCTCGGCCGGCCGCGGCTCGACCTGCGACCCCAACTCCCCTGACGCGCCGATCGAATTCGCCGACAACCCGGACGAGACGAATGAGAATCTGACGCCCACGGTCGCGGACTTCGCCGCGGGCAAATTCGCCAAGCTCACCCTCGAACTGCGCGCGCACGACGAGTCCGACACCTCCGCGTGGAAGCGGTTCAAGAACAACGCGGCGCTGTCCGTCAACTACGTGGCCAACCCCGCGCTCCCGACGAAGATCGGTCTGGTCACGGGCAGCGGCGTGGTGTGCTCGACCAAGAGCGCCGACCCGTCGGTGATCTCCGACCCGACGCCCGCGCTGTCGTCGGTGCCGCAGACGGCGGCGGGCGGCGAGTCGGGCGCGCGGCTGCGTTCGGTCTTCAGCATGGACAAGTACACGGCCTCCAGCGCCACCTGGTCGAGCGCGTTCAGCGACATCGTGCGGCCCGCGACCGGATTCGTCGGCGACAACGTCTCACCCGGCGTCGCCACCGCACCGACCCTGACCGACGGCACGCTGTACCGCTACCGCACATGGACCCGTTCGTACTACGACAACCAGAGCAGCTATCTGGCGGGACCGTCCAACGGCTCGACCACCGGCTGGTGTTACTTCAAGGTCGACTCCACCGCCCCCAAGGCGCCGACGGTCACCTTCGCGCGAACCTACAGCGAGTGCCTGCCCAACACCTGTGTTCCGGCGGGCGGTCCCGGCGTGGAGGGCAAGGTCGTCTTCGGGCCCGCGTCCGGTGACACCAACACCGCCTACGAGTACAAGCTGTCCTCGTCCGACGCGTGGATCGCGCTCGCGGCCGGGGTCACCAGTGCGACGATCACCCCGCCCGCCTCCGGCACGTACCACCTGGACGTCCGCGCCAAGGACGTCGTCGGGCGGTGGGGCGCGGAGACGGTGAAGGACTTCCTGGTCGCGGCCGGTGCGGGCCCGGTCGGGCAGTGGAGCTTCGACGAGAGCGGCGGCCAGGCCGTCGACACCTCGACCACCGTGGCGGCGCAGCAGCACAACGCGACACTGTCCGGCACCGGCGCGGTCCGCGACGCCAACGGCCGCCGCGGCGACCTGCCGGACGGCAACGGCGGCAGCACCCCGGACAAGGGCCTGCACCTGGACGGGACGTCGGGGTACGCCTCGACGGCGGGGCCCGTACTGGAGACCCGCTCGGCATACACCGTCTCGGCGTGGGTGAAGCTGGACACCACCACACCCAACGGCATCGTGCTCTCCCAGGACGGGGTGACGTACAGCCCGTTCATCCTCGCCTACGACCACGGCCTGGGCACCTGGTTCTTCGGGGTCAAGCAGCAGGACGCCAACACCGGCACCGCGTACTACGGAGTGGCGGCCAAGTCCCCGCCCAGGACCGGGGTGTGGACCCACCTGCTGGGCAGCTACGACCCGGCGACCTCGCAGAGCGCGCTGTACGTGAACGGCGTGCTCCAGGGCACCGCGACCACCACCGGCTCGTGGTCGGCGACCGGCGCGTTCCAGATCGGGCGGTACAAGTGGGGGACGTACCAGTACAACTTCCCCGGCAGCATCGATGAGGTGAAGGTCTGGCAGCGGACGCTGACCTCGCAGGAAGCCTCCGACGAGGCGCGGCTGCTCGGCACCGACGGCAAGGCCCAGGTCGAACTGACCGCGGCCTGGGACCCGTCGGGCGCCTCCGGCACCACCCTCGCCGACACCGCCTCCGGTTACGGCCGCACCCTGACCACCTCGGGCGGCGCCACCCTCGACGGCGACACCATCGCCCTCGACGGCGCCACCGGTTCGGTCTCCACGCCCGGCTCCGTCGTGGACGACACCGGCTCCTTCACGGTCACCACCCGCACCCAGCTCGACGCGGCGGCCCTGGTCACCCACCCCGTCGGCTACACCGAACAGATCGCGGGGCAGCGCTCGGCCGACGGCTCCTCGTGGGGCGTGTGGTTCAAGTACACCGGCACCACCACCACACTGGACGACGACGGCAACGTCATCACCGTCCCCCAGGGCCAGTGGCTCTTCGGCCGGGTCGCCACCGACGGCACCTTCACCGGCGCCGTCTCGCCCAACGACGACCCCAGCGGCGGCAGCGCCGACGGCACCGTCCAGGTCACCGGCGTCCTCGACGCCCAGTCCGGCACGGTCAGCCTCTACCTCGGCGACAACCTCCAGGACACCCAGCCCTTCACCGCCGTCCAGGGAGCGGGCGACTTCACCGGCGGCCGCGCCTACGTCGGCGCGACGTGGGGGCACTACCTGGCGGGCCAGATCGAGGACATCCGCGTCTGGTCGGGCGCGATGACCGACTCCGACCAGATCACGTCGGTCATCGACGGCTGACCCCGGCGGACGGCGGCCCCGGCCGGTCAGCGCGCCGACACGGCGTGACCGGCCGGGGCCGCGTCCTCCTCCACCGGGAGGGCGGCCGTCAGGCGGAAGCCGCCGTCGGCGGCCGGGCCCGAGGTGAGGGAGCCGCCGGCGGCGGCGAGGCGTTCGGTCAGGCCGCGCAGGCCGGTACCGGTGCGGGTCCTGATGTCGCCGTCCTGACCGGACGGCGACGGGCAGGACCCGCGGCCGTTGTCGCTGATGGTCAGATGGGCCCGGCCGCGCCCGGTGGCGAGTTCGATACGGGTCAGCGTCGCGCCGCTGTGCCGGACGACGTTGGTGACGCCCTCGCGGACGACCCAGCCGAGCAGCGCCTCGGTCTGCGGGGGCAGGGGCGGGCCCGACTCCTGGACGACGACCTCGATGTCGGAGGCGGTCAGGACGGACCGGGCCCGGTCGAGTTCGGTGGACAGGCTGCCCTCGCGGTAGCCGGTGACGGCCTCACGGATCTCGGTGAGCGCCTGGCGGCCGACCGCCTCGATGTCGGCGACCTGGGCGAGCGCCGCGTCGATGTCGCGCGGCGCGATCCGGCGCGCGGCCTCGGACTTCACCACGACCACCGACAGGGTGTGCCCGAGCAGGTCGTGCAGGTCGCGTGAGAACCGCATCCGCTCCTGGGCGACCGCGCTGCGCGCCAGCTCCTGCCGGGTCTCCCTGAGCTGGGCGACGGCGTAGGAGAGCGTGATGATCACCGAGACGACCAGGCCGGACAGGAAGGTGCCGTACGCCAGGCCCGCCGTGCCCCAGAAGCCCTGGCCGTGCGTGCTCGCGGTGACTCCGGCGGTCGCGCTCAGCGGCGTCAGCATCAGGCCGAGGCCGCGGCGGGTGGAGGCCACGGCCCCGACGCTCAGCGAGACCAGCGTGTACAGCAGCAGGAAATTCCCGCCGTAGGCGATGGCGAGCGTGGCCGTACAGACGGCCAGCGCACCCAGCAGACGGTACGGGACCGGCCCCCCGCGCCACCGCTCGTGGAAAGCCGAACGGACCGTGAACACGTACAGGAGGCAGAACAGCGCGAGGCCGCAGCCCGCGAGCCAGGGGGCGGGGACCTGGCCCTGGGCGATGTCGGTGCCGGGGCCGATGACCATCAGCAGCCAGGGGTAGAGCGCGTTGCCGTCGGGGGACTTGATGTGCTCGATCTCGCGGGCGAAGTCGTGCGGTGTGCCGCGCCGCCACCAGGCCCTGCCGCACGGCTTGTCCGTGCTCTCGGCCGGGTGGTCCGCCCCGCCGGCCGGGCGGTCGGTCACGCCTGCCGGGCGGTCGGTCACGCCGTCGGCCATGCCGCTGTTCGCCGTCATGGCGGTCACCGTCCCCGTTCGGTACGCGCTGTACGTGTCCCGGCGGGAGGTCGCCTGCCGCGTCGTCGTCATGCGGTCCGCGCACCCCGCCGGTAGGAGAGGACGGCGTAACCGGCGAAGACGACCAGCCATCCGCCGAGCACGGCCACCGTACCCGCGCCGGGCGCGTGCCGGTCAAGCACGCTCCAGCCGAGCTGGCCGAAGCGCTGGGCGGGCGTCCACTGGGAGATCCGGGCGAGCCAGCGCGGGAAGGCGTCGACCGGAATCCACAGGCCGCCGACGATCGACAGGCCCATCATGCAGGCCATGCTCGTGACGCCGGTGGTCTGCGCGGTCAGCCCGTAGCCGTTGCCGAGGCCGAGCAGGGTGAAGGGGATCGTGCCTACCCACAGCAGCAGGGCGGTGGCGACCCACTGCCACGCGGCCAGGTGCACGCCGTTCACCAGCGCCCCGGCCAGCAGGACGGCGCAGATCGCGGGCAGGACGGTCACCCCGGCGGTCAGCGCCCGGCCGACCACCACACGGAACGGGCTGAGCGGGGTGACGCGGAGCTGCCGCAGCCAGCCCAGACCCTTGTCCTCGGCGACGCCGGTCCCGATGCCCATCGACGCGCCGAGCGCGCCGTACGCCGCCATGCCGACCATGTAGTACCGCGCGTAGTCGATCTTGTCCTGGCCGTCGCCGCCGACCCCGAGGTTGGTGAAGAGCAGGTACATCAGCACGGGCATGGCGAAGCCCATGACGATGAAGCCGGGGTCGCGCAGGGCGCGCCGGACTTCGAGCTTCACGTACTCGGTCATCGGACGGCTTCCTTCTGGAGGGGATGGGCGGGGGTGGAGCGCGGCGCCGGGGATTCGGCGGCCGGGGTCCCGGTCGCCGGGTGAGGTGCGGTCAGGGTCAGGAAGGCGTCCTCCAGGCTGGCCGGGACGACCTCCAGACGGCGGACGCGGTCGCTCGCCGCGAGGGCGACGACGGTGGCGTCGGAGTCGGAGGTACGCAGCAGGGCCCGGTCGCCGCGGATCTCGACGGCGGTCACACCGGGCAGCGTGCGCAGGCCCGCGGAGCCGGACCCGGCGAGGTCGAACGAGACGAGCGTGCCGCCGACGGCCTGCTTGATCTGCTCGCCGGTGCCGTCGGCGACGGTACGGCCCTGGTCGATCACCAGGATGCGGTCGGCGTGCTCGTCGGCCTCCTCCAGGTAGTGCGTGGAGAACAGCACGGTGTTGCCGCGCGCCGCGTAACCGCGCATCGACCGCCAGAACACCCGCCGCGCCTCCACGTCGAGGGCGGCCGTCGGCTCGTCCAGCACGATCAGCTCGGGGTTGCCCGCGACGGCCAGAGCGAAGCGGAGCCGTTGCGTCTGGCCGCCGGACAGCTTGTCCACGCGGCGGCCCGCCAGCTCCGTGATCCCGGCCAGCGACAGCGCCTCGGCGACGGGCATCGGCCGCGGATACGTGGCCGCCACGAACGTCACCAGTTCCTTGACGGTGGCGCGCGGGATCGGCCGGCCGTCCTGAAGCATCGCGCCGACCCGCCCGGCCCTGACCGCCTCCTGCGGCGGGCCGCCGAACAGCCGCACCTCGCCCGCGTCCGGCCGGTCCAGGCCGAGCAGCAGGCTGATGGTGGTCGACTTCCCTGCTCCGTTACGGCCGAGCAGTGCCATCGTGCCGCCGCGCGCAATCTCCAGGTCGATCCCGGCCACGGCCCTGACCGGGCCGAAGCTCTTGTGGACGGCGGTGAAGCGGACGGCGGGCGAGGTGTCGGGCCGGGCGCCGGGCGAGGTGTCGGGCGGGGTGTCGGGCCGGGGCGTGGACGGGGTTTTCTCCATGGCCACGACGCTACGGAGGGGGGAGGGGCGGCGGGCAGAGGGGAATGTCCGCAGGGGGGCAGGACAAATGTCACGGGTGCGGTGCCCCGGCGGGCGGGGCGGCCGGGAATCCGCCGCGTCGGCGGGCGGGAAGGGCCGGGAATCCCTTCAGCTGACGAGGTGTCAGCTCTTCTCACTTCCTGGGCTTTGCGTTATACAGGGGCCATCTCTAGAACATGTTCTAGCCAGTGCCCCGGAAGTACCCGTCACCGGAAGTAGCCGCCACCGGAAGTACCCGTCACCGGAAGTACCCGTCACCGGAAGTAGCCGCCACCGGAAGTGCCCCGGAGGGACCATGCCCATCGACGTCGCCAAGGCCCTCGCGGCCGAGCCGCGCCGCACCGAAATCGCCTGGAACCACAAGGACGTTCTCCTCTACCACCTGGGGATCGGCGCCGGGCGCCCGGCCACCGACGCGGACGAACTGCGCTACACGCTGGAGAGCCGGCTGCACGTCCTGCCGAGTTTCGCCACCGTCGCGGGCGGCGGGCCCGGTTCGGTGGACGGCTCGATCGGCCCCGGCATCGACGTGGACCTCGCCGCCGTCCTGCACGGCGGCCAACGCCTCGTACTCCACCGGCCGTTGCCGGTGAGCGGCCGTGCCGTACGGACCGGATCGGTCGCCGCCGTCTACGACAAGGGCAAGGCCGCCGTCATCGTGCTGCGCTCCGAAGTGGCCGACGACGACGGGCCATTGTGGTCCTCCGACAACGAGATCTTCGTCCGCGGCGAAGGCGGCTTCGGCGGCGAACGCGGTCCCTCCCGCCGTCCGGAACCGCCAACCCGCGTGCCCGACAAGGCCGTTGACGTACCCGTCCGCGAGGACCAGGCGCTGCTCTACCGGCTGTCGGGCGACTGGAACCCGCTGCACGCCGACCCCGAATTCGCCGCCACCGCCGGATTCGACCGCCCGATCCTGCACGGACTGTGCTCGTACGGCGCCACGCTCAAGGCCGTCACCGACACGCTGCTCGGCGGCGACGTCGCCCGGATTCGTTCGTACGCGACGCGCTTCGCGGGCGTCGTCTACCCCGGCGAGACGCTGCGGGTACGGATGTGGGCGGACGGGGACGGCGGCGGCGCGGGTTCCGGCCGGATCGTGGCCGCGGTGTCGGCCGTGGAGCGGGACGAGGCGCCGGTCCTGGCGGACACCGTCATCGAGCACACCTGAGCCCGTGGGGCACACCGGGCCGCGCGCCCGGCGGCTCTCGGCTCAGCAGCTTTCGGCCCGGTCGTCGGCCGGGCCTCCGTAGCGACCACCGTCTTCGCACCATCCGAGGGGAGCCGTACCGTGCGCGCAGCCATCCAGCAGGAGACCGGCCAGGACAAGCTCGAAGTCGTCGACGACATCGAGACCGCGGGCTTCGGGCCCGGCAAGGTACGTATCCGCGTCAAGGCCACCGGACTGTGCCACTCCGACCTGTCCGCGATGAGCGGCGTCCTGCCGCAGCCCGCGCCCTTCGTGCCGGGCCACGAGGGCGCGGGCGAGGTCGCCGAGGTCGGCGAGGGCGTCACGTCCGTCACGGCGGGCGACCGCGTCCTGGTCTGCTGGCTGCCCGCGTGCGGCGAGTGCGCGTCCTGCAAGCGCGGCCAGACCGAGCTGTGCATCGCCGGATTCCTCAACGCGGGCACCGCCAACTACCGCCGCCCCGGCGCCGCTTCACCCGACGTCTTCGGTTTCGCCGGGACCGGCACCTTCGCCGAGGAGGTCGTGGTCGACGCCAGGTGCGCGGTGCCGATCCCCGACGATGTGCCGTACGAGATCGCCGCGCTGATCGGCTGCGGGGTCACCACCGGCATCGGCGCCGCCCTCAACACCGCCCAGGTGGAGGCGGGTTCGTCGGTCGCCGTGATCGGCTGCGGCGGCGTCGGGATCAGCGTCATCCAGGGCGCGCGGGCCTCGGGCGCCGCCGAGATCGTCGCCGTCGACCCGGTCGAGTCCCGCCGCGAGGCCGCCGTCCGCTTCGGCGCCACCGAGTCCGTCGACCCCGACGGCCTCGCCGACGCCAAGAACCGGCTCACCGCGGGCGAGGGCTTCGACTACGTCTTCGAGGTGGTCGGCAAGTCCGCGACCGCGCGCGCCGCGTACGACGCCACCCGGCGCGGCGGCACCCTGTGCATCGTCGGCGCGGGCGCCATGGACGACAACCTCCAGATCAACATGTTCGAGCTGTTCTTCGACGAGAAGCGCATCCTGCCGTCCCTCTACGGCGGCGGCGACGTCCTGCGCTCCTACGACCGCGTCATCCGGCTCTGGCGCGCCGGGCGCATCGACCTCGAAGGGCTGATCACGCACCGCGTGCGACTTGAGGACATCAACGAGGCGATCGACCAGATGCGGACGGGCGTCGCGCTGCGTACGAGCATCACGATCTGATGGGGGATCAGCCAATGCCGAACGGTGAACTCCCGCTCGCCGGACGGACCGCCGTCGTCACCGGGGCCGGGCGCGGACTCGGGCGCGCCGAAGCGCTCGAACTCGCCCGGCTCGGGGCGCACGTCGTCGTCAACGACTTCGGCCAGCCCGGCCGTGACGGCTCCGGCGCCTCCTCCGCCACCCCGGCGCAGGAGGTCGTCGCCGAGATCGCCGCCGCCGGCGGCAGCGCCGTCGCCCACCACGGCGATGTCGCCGACCACGAACAGGCGTCGGAACTCGTCCAGTTGGCCGTCGAGCACAACGGGCAGCTCGACATCCTCGTCAACAACGCCGGGATTCTCCGCGACCGCATGGTCTTCTCCATGACCGAGGACGAGTGGGACTCCGTCATCCGGGTGCACCTCAAAGGCCACTTCAACACCATTCGGTTCGCCGCCGCGCATTGGCGCTCGCGCGCCAAGTCCTCCGGGGCTCCGGTCTTCGGGCGCATCGTCAACACCGCGTCCGAGGCGTTTCTCGCCGGGTCGGCCGGACAGCCGAATTACGCCGCCGCCAAGGGGGGCATCGTCGGGCTCACGACGTCCACGGCGGAGGCGCTTCGGCGGTACGGGGTCACCGCCAACGCCATTTGTCCGCGGGCGCGGACGCGGATGACTCTTGATGTGTTCGGCTCTGCCGAGCCCGGGGGGCTCGATCCGCTGGCCCCCGAGCATGTCGCTCCGCTGGTCGGGTACCTTGCCGGGCCCGCTGCCGCGGGGGTGTCCGGGCAGGTTTTCGTTGTGCACGGGGGGATGGTGGCCGTTCTGCAACGGCCGGTGGTGGCGGCGCGGTTCGAGACGGCGAAGTCGGTGTTTTCGTATGGGGAGCTTGATGGGGTGTTGACGCCGTATTTCGAAGGGGGGGAGCGGGGGTCTTTCGCTGCCGTTGAGGTGTTGGGGCTGCGCCGCTCGTAGTTTTTCTTTGCCCGCCCGCCCACCCGTGCGGGTGTTTTTTCGTCTGCGGGTGCCGCTTGTGCCTGGTCGGTGCCGGTCCGGGGTACCTCCTCGAAATCCGTCTCACCTGGTCCTGGGGATTCGGTGCCGTTCCTGTTGACGTATTTCTGCGGGGGCACCCCGGCCCGTCCCCTCCGGGTACGTCGGCGTCCGCCTGTCCGGTGGGGGTTGCGGAGGGGGGTGGGTGGGCTGAGGTGCGGGGGCGGCCGACGGTCCACTGTGGTGCCGGGGCGGGGGTGGGTGGGGGTGAGGTCGTCGGCGTCCGGCCGCCGGTGGGGTGGGTGGGGGGTCGGCTCGGGTGCGTCGGCGTTCGACGGGCCGCTGTGGTGCTGGTTGCCGCCGGTTGCTACCGGTAGGGGGCTGGGGGACTGGGGGGGGTCAGGCGGGGGAATCGGTGGGGGGGTCTTCGAGGGTGTGGGAGTTGGTGAGGGTGAGGGCGCCGCCGGCGGCGATGAGGCCGACGAGGAGGGAGAGGAGGGCGTAGGTGACGCGTTCGCCGTGGAAGAAGGAGGCGACGAGGTCGCTGCTCCAGGTGCCGGGCGGGAGTTGGGTGGTGACGAGGGCGGCGATGAGGGTGCCGACCATGGCGGTGCCGACGCTGGAGCCGACTTCTTGGGCGGTGTCGTTGAGGGCGGCGCCGATGGAGGTGCGGTTGCTGGGCATGGCGTCGACGAGGGCGACGGCGCAGATCGTCATGACGGTGCGCAGTCCGATGGTCATGATCACCATGCAGACGGCGATGGCGGCGTAGCCGTGGTCGACGCCCCAGGAGAGACCGGCGAGGGCGCCGGCCAGGCAGGCAGCGCCGACGAGGCAGGCGATGCGGTGGCCGAAGCGGCGGGCGAGCCATTCGGACAAGGGGGTCGCGGCGAGCATGGTCACGATGATCGGCAGGTTGGCGAGTCCGGCGCGTACCGGGCTCCAGCCGTAGGCGTACTGGAAGTGGAGGATCAGCCCGAACATCACGCTGGCCATTGCGATGGACGTGCCGATCTGGGCGATGGCGGCGCCGCGGACAGTGCCGTTGGAGAAGAGGCTGAGGTCCAGCATGGGCGCCGGGGTGCCGCGCTCGTGGCGGACGAAGGCGATCGCGGCCACGACGGCGCCCGCGATCGACGCGAGAGTGATCGCGGAGAGCCAGCTGTGCTCGACACCGCTGGTCAGGGAGTAGCAGGCGAGCCCGATGGCGGCGACGCTCAGGACGGCGCCCGGCAGGTCGAGCTTGTCGTGGGTCAGGTCCTCCGGCCGGTCGGCCGGGACGCCGAGCCGGACGCCGACGCACGCGATGACGGCGATGGGGGCGTTGACGACCAGCAGCCATTCCCAGCGCACATGCGCCAGCGCGGTGCCGCCGAGCAGCGGTCCGAGGACGAAGCCGGACATGCCGACGACGATCATCACCGTCATCGCGCGCATGCGCAGGGCCTTGTCGTCGAACAGCCGGAAGACCAGTGAGTTCGTGATCGGCGCCATCGCCGCGGCGGCGACGCCGAGCGCGGCCCGCAGGGCGATGAGTTGGCCCGCCGTGGTGACGAGGACGACGCACAGGCTCAGCGAGCCGAACACGGCGAGTCCGACCAGCAGCACCCGGCGGCGCCCGAGCCGGTCGGCCATCGACCCCGCCGTGAGCAGCAGGCCGCCGAAGGTCAACGAGTACGCCCCGGTGACCCACTGAAGCGCGGTCGTCCCGCTGCCGAGGTCGCGGCCGATCGTCGGCAGCGCGATCGACAGCAGCGTGTTGTCGACCATCTCGACGAAGAAGGCCAGGCAGAGGGCGGCCAGCGGAATCCACGCCGCGCTCAGGGACGGGTAGGTGTGTGACGTTTTCTCAAGCGTGGGAGTGGTCATGGCAGTCCTCCAATCGAACGTCATTCGGTTATCGAACAACGTACGATCCGCTACGATAGAACAACGTTCGATACGACGCAAGATCGCGATGGGGATGTGAGCCATGGCACGCCTGCAAGACCGCTCGACCCAGGGACGCCGACGGGCTTCTCACTCGATGGAGTCCGTCCTCACGGAGGCCGTGGCCCTCCTGGACGAGGCCGGGGCGCCCGGCCTGACCTTCCGCGCCCTCGCGCAGCGCCTCGGCGGCGGCGTCGCCAGCATCTACTGGTACGTCGAGAGCAAGGACGAACTACTCGACCGCGCCACCGATCACGCGATGGGCGCGATCCTCGCCGACGTCGAGGCCCTTCCGCGGAGCGACGACCCGATCGACGACCTTCGCGCCATGGCCCTGCGCCTCTTCGACGCGATCGTCCGCCGGCCCTGGCTCGGCGCCTACTTCATGCGCAACACCGACGTGCAGGCCAACTCCCTGCTCGTCTACGAGAAGCTCGGCGAACAGACCCTCCGCCTCGACCTCACGGCCCGGCAGCGCTTCCACGCCGTCTCCGCGATCGTCGGCGTCGTCGTCGGCTCCGCCGTCGACCTCGGCCAGGAACCTCCGCCGGAAGTCCTCAACGGCGCCGTCAACCGCGACGAATTCCTCGGCCGCTTCGCCAAGACCTGGCGCGAACTCGACCCCGCCGACTTCCCCTTCGTCCACGAAATCGTCGACGAATTCGACGGCCACGACGATATCGACCAATTCCGCGCCGCCCTAGACCTCACCCTGACCGGCCTCCGCCTCCAAGCCAAAGCCAAAGCCTGAGTCGGCGACCTGAGTCGGCCCCGCCCCCGCGCGCCGAGGACGGGGCTCCCATAAGCCTGCGGCGCCCCCACCCCCGGCCGCCGACGCACCCGAGCCCCCCTCCCGCCTACGCGGGCGGGTCGACGGCGGACAGGCGGACCGGAGCCCACCCCCCTCCCGGCACCCCCACCGGACAGCAGGCCGCCGACGTACCGGAGCCCACCCACCCCCTCCCCGGCAACCCCCACCGGACAGGCGGACGCCGACGTACCGGAGCCCACCCACCCCCGCCCCGGTACCGCAGCGGACCGTCGGCCGCCCCCGTACCCCAGCCCACCCACCCCCCTCCCGGCAACCCCCACCGGACAGGCGGACGCCGACGTACCCGGAGGGGACGGGCCGGGGTGCCCCCGCAGAAATACGTCGACAGGAACGGCACCGAATCCCCAGGACCAGGTGAGACGGATTTCGAGGAGGTACCCCGGACCGGCACCGACCAGGCACAAGCGGCACCCGCAGACGAAAAAACACCCGCACGGGTGGGCGGGCGGGCAAAGAAAAACCCGCTAATCGTCCGAAGGACGCCGATGCTTCCCCTGAGGCTGAGCCTCCCCCTCCTCAGAGGAAGAAGCAGGCCCCCGGTGGCGCCCCGAGCTGTCCCCGGACCCCCCGTGGTCGTGAGAGGAACGCGCGTCGGACGTCATCTTCTTGAATCTCCCCGAAATCCCCGTGGAACAACGAACCGGCCTACGCCGAAAGCGCGCGAACAAACTCGACCCGGACTGCGGCGAAGCCGCCCCGCGGTGGTCACGCGGAGTGCCCGGATGCGCGGCTTCGGGTGAGTCTACTGGCGGGGTCGACGTCACGGTCATGGGGGTCACCCCGCCTTGGCGGCAGCCAGCGGCGCCTGCTGAAGCGGCAGCACCCGCCAGGGCAGCCGCGTCGGCGCGGGCAGAGCCGCACCGGAAGAGCCGAGGCCGGCGGAGGAACCGAGGCCACCGGAAGAGCCGAGGCCGGCGGAAGAACCAGGCCCGGGCAGAGCGGCGGGCACCGCACCCCGCCCACGCCGAGACCCCGAAGCCCCGGCCGCAGGCCGCACCCGTGGCGCCTCGTACGGCGCCACCCCGCAAGGCCACTCCGGCACCGAACACGGCAGCCGCAGCAAATCGTCGGCCCCCCAGTACCCCGTCGCCCCCAGCCACCCCGGAGGGGACGCCCGCCAGTGCAGCCGCCGCTCACCCGGCCGCCACAGCGCCAGCGACTCCGCCCCGCCCGGCGCCTCCGCGCGGAGCGCGACCACCGCCGCCTCGGGCATCAGGATCTGCCCCGGTTGCGCGGCGACCGGCGTGAGCAGGATGCCCGGCACCTGGAGCGCGTCGGGGAAACGTACCGGCCGACGGCTGCCGAGGACGCCCCAGCCGAGCCGCGCCTCCCCGGTGGCGTCGCTGCGCAGGAGCAGCAGCCCGCTGTCGGGTTCCGCGAGGACGAGCCGGTCGTCGCTGTCCTCGGTGATCTGGAGGAGCGGGCTGGCCTCGCCGAGTCGCAGGTCGACGGCGACGGCCTTGGTGCGGCCGGCGAGCGTACGGTCGACGGCGAGCAGCCGCCCCGTACGGTCGAGCCAGACGCCGCCGGTGCAGCGGCCGGGCACGCGCATGACGGCGACGGGCCCGTCCTTCCCGGCGCCGTACACCTGCCAGACGGTCGTGACCCCGTCCCCCTCAGCAGAGTCCCCCTCCCCGGAACCCCCCTCGCCAGAGCCCCCACCAGCGGAGCCCCTCTCGCCGGAACCCCTCTCGCCGGAACCCCCCTCGTACACGAGCGCGAAAGCCGCCCCACCCAAGGGGCACGGGGGAAGAAGCGTTACTGCATCCCCGCCGAGCGACCCGATCGGCACCTCCCCGGTACCGGCCCCCGCCGGATACAGCAGCGCCAGGTCGTGGCGGTCGGCGACCCGTCGCCGGATCAGGACGCGGCCGTCGGGCAGCGGTACGACCTGTGTCCCGGCCTCCTCCGGCTGGGCGCCGGGCAGCGGCACCGCGTACGGCTCGGGCCCGAGCGTCCACCGCTCGGGGAACCAGCCGCTGACGCCGCCCCCGCCGTACTCGTCCACGTCCCCGTCCCCCTCCGGCGCGGGTACGCGAGCCTCGGCGAGGCAGGCCGCGTACGACCCGTCCGCGGCGATCGTGAAGCCCGACCGGCGCAGTACGCGGACGGCCGGGGGGATCTCCATGGCACGGGCACTGGCATCTGTACTGGCGCTCATATGACTCACCCACCTCCGGCACAGGACCGTAGTTTTCCTTTTTCCGGACGATCAACGCGACTCGGTGCGGTTCACACGTAAGAGTGCGGGTTTTCCCGTTCTGCTCCGCGCGAAGGGGCAGATGTGCTCCGCCCGGCGAGCGGTCGCGCTCCCCGCGGACCTCGGATGCGCCCCGCGCGCCCTTGACTCACGGGTGCCGAACGGGTGCCGAACGGGTGCCGAACGGGTGCCGAACGGGTGCCGCACGGTTGACGGACCGGCCCGCGCACCCGTCGTGGCACCCCCCGGCGCCCGCGGTCACGGCGTACGGCATCCGGCGGACACGGGCGGCCAGGTAACCTTCCTACCGTGCCCACACTGTCCGACGTCATCGCCGCGCTCGACGCCCTCTGGCCCCCGGAGCTGGCCGAGGCGTGGGACGCCGTCGGCCTGGTCTGCGGCGAGCCCGAGGCCGAGGTCGGACGCGTGCTGTTCGCCGTCGACCCGGTGCGGGAAGTCGTCGACGAGGCGGTACGGATCGGCGCGGACCTGCTGGTCACGCACCACCCGCTCTATCTGCGCGGTACGACGACGGTGGCGCCGACCGGCCCGGCCGGTTTCAAGGGCCGCGCCGTCCACGACCTGATCAGGAACGGGGTCGCGCTGCACGTCGCGCACACCAACGCCGACCGCGCCGACCCCGGCGTCTCGGACGCCCTGGCCGCCGCGCTCGGCCTGCGGATCACCGGCCCGCTCGTACCCGACCCCACCGACCCCGCGGGCCGCCGCGGCCTCGGCCGGATCGGCGAGACCGCCGCACCGCTGACGCTGGCCGAATTCGCGCAGCGGGCGGCGCGAGGGCTGCCGCGTACCGCCACCGGGCTGCGGATCGCCGGCGACCCGCAGGCCACGGTCCGTACGGTCGCGGTCTGCGGCGGCTCGGGCGACAGTCTCTTCGCCGAGGTCCGCGCGGCGGGCGTCGACGCGTACGTCACCGCCGACCTGCGCCACCACCCGGTCTCCGAGGCGCGCGAGTCCGGCCCGCCCGCGCTGGTCGACGCCGCGCACTGGGCCACCGAGTGGCCGTGGTGCGAGCAGGCCGCCGCGCAGCTCGACGAGATCTCCGACCGGCACGGCTGGGCGCTGCGCACCCATGTCTCGTACGCGGTCACCGACCCGTGGACAGCGCACGCTGTCGCCCCGGAGCGCTCGGACACCCCGGAATTCCGGGGCGGCCGGGAACTCCCGCAATCCACTTCCCGCCCTTCCAGCCGCACAGGAGCCCCCCGCTGAACGCCGAGCCCGCCGACCAGATCCGACTTCTCGAAGTCCAGGCCCTCGATTCGCGTATCGCGCAACTCGACCACAAGCGCAAGACCCTGCCCGAGCACGCCGAGCTGGAGCGGCTCGGCGCCGACCTCGCGCAGCTCCGTGACCTGCTGGTCGCCGCGCAGACCGAGGAGAGCGACACCGCGCGCGAGCAGACCAAGGCCGAGCAGGACGTCGACCAGGTACGCCAGCGTTCCGCCCGCGACCAGCAGCGTCTGGACTCCGGCGCGGTCACCTCGCCGAAGGACCTGGAGAACCTCCAGCGCGAGATCACCTCGCTCGCCAAGCGGCAGGGCGACCTGGAGGACGTCGTGCTGGACGTCATGGAGCGCCGCGAGGGCGCCCAGGAGCGCGCCACCGAACTGGCCGCGCGCGTCGAGTCCGTCCAGGCCAAGGTCGCCGAGGCCGAGGCCCGCAAGTCCGCCGCCATCGAGAGCATCGACGCGGAGGGCTTCACGGCGGCCAAGGAGCGCGAGGTCATCGCCGGGACCGTGCCCGACGACCTGATCAAGCTGTACGACAAGCTCCGCGGGCAGCAGGGCGGCGTCGGCGCGGCGCGGCTCTACCAGAAGCGCTGCGAGGGCTGCCGCCTCGAACTCAACATCACCGAGCTGAACGAGGTCAGGGCCGCGCCCGCCAACACCGTCGTACGGTGCGAGAACTGCCGCCGGATTTTGGTGCGTACGGCCGAGTCCGGCCTGTAGTGGCGTTGGTTCACGAGGGTGCGGCGCCCGACATGGCGGCGCCCACCACCTTCGTCCTGCTGCGGCACGGTGAGACCGCGCTGACGGGGGAGAAGCGGTTCTCCGGGAGCGGCGGAAGCGATCCGTCGCTGTCGGCCGCCGGGCGGCGCCAGGCCGAACGGGCCGCGGCGGCGCTGGCCGTACGCGCCGAAGGGCCGGTGCGCGCCGAGGAGTCGGTGCGCGCCGAGGGGCGACTGAGTGAAGGCCACGGCATCGAGGCCGTCGTCAGCTCGCCGCTCGCCCGCTGCCGGGAGACCGCCCGGATCGCCGCCGACCGCCTCGGCCTGGACGTCCACCTCGAAGAGGGCCTGCGCGAAACGGACTTCGGGGCCTGGGACGGCCTCACCTTCGCCGAGGTACGGGACCGGCAGCCCGCCGAACTCACCGCCTGGCTCGGCTCACCCGACGTCCCGCCGCCCGGCGGCGAGAGCTTCACCGACGTCGCCGCCCGCGTCGCCGCGGCCCGCGACGCGCTGCTGACCGCCCACCGCGGCCGTACCGTCCTGCTCGTCAGCCACGTCACCCCGATCAAGACGCTCGCGCGCCTCGCCCTGGACGCGCCGCCCGAAGCGCTCTTCCGCATGTACCTCGCCCCGGCGTCGCTCTCGGAGGTGGCGTACTACGCGGACGGCAACGCGTCGCTGCGGTCGCTGAACGAGACGGCCCACCTGCGGTGAACGGGCCTTTCCCGTACGGGCTTTCTCCGTACGGGCCTTCTCCGTACGGCTATTGAGGGCGTCAGCCCCGCAGCGTCGCCGCCTCGCGCGCCAGGCTCTCCACGAGATCCCACCGCCGGGACCGCACCGCGTCGCCCGGAACCATCCACGTACCGCCGACGCACCCCACGTTCGGCAGCGCCAGGTACTCGGGCGCGCGGGCCGCGTCGATGCCGCCCGTCGGACAGAAGCGGGCCCGGGGGAGCGGTGAGGCCAGGGAGCGGAGGTACGCGACGCCGCCCGCCGCCTCGGCGGGGAAGAACTTCATGTCGGTGACGCCGCGTTCGAGCAGCCCGAGCGCTTCCGAGGCGGTCGAGACGCCCGGCAGGAACGGCACGCCCGCGCCGCGCATCGCGTCGAGGAGGCGGTCCGTCCAGCCGGGGCTGACCAGGAAACGGGCCCCCGCGCCCACGGCCGCGTCCGTCAACTCCGGCGTCAGCACCGTGCCCGCGCCGACCACCGCGCCGGGGACGCCGTCCGCGACGGCCCGGATCGCGTCCAGGGCGGCGGGCGTCCGCAGCGTGATCTCGATCGCGGGCAGCCCGCCCGCCACCAGCGCCCGCGCCAGCGGTACGGCGTCCGCCGCGTCCTCCAGGACGACCACAGGGATGACGGGGGCGAGGTCGAGCACGGAAGTCATGCCCGTCATCCTGCCTGGCGGGCGCCAGCGTGCGCAACGGCCGTTGCGCAGGGTGCAACGAGGGTCTTGCTCCGTACCGTCGCGCCGCGCGCCTCAGTGGATCTCGCGCACCAGGACGTCGAGCCGTCCCGTACCCGGCTGCTCCTCCACCGTGAAACCCAGCTTCCGCAGCGTTCGCGCGAGGCCCTTGGGGTCCTTCGGCCGGGCGCCGGACTCCAGCAGGGCGCGGACCAGACGGCCCTTGGTGGCCTTGTTGAAGTGGCTGACGACCGTCCGCTTCTCGACCCCGCCGACCACCGTCACCTGGAGCACGCGGACCGTCGCCGTACGCCCGGCGACCTCCCCGGCCGGCTTCCAGGCGCCCGCGTACGACGACGAGCGCAGGTCGAGCACCAGGCCGTCGCCCGCCTCGGCCGGCAGGACATCGGCCATCTGCCGCCGCCAGTACGCCGCCAGGCCGCCGACGCCGGGCAGCTTCACGCCCATCGAGCAGCGGTAGGAGGGGATGCGGTCGCCGAGCCGTACCGCGCCCCACAGCCCGGAGAACACCAGCAGCGACTCCTCGGCTCGGCGCCGCGCCGCCCGTCCGAGCGTCGCCAGGCCCAGCGCGTCGTACAGCACTCCGGTGTACAGCTCCGCCGCGGGCATCGCGGGCGCCGTCCGCAGCGCCGCGTTCTTGGCGACCTCGCCGCGCAGGCCGGGGCTGAGCCCCAGCACCTCCGCCGCCTTCTCCTCGTCGCCCGAGCACAGCTCCACCAGCTCGTCGAGGACCGTCGCCCGCGCCTCGTTCAGCCCCGGCAGCGACAGCGAGTCCAGCGCGACCGCGGCCCCCGTCCCTCCGGTGGCCTTCCCCTCGGACGGCGGCAACAGGACGAGCACGGCATCTCCCTCATACGGTTCTTGCGGTTCGTACGGTCCAGGCGGTCGTACGGTGCGCGGGGTCGTACGGCTCGCGCTCGGGCTGCCCGCGCCTGGTCGGGGGGCCCGCACCAGAGTAGGACCTGGGCGGGCCGCCCACGGGACCTGTCCGGCCGCGCCCGGCCGGACGCCCCGGCGGGCGGCCGTACGCTCGCCGCCGACCCCGCGGTGCTCTTCGCCCCCGCGCAGCCACTACCATGGTCCACACGGCAGACGAGCCGAGCGGACGGCCGCGTGGAGCCCTTTCGGGGGCTTCCCGAGGAACGTCCGGGCTCCACAGGGCAGGGTGGTGGCTAACGGCCACCCGGGGTGACCCGCGGGACAGTGCCACAGAAAACAGACCGCCGGGGATCTCGGTCCCCGGTAAGGGTGAAACGGTGGTGTAAGAGACCACCAGCGTCCAGGGTGACCTGGACGGCTAGGTAAACCCCACCCGGAGCAAGGTCAAGAGGGCGTCGTAGCGATACGGCACCCGCGCGGACGTTCGAGGGCTGCCCGCCCGAGTCCGCGGGTAGACCGCACGAGGCCGGTGGCAACGCCGGCCCTAGATGGATGGCCGTCTCCCGGCCGGCCGCGAGGCCGCCCGGCGACAGAACCCGGCGTACAGCTCGACTCGTCTGCCGCCCCTAGTCCTGACCAGCAAAAAGGCCCTACTGGAAAAGATCCAGTAGGGCCCTGGGGAGAATCTGGGGAGAACAAGAACGGCTTGAGCCTTCTAAGGCACAGCTTCGGCTTCCTCGCCGGGGGCGGACTCCGCCTCACCCGACAGCCACCGGCCAAGAGCCTGGATGGCACGCCGCCCGGACTTCGGCATGAAGTGCACGTAAGTCCGGAGAGTGAATGCCGGATCGGAGTGCCCGAGCCACGCGGCCAGTTGAGTGATTGTCTCACCCGCAGCCAGGACCACGCTAGCGAACGTATGCCGCAGCACGTGGAAGCCGTCCTCCCGCGGCATCTCCCACGCGATCCGCTTCCACGCCCGCCCGCTCCTGCCCATCACCATCTCGAAGGCCGGTGCAGGCAGCACCCCGGCGCGGACGAGGGCAGGCTTCCACTGCTTGTCGTCGAACGTCATCCGGTTCAGCGCCCCGCCGTTTTTCCCGGTGGTCCTGGAAGTGGTCACAAGGAGACGTACTGTCCGCTTCGGACGGGACTCCCAGGCGAGGCTCGGCCGGTCCGGGTCCACCCAGGGCAGCGTCACCTCCACCGGCGGGAACCTGTCGGCGTGCGCCTTCACCGCGGCTGCCAGTTCCGGGGGGCACGGTGCGTCCCGCTCCTTGTTGCCCTTCGGCGGCGCGAACGCCAGCCTCCCGCGCACGACGATGATCTGCCGCGTCACGTGGATGACCTCACCCTCGATGTCGCCCGGGGCGAACCCGAACGCCTCGCCCTGCCGGAGTCCGGCTGCAACAGCGAGGTCGATCAGCACCTGGTACCGGTCTGCGACCTCGCGCCGGACGGCGGCTACCGTCTCGTGCTCCCACGCCTTCGCCTTGGACTTGGGCACCGCCGGGGCTTTGAGGTCCGGATCCCGGAACGGGTTGACGGGTATCCGCTTCGCCTTGTGTGCCGCCTGCATGATCGAGGAGAAGTGCCGCCACGCCACCACGAGGGTGCCCACATCGATGTCCTGCTCGGCGCGCGTCTGCCACGCCCGGATCTCATCGAACCCGATGCGGTTCAGAGGCAGGTGGCCGACGTGCGGAAGGATGTGCTTGAAGACCCGCGACTCCATCGACTGCTTAGTCGTCGGCGGCTGCCGGAGGTGGGGCCACCAGTGAACGCGCACGTACTCGTCCAGGAGCATGGAGCCGTCACGCGGATCGTAGAAGGCACCGCGGGTCGTATCCGTAGCCGCAGTCTTCAGCCAGTTCTTCGCCCCGCGCTCGCCCTCAAGGTTCTCGAACGAGCGGTCACGCACGCCAGGAATCCCGGCCACCCGCCAGCGCTTCCCCTTGCCGTAGCGGTCTGTCCTCTCCCGCGTCGGCTTTTTCGTCTTAGGGTCGACGGGACCTTTGCGATACCACCTGTCCTCGATGTACCCCGCCACGGCGGCCTCCCTCGCTCTCGGGCGAGTTCATCGAGATGATGTCGCCTCGCCACAACTGGAACCACTGGCCGCCGGCCAGCATGGCTGCGGTGGCCGAGTTGAGGGCGGCGACACCCTCGGGGACGAAGAGCCCGCGGGCCAGACGGTAGACCACGTCGCCGCGGCGCTCGGCCACCTCGACGGGCATCTCTGGGTCAAGGTCGTCGATTACGTACCGGATGGACAGCATGCGCAACCCCCCAACTTCACTTCTGAGACGCCGGGGCGGCTGGGTCAAGGCTGGCCGACGTCGTGAAGAACTTGTGCGGATGAGGCAACTTACTGCCTCCGCAATGGTCGCACAACGGTCGGATGTAGAGCCATTCGTGACACTTAATCAGATCATCTGCCAGACGGTCACGCGCGTCGTGGGCGGCCGGCTGCTACTCGTCGTCCGGTTCCCGCTCCGAAGCCTCGATCATGCGGCGCCATCTGCGGCGGGCGGCAGGATCCATCCCGGCCAGGTGGGCGACGATGATGCGTGTCTCCTCGTCGTAACCCGCGAGTTCCGTGGTGCGGTAGTCCATGTACTGCTCGGCCGCGGCGCGCTGAACGAGTCTGAGGGGTTTTGCAAGGCCGGCGGCGATGGCGCGCAGACGTGCTTCGGTCGGCGGGGTCGTCACGTTGTTGGCTGCGAGCTTCTGGAAGTAGGGCTTCGACAGGGGCTCGGCGGCTTCCTGGGACTGGTCCGCCATCTTCTGGAAGCTCACGCCGGAGTCGTTGACCTCCCGGACGAGGCGGCTCAGGGGGTCGCGGTCCATAGACCTGACGTCCTCCGGTAGGGCGCTGGGGGGCGTGTTGCGGTTGAGGTTGGGGGCTGGGGCCTCCATGCCGCCGTCCTTTCGCGTCTCATCCACACCGACCGTCTCTCATGTGATTCGCCGCGACTCTACAAATAGCAGGTCAGGGCGTACAACCGTTTCGCTGTAAAGACGATTCGTCTACGGGTCGATGGTAGCGATCCGGTGTCGCCAGGGATACAGCAGATCTGGTCGGTCGAATCTGTAGACGCGACGGTTCTAGTGTGATTCGATACTCACATCGAGAGCCGAAACGTTCCGATGGAGAACCGCTTGAGAGTCCGATACGAACTCCGCGACCGAGAGATGCTCCGCAAGCTCATGGAGCACCCTGGGCGGGGGGTCCCGCACAGTACGCGCACCATCGCTACGGCCGTTGACTGCCATCACTCGCTGATCGGCAGGCTCCTCGACGGCACCCAGGAGACATGTGACATGGAAACCGCACACCGCATCGCGGAGGCCGTTGGTGTCGCTGTGCTGGTCCTTTTCGCGCCCCCTGCGTCTCCCAAGTGAACCAAAGCGGCTACCGATCAGTACCCCCCACGTGAAGGAGAACCCAGTGCCCGTCACCCAGACGCAGAAGCCCCCGCCGGGCTTCGTGTTCATCGAGGACTACGAAGACGAGGACGGAAACGTCACCCCGGGCGTCGCTTCCCGCCTCGGCATCAGCGTCAGCACCTACAAGAAGTGGCGGTTGGCCAAAAAGGGACCGAAGACGTTCCGCCACGGCAAGCGCGTCATGGCCCGAGAGTCCGTGGTCGACGCCTGGCTTGCCGGACTCGGAGAGAGCGACGGGGATGCGGCGGACGAAACCGCCGCGCACGACGCTCGCCCGCCGGAGCCGCGCGTAGGCCGTCAGCGCCGTGCACGCCACGACGACGCGGACGCCAACGCCGCTTAGCCCCCCGGGCCGCCGCCGGTTTCTTCCCGGTCCCCGGCAACGGCCCTCGATCCACCACTGACCCTTGAAGAGAGAGGTGGACCATGACCATGGTCCCATCAGCCGAACCGCGCGAGGTCGTACAGCTCGACCTGTCTGCGGGTTCGATCCACACCACGCTGGTCGACGGTGCTCCGCACATCGTGCTGAAGCCCGCGATCGAAGACCTGGGCTTGAGCTACGCCGCCCAGTACCGCAAGCTCCAGACTCGTTCCTGGGCCTCCGTTGCCCAGACGGCAATGCAGGTGCCCGGCGACGACCAGGTTCGCTCGCACATCACGGTTCCTGTCCGCACGTTCCTGATGCTCCTCGCGAACGTCAACGAGAACCGCGTGAAGGACGAGGTCCGCCCGACGCTGGTCGCGTTCCAGAACGAGACGGCCGACGCCATCGAGTCGTACTGGACGCAGGGCGGGGCGATCAACCCGCGGGCGTCCGAGGAACAGCTCGACTCGCTGATCTCCCGCGCGAAGCAGCAGGCCGAGGTGCTGGCGATCCTCACGGGGGTTGTTGACTCGGACTGGCTGGAGACGAAGGGCCGCATGCTGGCCGCCCGCGTTTTGGGCGAGGAGCCTGAGCTGGACCCGCTGGACATTCCGATGTATGTGCCGGACTTCCTGAATGGGAAGGGTCTCAACCGGCGGCAGGTCGAGTCGGTGCAGTCGTGGTTCGGCCGACGTGCTGCCGCCTTGTATGAGGCGGAGCACGGCGAGAGGCCGGGGAAGCGTCAGTCGGATCTGCCGAATGGCAGTGTGCGTGAGACCTACGCGTGGACGGCCCGTCACTTGGGGTTGTTCGAGGAGACGTGGGACCGCTACTACGCCGACCAGTTCCCGACCGGCCCGGCTCAGGGTGAGCTTGGCGGTGCGGCATGAGCGCAAACTGGTTCCCCTCGTTGTCCGCGAACTGGTTCCCGTCCGCCGCGCCTTCGGGTGGTGTGCGATGACTGCTGACCTGACGTCGACGGCCCGCCTGGATGTGCCGGTGGCTGAGGTGACGACGTTGGTGGACCGTCTGCGGTTGTCGTTGCCGCTGGATGATCCGGACCGTCACGACCTGGACCCGCTGGACGGCCTGTTCGCGCATCTCGCGCCCGGCTACCCGGCCGAGACCGTGGTGGTGACGCTGTGAGCGCGCGCGAGGAGTACATCGCGGCCCTGCGGGAGTTCGCGGACTTCCTGGAAGCGAATGAGGACGTGCGGGAGCCGCACGGGCAGCGCTTTCTGCTGTCACTCAGTACGAACGCTGCGGTGGAGGAGTTCGCTGCCGCGCATGGCCTGGAGGTGTCGTATGACGCCGACGGCAACAGTGAGGCTCCGATGCTGTTCGGCCCGATCACGTTCCTGGCCTACGGATACGCCGACTTCGATGCGCACTGCGAGCTGACCGCCGAGCGGAACGCCCGGACGTGGGCTGAGCGCAAGGGCATGACGATCGTTCCGGCACCCGAGGCGGGTGATGAAGCGTGAGCGCCCCGATGAGCCCGGAGCGGCTCGCCGAGATCGCGGCTCGCGCTGTGGCCGCTGAGGATGGCTGGCACGTCGTCCCTGTCGAGGACGACCCGCACCACTTCGAGATCCATGGGGACGGCCCGACTCTCGTGGCCGCGTTCGGTGGCGACTCCTACCCGGTGCGCGAGAACGCCCAGTTCGCCGCCGCCGCCCGCCGGGACGTGCCGGAGCTGCTGGCAGAGGTCGAGCGGCTGCGGTCGCTGCTCCACGACGTGCAGCGGATCGCCCGTACCCGCATCGCGGAGGCCAAGGGCCGGATCGCCGAGTTGGAGGCGGTGGCGGATGCCGCCGATCCGACGGCCGCTATCCGTGCCACGGTCCGCGACTTCGACTTCAGCAACTACGGCCTGGACGACGTCGACCCCCGCAGCGAGTACGCCGAGTGGGTTGGTGACCTCGCTTCCGCTATCGCGGGTGCGATCAGCGCAACCGCCGAGGCGGGTGATCCCCGGTGACCAGTCTCTTCATGGACCGCGACGGTGAGGTCTGGCGCGGGTACGGCACGGATGCCTCGTCGGGTGAACTGCTGCTGGCGTGCGACGAACCGCGGAACGCGGACGACCGCGGCACGGGTCCGTCGTTCCCCTGGACGGCCCGCACGGTCGCCATGTGGTTCGGGCCGCTGGCTGAGGTGACGGCGGAGGACGCGGAGCAGGCGCAGTTGGCCGCAGTGGATGCGGCGCTGCACGAGGTGTACGGCCTGGACGACTCGGCGTGGACTGCGGCTCAGACCGCCGACTACCTGCTCCGTATCGACGGCGTGCATGCCCGGTTCCGCCCGCAGTTCGGGAGGGCCGCCTGATGGACGCACTGAAGATTGCCGGGGCCCGGAGCCTCACGGCAGACAACCCGGAGGCGTTCCTCCTGGCGTTCAATGCGGGTTTGCATGCGGCCGAACTGGATGTGGATTCGGCCCGGTTCCTGCGGTCGCTGCTGGTGGACGGTCACGCGTCGTCGGCTGCCGGGTTCCTGGAGGGGCTGGCTGCGGCGAACGCTGCCGCCGGTCTGCCGACGGAGTGCGCGGACCCGTTCTGGAAGCGCAACCAACTGGGCCGGCGGGTGACCGCATGAGCGCCCGTGACGAACTCCGGAAGTACGCCAACCTCCTGGCCGACTCCTGGACCCCGCCCCAGAAGACCACTGACCGGGTGGAATGGCTCTACGGGCAGGTCCGCGCCGAGGTGCTGGCCGAGGCTGCGGACCTTGCTGAGGAGTTCCAGAACGACGCGGATGACGCGGCGGCGTACCACCACGGCGGGTTGACCGACTCGGAGACCGCCGCTCACATCGCGGTCCGTCGCGTTGCCGCACACCTGCGGCAGATCGCCAAGCCCGCCCCCTCCACGACGCCCGAGGAGGGCGACCACTCATGACCGTTACCCGTACTTCCGCTGAGATCTTCGCTCGGGCTCAGGCCGCCGACGACCTGTTCGGCTGGGCGCAGGAAGTTCTCCTGAACTACTGCGACTACGAGACAGTGCTGCCGCTCCTCAATGACGGAGTGACCGCCGAGGAATGGGCGAAGGTCGCCAGCGACCCGGCGAAGGTCGGTGAGGCGGCCCGCAAGTACCACCTCCTCGCCCTCGGCAAGATCGCCGCAGAGCGGGGCATCTCCGCCGAGCGGTCCGTGATCAAGCTGCGTGAGTTCGCGTGGCTGATGGGCCGCGACGACGTGATCGCCGCCATGGATGCCGCGCCGTACCCGGAGTACGGGGCCCCGAAGGTCGCCGTATTCGGGCAGCTCATGGGCTACGCCACCGAGACGGCGGGTGCGTGATGAGCCGCAGCTTGAAGTGGGTGCGCCGCAACTACAACGTGCCCGCTTTCACCGGTCTGACGGTCACGTACCAGGGTCAGCCTGCCGTGGTCATGGGCGGCCACCGCCAGTACGTGCGGGTCCTCCCGGCGGGCAAGAAGCGGGCCGCCGTGGTTCACCCGCTGAACCTGACGTACCCGACCGTGCCGCTGCCGCCCCGGCCGCGTGGCTGGTGCTGGCACTGCCTGGAGGAGCGCGCCCTGCGCCTGGACGGCACTGTCGTCCGTCACCTCCGCAACGGCCACGAGCACTTCCCCGTCGTACAGCGCCTGTGCCCCGGTGCCCTCGACACCCCGTGGGCTGTCTGCTCCTGGACCATCCCCGCCGCGACCGAGGAGGCCGCCGCATGAGCAGCTTGAGCGAGCCGTTGCTCGCGGACATGACCCCGCAGACCTGCCGGGCCGGTACGCACGCGGACTGGGCGGTCGACTCGGAGCACGACCACGCCTGCCCCTGGTGCCGCATCGCGGAGCTGGAGGCGAAGCTCCACGCGATCGGGATGACGCGGACGTGGCGGCTGGAGAACGGCAAGAAGTTCCTCTACGTCGAGGACGTAGCCGGAATCCTGTTCGACTTCGCACCCGAGGGCGTACCGGGTGATCCCCGGTGATTGCTCTGCTGGTGGTCCTCGCCGTGATCGTCGTGGCCGTGGCGGTCGCCTGCCTGTGGGCCGCCGGAACCCCGTGCCCGGCCTGCGACCAGCCCGCCATGGACTGCCGCTGCCCCGTCCACGCCGGCGAACGCGCCGAACTCGCCCTCCTTGCGGGCGAGGCCGACCCGGACTTCGTCGCCACCCAAGCCGCCGGATACGGCGAAACCGCCGACGAATGGGCTACCCGCACCGGCACACAACCCACCCGGCACCAGCGCCCCGCCAACCTGCCGCTGCCCACGCCCCACAAGGAGGCGTCATGACCACAATCGCCCAACGCGCGGCAACGGACAACGCGGGACACGGCCTCCGCGCTTGGCTCCGGCGTCACCTCCAGCCCAGCGCCGACGGCAGCCGCCTCCAAACCGCAGCCGAGATCGAGCGCCTGCAACTGCTTCTGAAGCGGGCGGAGGCCACAGACATCGGGGCACTGGAACACGAGCTGACGCAGAAGGTGCTCCAACTCGCTGGTGCCGACGAACTGATCAAGGGCCAGCGCCTCATCATCCAGGAGCTGAACGCCCAGCTTGCCCAGGCGGCAGCCGACCACGTCGATCAGAGCGTATGGGAGAAGCAGTTCACCGAGGCTGTCAAGGAGAACGACCGACTCACGGCGGAGAACCGCAAGCTGCGGTCCGAAATCCAGAACCTGGGCTCCATCGACGTGGCGCCGATGCACCGCGACACGACGATGCCGGAGCCGGTCGCGCCGCTGTACGAGCGGACCCTCACCGACCTCGGGTACCCGCGCGACCCGGAGCCGGACGGGGAGACCACCCAGCAGTTCCGGGTCAGCACCCTCGCGGAAGCCGCAGCCGGAGGCGCCCTGTGACTGTCGACGGCCTGCTGTACAACCCGACCATCCCGGACCCGGCGGTCCTCACGATCGACGGCCCAGAGTTCTACGCCACCGACTGGGCGGCGGGCCTCGACCCGATCAGCCGCCACATCCCCGGCTGCTACCTCGGCGACCTGGGCCTCCAGGACGCCTGCGCCTGCCAGCCCCCGCTGTAACCCACCCCGCACGCCTGGGGCTGGTCGTGTCACCCCGACCAGCCCCAGGACCACCACCTCGTATACGCCGCACGCCCTCACCTGGAGAAACCCGATGACCAACGCTGACCGCCGCCACATCGCCATCGTCCTGGACCGATCAGGATCCATGCAGAAGGTCAAGACCGACACCGAGGGCGGCCTCGCCGCGTTCCTCGAAGCGCAGGCCGACGCGCCCGGCGAGACGACCGTCAGCCTCTACCAGTTCGACGACCAGTACGAGGCCGTGTACGAGAACAAGACCCTCACTGACGTCCCCGCCTACCGACTGGTGCCGCGTGGCGCGACCGCCCTGTTCGACGCGGTCGGCCGCACCGTCAACGCCGTGGGCGAACAGCTTGTCGCACAGCCCGAGGCGGACCGTCCCGGTGAGGTCGTCGTCGTGATCCTCACCGATGGCCAGGAGAACGCATCCCGCGAGTTCACCGGCCAGTCCGTCAAGGCGTCGGTCACCCGCCAGCAGGACAACTACGGCTGGAAGTTCGTATTCCTCGGCGCCGACCAGGACGCCTTCGAGGCGGGTGGCTCGCTGGGCATCGACCGTGACTCGACGCTCAGCTACGTCAGCTCCAACACCAGGGCGTCGATGACCGCTGCGGGCCGCATGGTCTCGCGTGGCACCGCCTCCGGCCTCTACGCCTTCACCGACGCCGAACGCGACGCCACGGCCTGACCACCACCCCAGACCGGTCGTGCTGGAGCCTCCCCCCGCTCGCACGACCGCCCGGTGCCGCCACCCGCGACCTCCCCAAGACCGGGCGGCGGCACCGGAACCACACAGAAAGCAGGACACGTGAGCACCACCGCACCCCTGGCCTTCGTCGACACGGAGACCACACACCTGTCCGCCGAGATCGGCGAGATCTGGGAACTCGCCGTCATCCTCCGCGACCTGGGCGGCACCGAGAACGAGCACGTCTGGCAGTTCGCGCCCCGCACCCTCGACGCCGACATCCACGGCGAGGCCCTGCAAGTCGGCCGCTACCACGAACGGTTCGCCGTACCCGACGGCTGCACGGCGGCGTACATCACGGGCGGCGACATCGACCCGATGACCCGCGCCGACGCCATCACAGAGGTCACAGAGATCCTCCGCGGTGCCGTCCTCATCGGCTCCAATGCTGCGTTCGACGACCGGCACCTTCGCAAACTCCTCGACCTCCGCGGCGAGCAGCAGCCCTGGCACTACCGGCCCGTGTGCGTCGCCACCCTCGCCGCCGGGTTCCTGTACGGCGCGCTCACGATGAAGGCAGGGGGAGACCGCGACTACTTCGCCGACGACTACCCGGCCGTGCCGTTCAAGTCCTATGACGTCTCTGAAGCCATCGACGTCAAGCGCCCCGCCGACGACGTAGCGCACACCGCACTGGGCGACGCCCGGTGGGCCCGCGACGTCTGGGACGCAGTCACCGGCGGTGCCGCGTGACCGCCACCATCGACGCGCCCGAGCAGATCAGTCTCGACCCGCCGAGGATCGTGGACGGCCTGTCCGCCGAGGCATACCACGCGGACAAGACGTCGATCTCCTCATCCGGACTCCGCGCACTGCTCGCCCCCGGCTGCCCCGCCCAGTTCGCCTACGACCGGGAACACCCGCAGGCACCGAAGAAGGAATTCGATCTCGGACACGCCGCCCACAAGTTCGTCCTCGGCGAAGGTCCCGAGCTGGCCGTCATCGACTTCCCGGACTGGAAGAAGAAGGACGCCCAAAACCTGCGCGACGACGCCTACGCCGAAGGCAAGGTGCCGCTGCTCACCAAGGACCACGACATGGTCCAGGCGATGGCCGAGGCAATCCGCCAGCACCCGGTCGCTGGCCCGTTGTTCACGCCGGGAAGCGGTCTCGCCGAGCAGTCCCTGTACTGGACCGACCCGCAGACCGGGGTGTCCTGCCGGGCCCGCCCGGACTGGCTCAAGCAGTACCCCGACCTGACCCTGTGCGTCGACTACAAGACGGCAGCGAAGGCCGATCCGGAGTCCGTGTCGAAGGCCATTGCGGACCGCGGCTACCACCAGCAGGACGCCTTCTACCTGGACGGCATCCAGGCCGTCCTCGGCAAGCCTGCCCGGTTCCTGTTCGTGTTCCAGTCCAAGACGGCCCCGTACCTGATCACGGTGCGGGAGCTGTCCGACGCCGACCGGGCCATCGGCCGCGCCAAGAACGCCCGCGCACTCCGCACCTACGCCGAGTGCACCAAGTCCGGCATCTGGCCCGACTGGACCGGCCCCACCGACTCCATCCCTTACATCAGCCTGCCCGCCTGGGCGGCCCAACGAGAGGCCGATGAGTACCTCAATGTCTGAACTCGATATCCGCCATGACAACACCGTCGCCACCCCGGCCGCGGCACCGCAGCAGCAGATCACCACCCAAAGCGCCCTCGTGAAGTGGGCCGAAGAAGCCCGCGTCGTCAACGCCATCGCAGAGTCCATCGCCAAGACCCCGTTCGCCGGCGCCCTCCGCGGCAAGCCCCTGGAGGTTACCGCGGTGATCCTCGCCGGGAACGAACTGGGCCTGAAGCCGATGGCGGCCCTGAAGTCCGTCGACATCATCCAGGGCACCCCGGCCCTTCGGGCGAACGCGATGCGCGGCCTTGTGCAGTCTCACGGCCACGAGATCGAGCTGGTCGAGTCCGACGAGCAGCACTGCATCATGCAGGGCCGCCGGAAGGGGGCCGAGAACTGGCAGACCGTCACCTGGACGATCCAGCGGGCCGGGAAACTCGGTCTGCTCGGCAAGAACGAGTGGAAGAAGCAGCCGCAGACCATGCTCGTGGCCCGCGCGACGGGTGAGCTGTGCCGCCTGATCGCCTCGGACGTCCTGCATGGCATGCCCTACGCGGCGGAGGAGCTGTCGGGGACGACAGAGGTCACTGTCGAGCAGGTCCGGGCCGCACCGCTGTCCGTCACCCAGCTCACCGCCGCCCCGACCCCGGCGTCTCAGCCGGTCGCTCAGCCGGATGTGGTCGACCCCGCGGCGGACGACGCCGAGCACGCCGCGGCGGTCGCCGAACTGCGGGCGTTCGGCGCCGAGATGGACGCCCCCGACATCGAGCAGGACGCCTACGCCGCCCTCGGCATGCCCCTCAATGACGCCCCCGCGCAGGCCATCCGCGACCTCGTCACCCGCTGGCGCAACGACGCCGCCTAACCCCCCACCAGCACGGCCGCCCCGCCCGCCCATAACAGGCGGGGCCGCCGCAACCCCAGGAGACCACAAGCCATGAACATCTACACCGACCCCGAGGCGTTCGGCCTGAAGCCCGTAGGCGAGATCGAATGGGGCACCGGCGGCTACGGCTTCGACCTGACTGTCGTCTGGCGGGACGTCGAAACCGGAGCCCTCTACTACGGAGACGACTCCGGCTGCTCCTGCCCTCCGATGTTCGAGCAGAGCGGACGTCACACGATCACCCGCATCGACCGTCCCCAGACCCTGATCGACCACCTGAACAAGCGGCAGGCCGACAAGGACTACAGCACCGAGTGGGACCAGGACGAGATCGACCGGACCACCGGGGCAATCGGGGCACTGGTGCAGAAGGCGCGTCAGGTGAGCGTCTGATGCGCGCCTTCCTGCGCCGTGCCGTGGCGTCCCTGACGCACTCCGGCCCCGGCCTGCCCCAGCCCGCACGCGGTGACGCCTTCGAGACGTGGCTGAAGGACCAGCGGGACAAGCACGAAGACCGCTACGGCCGCGTCCCCGCCTGGTACCAGATCGACGACGTCCTCGACCAGTACCGCCTCCACGCCGACACCCGGACGCCGCTCGACCAGCACGCCTGCACCGGGCCGCACTGCGACTGCAAGGAGGCGGCATGAAGACGCTCACCATCCGGCAGCCGTGGGCTGACGCGATCGTCCACGTGGACCACCCCCGTTGGGGCCGCAAGCGCATCGAGAACCGCACCTGGGCCGCCCCGGCCACGGCCATCGGCACCCGCATCCTCATCCACGCCGCGAAGACGGGCGACCGCCGCGCCCTCGACGCCGGAGTCATGCCCGGCCCCGACGTGCGGGGCGCGATCATCGGCACCGCCCTCCTCGCTGGCTGCCACCTCGACAGCATCGCCTGCAAACTCCGCGGCTGCGGACCGTGGGCCAACCCCGAGGTCTACCACTGGGCCCTCGCCGACGTCGTAGCCCTGCCCGCGCCCGCCCCCGCGAAGGGCGCGCTGGGCCTCTGGACGCCCGACGCCACCACCCTCGATGCCGTCATGCGGCAGATCGAGGTGACGGCATGAGGGCCTTCTACCGCGGTTACCACGAGGCGACTGGCCGCCGAGCCAGGCAGGTACGCCGCCTGCACGTGATGCGCGAGGACGGGAAGTTCGCGGGCAAGCAGGCCCTGTGCGGGGCCGCGGGCTGGGGCCACACCCACTCGCCGCCGGTCGTGATCGACCCGCTGCCCGTGGACCCGCCCGAGGGCTTGACCTGGTGCCGGTCCCGTGTCGGGTACGCCGCCGACCAGGTCGGCCAACTGGCCGCGTTCGCCCGCCTCATCGCCGCCATCGCCAGCGTCGGACCGGTCAAGACCGGACCGGTCGCACAGCCGGAGCCCGAACCGGAGCAGCCAGCCGAGGGCCGGTGCGGTCGCTGCCGCCAGACCCGGCCGCTCTTCTCCTTCTCCTATGTCCCCGAGGGCTGGGCCGAGTTCGTCCAGATCAACCTGTGCAACCGGTGCCACAGCCTCTCCGCACTCGAAGACGACGACAACCAGCTCAACAGCGGCGTGTTCGCCGAACAGCCGGCCAGCAGCTTCGCCTGACCCGCCCCGGCCGCCCGCGCCCGTAACGCGGGCGGCCACCCACCCAGCGCCCGTACCCGCCCGAGGGAGACGCCATGACCACGCCGGTCACCCTGCACGAACTGATCCTCACTCAATCCCGCATCGCTCGCGAGCAGTACGGCAACCGAGTCGACGTCCTGGACAAGGTGCGGACCATCCCGTTCCTGCCCGACGACCTGCACGTCACCACCGAGGGCGTCGCAGCCTTCTTCGATGTCGGCATCAAGGCGATCGAGTCCCTGGCCCTCGACAACCGCGAGGAACTCGACCGCAACGGATACCAGGTGATCTCCGGTTCGGAACTGACCTCCTTCAAGGAGGTCAGTGGGATCCGCTCCCGGGCTCGGTCGTTGGCCCTCTTCAACCGCCGGACCCTCCTGAACGTCGCCATGCTCCTCCGCGACTCCGAGGTGGCACGCGAGGTCCGCCGCTACCTCCTCGACAGCGAGGCGGCCGTGCGCGCCATCGAGGCCGACGCCCTCTCTCGCCGCGCGGTCGGCGACCCCCTCACCTGGACGTGGGCCGAAGCCGCGGCCATAGTCCAGCAACGGTACGGCGTGCCGTGGGGCGAGGAGCAGTGGCGCCGCAAGCTGCGCTCCGCGGGCGTCATGAAGCAGAGCGGCGGCCCCAAAGCCCAGTACGCGAGGCGCATGTTCTGGTTCACCGGCACCGCCTGGGAGATCCACCCGCACGCCCTGCCCGAGCTCATCCGTCTCGCCGTCGAGACCGACGAGCAGCTCCGGGCCTTCCAGGGCATCCAGATCCGCCTGGAGCTCGAAGGCGTTGGCCGCGCTGCGCTCGAAGGCGGTGCGCTGTGACCACCGCCCCGACCCCGTTGCCCGGCATGCCGGAGCCGCCCACCCCGTCCGCCGTCCAGCGCGCGGCGGACTACGAGACGTGGCTGGGTGCCGTCCGCCCCGCGTTCGAGGCCGCCGCCGCAACCGGACGCCCGTTCACGACGTACGAGATCGCCCACGCCGCGAACCTCCCCGAACCCCCCGACGCCGCGCACCAATGGGGCAGGTTGATGAACCTCCTCGCCGCTGAGGGCTGGATCCGCACAGCCGGGTGGGCCGCCTCCGACCGGCCCACCACCCGCCACTCCGGCGTCCGCACCTGGCGGGGGACACGCGCAGCCCGCAAGCAGGTGACCGCATGAACGCCCCCGTCCTCATCGGCACCGGATTCCTCGCCGTGCTCCTCGTCCTCGCCGCGACCGTCACCGCCGGTCTCGACCACAGGAAGCGGACATGAAGCCCTCCCGCTGGACGCTCCTGTCGTGGGCCGTCACCTTCGGTGCGCACGGCCTCGACATCGCCGTCATCGGCTCCATGACCCTCGCCGCCATTCTCGGCGGCACCTGGTGGAACGACCGCCGAACACGGCTCAGGCACCAGGCCATCGAGCGCGCACACAACGCCGCACCCAGGCCCGCCCCGTCGTGGGCCCACCCCCACCTCGCAGACCACGGCGACTGGGAACGGCTGTACAACGCCGTCCACCAGCACGGGCAACGCGGGGACGACGACCAGACCCGGCAGCAATGCGAAGCCATCTGGCAGGAGGAAAACCGGTGACCACCGCAACGCCGACCCGCCGCTACCTCAACCGTAAGCAGCGCGAACTCAACACCCACCGCGGCATCCCCAACCGCGTCAACGCCACCCAGGCCCGCCAGCACCTCACCCTGCTCCGCCAGACCATGGGCTGGACCGACATCGCCGCCGCAACCGGATGCAGCGCCTGCCACCTCCGGGCGATCCTCTCCGGAGCCACTCTCACCATCAACCGCGTCACCCACGACAAAATCCTCAACACGCCCGCCGCGGTCACCCCCTCCGGCGGCCTCTACATCGACGCCACCGGCACCCGCCGCCGCATCCAGGCGCTCATGGCCCGCGGCCACTCCCAGCAAGCCATCGCCGACGCCGCCACCACGACCCAGCACCGCATCAGCGTCATCTCCCTCGGCGCCCCACGCGTCCGCCAGACCATCGCCGACCGCATCGCCAACGCCTACCGGCAACTCGCCGACCGCGACGGCACGTCCAAGCGCGCACTCTTCCTCGCCGCCAAATACCAGTGGCACGACACCGAATTCTGGGACGACGTCGACCGCATCGACGACCCCGATTTCGACCCCGGCGCGAAGCAACTGCGCATCGACCAGGTCGGCGAAGACGCCACCTGGCTCAAGCAGGCGGGGCTCACCGTCGACCAGATCGCCCACCGGCTCGGGATCTCCCGCGACTACGCCGAAAAGGGCCTCCGCCACGCTGCCCAGTCCGCGCAGGCCGCCGCATGAACAAAGACATCCAGACGCTCCTGCGCCGGGTCCGCCGCCAGGGCTTCCAAGTCCGCATGGGCGGCGCAGGCCACTACCGCATCACCCGCGACGGCCGGACCATCACCATCCCCGCCACACCCACACGCAGCCACCGCTCCATCGCCAACGCGCGCGCCGCACTCCGGCGCATCGGAGCACAGCTCTAACGACAACGAAGCCCCGCGGAAAACCGCGGGGCCAAGACGACGAAAGGAGGAGGGAATATGGCGCCAGTCGTCGCCGATGGCCTGCGGTCAAGCGTGCATGCGGTTATGCATGGGCCGCTCGGCTCGGATCGCACGCACCTCAGCCCACCCCGCCTCCTGCCGATTATCGAACCAAACGAGTTCCCTGCGTGCGACCTGCTTCCACCATGCCTTCATGCGGTGGGCATCGAAGCGCACGTTCGGCATGTTCGTAATGCCCACATAGAGCAGGCGGCCCTCGGTGTCGAAGAGCCGGTAGAGGGCCGTGGGAGCGGTGTGGATGTTGACCACGTCAGATGTCCTCGATCAGGCCGAGGGCTCAACCCCCGGCTTCGGTTTGCGGCTGGTGACGGTCGGCTCGCGGAGGCGTCCGACGTTGTTGGCTCGCGCGATACGACGGATGGTCTCGTAGCTGTAACCAGTGGCCTCGGCGACCTTGGCCGGCCGCAGGCCGCCTTGCAGGGCCTCGACTACGGCGGTCTCGAACGACACGGCTGCGGCCTCTTCAGCGGCCCGCTTGGCCTGAGCTGCCTGCTTAAGGCGGGTCACGGCTTCCTCCTCGGTCATGGGCGCATGGTCCCACATCGGTGTGGCCACAAGAAGTTGCACGACAGTAGCCAACATTCATGTGGACAAGTGTATGTTGGCTATCAGGGAAAGCGCCAGTGCACGAAAGGACCTCCCTAGGTCCTTGGTTCCACACGCTCTGAGCCCCAGCCCAGCACGAAACGAGAAGAGATCACCGTGAGGATTCGCCGGACCAAGCTGAAGGGGGATTTCGTGCAACTCCCCAACAGCACCGTGCGAGACGAGCGCCTCAGTCACATGGCCCGCGGCATCCTCGCCGAACTGCTCAGCCGCCCCGATGGATGGGAGGCCACCGCAGACGACACGTGGCGTGCCTCCGTCGCTATTCACGGCAAGGACAGCCCCGGACGGCGCCAGTTCCGTGCCGCCTTTGCCGAACTGAAGGAATACGGCTACCTGATAGGCACCCGCGAGCCCATCGGCGGAGGTCGCCACGCCACAGTGCTCACCCTCACCGACATGCCACATGCCGGTACGTCGGTGCGACCTGCGGAATTCCCGAACGATGCACGTGGGACCGACATACCACACGCCGGTACGTCGGACAGCCCGACCGACGTACCACCAGGTGGCACCTCGGTGCGACCTGCACAAACAGACGTTCTCGCAGGTCGCACCGACGTACCGCTTACCGACGTACCACACGCCGGTACGTCTATAGAAGAAGACGGTCTTAAGAACACGGGGTTGAAAACCTCTTCTTCGCGGCGGCAACCTGCCCGCCAGATCACCGATGAGGACAAGGTCGAGTTCGGCAACTTCTGGGCGCTCTTCCCCAAGAGCCAGGACCCGAAGAAGACCCGCGACGCCTGGACCGCCGAAGTCCTCGACGGCGCCGACCCCCGGCAGATCACCGCCGCCGCCGTGGCCTACGCCCACGACCAAGCAGGCAACGACTGGCAGTTCGTCAAGTCCTCCGCTGGCTGGCTCCGCGACAAGCGCTACCTCGACAAACACGCCCCCGTGCCCGACGGCAAACCCAATCTCAAGGCAGTGAGGGGCTTCGGGTATCGCCCCTACGAGCCTCCGCCCCCCCACGTCTACCACCAGCAGAAGGGCTTCTGACCCATGCCTGAACCCAAGCGCCTCGGCGGAGAGGAGGTCATGCGCCGCATGCAGGCCATCCTCGAAGCCCGCGGCCTCGGCAACATCGCACCCGGCCCCGTAGACCAGACGCCGAACCCCGACGAGCCCGGCCACCCCGAGTACCACCACCGTCAGCGTGTCGAGATCGCGGTCGGCCGTTGGCGCACCGCCGTGCCCTTCCGGTACCGGGACGCCACCGCCACCCACCGGGACATCGCCGCGTGGGCGGACCGTGCCGCCGACGACTGGCGCTCCGCCGGATTCCTCGTCCTCACCGGAACGTTCGGCACCGGCAAAACCCACCAGGCATACGGTGCGCTGCGCCGCATCGCCGAGTCCGGGCCCGACCGCTTCGAGATGATCGCGATCACCGCCCCCGACATGTACGGGCTCCTGCGCCCCGGCGGGTCCGAGCGCGGCACCGAAGCCGAACTGAAGCGGCTGTGCAAGATCCCGCTGCTGCTGCTCGACGACCTGGGCACCGAGAAGATCAGCGAGTGGACCGAGGAAGCCACGTACCGGCTCCTCAACGAGCGCTACAACGAATGCCGTCCGCTGATCGTCACCAGCAACTTCCCCACCCGCAGTACCGACGGCGAAGACCTCAGCGACCGGCTCGGCGGACGCATCGCCTCCCGCCTCGCCCAGATGACGACCGTCGTCGTCCTCGACGGCCCCGACCTCCGGCGGGTGGTCGCGTGAAAGCCGACGACCCCCGCATGGCCACCGTCGAGTGCGCCATTGCCCGCATCAACTACGACGCTGGCAAGACCGGCATCGAGATCGCCCAGCAGTGGATCGTCGCCCACCTCGAAGCGTTCATCGCCGTTCGCGATGAGCGCGCCAAGAACCCCATGAACTTCCCCGGCTTCGGTGACGGCACCCCGGAAGAGACTGCCCGCCGAGTCGTTGCCCGCTTGCTCGACGCCGGATGGCGCCCTCCGGACACCGAATGTCTCGACCTCCCAGCAATCCCCGAGGAGCTGTCGTGAGCGCGGATGGTCTGACGCCGGAGGACACGGCGGCGATGCGTGCGACGCCGGGGGACTGGCGGGAGTACCTGCGGTCGGAGATGGACAGGGGCCGCCAGCGGGCTGCTGACGCCGCGAAACCCCCGGACAAGCCCGCCCGGCGCAGCAACCAGAAGCCGGGCGCGTGGCCCGCCGGTACCCGGCCGCCTGACCCGCCGGAACCGATCCCGCCCGAGGAAATCCAGCGGGCGATCACCGAGTACCGCCACTGGCTCAACGCCGGATCGCCGCCCGGCCAGTACCGCTGCGAATGCCCCAACTGCCAACTCCTCGAAGGAGGAACCCGATGACCGACAGCCCCGAGATCGCGTCCATGCTCCGGTCCGCCGCAGCGCTCGCGTCCACCCGCTGGGATCCGCACGGCTTTTCGATCGCCGACATCCTCGACCGCGTCGCTCCTGGCGGGGAGCGTCCGGACGGGATCGACCTGTGGGACGCCGTCGTGACTCACCTCGGCGAGGAACTGACCGTGCCGTGGGAGCGCAAGCCCGGCCGCACCCGGACCGAAGTCGCAGCCATGCTCCGCGTCGCCTCCCAGCAAATCGGAGGGTCGGCGTGAGCGCCCGTTGGGGTGCTCCGGCGCCGAAGGGGATCCGGCACCTGGTGCGCGCCCCCCACCACCCCGCCCGCGCCGTCCCCTGCCCCCACTGCGGCGCGCACGCCCACGCCCCCTGCACCACCATCAGCAAGCGCCGCCGCCTTACCGAACCCCACCCCGGCCGCATCACCGCCTGGGTCCGCACCGTCGCCTGCTGCCCCACCTGCCAAGTCGAACCCGGCGTCGAATGCTGGTCCGTCGACGGAACCCCGCTCGCCTCAGGCGCCGTGCACCCCCAGCGCGAAACCGAAGCCGAGGTGGCCGCATGAGCGTCCGCCCCGACATCGCCGCACTCATCGCCGCCGGTCACACCGACACGGGTATCGCCGCCCGCCTCGGCATCGACCGCACCACCGCGAATAAGGCCCGCCACGAACTGCGCTGGCGCTCCCGTACTCCAGACGGGCAGCTCGCCTTGGAGTCCGTGCCCACGGGCGCTGCCTTCAAGCCCCGTCCGTGGACCGCAGCCGAGCAGGCCGCCCACCGCGCCGAACTCCTCGCCGCACTCGGTGGTGCCCCGCTCAACGTCCGCGCCCGCACCAAACCCCGCCGCCACCTCCACGCCCTCCCGCCCGCCGCCTAACCCGGAGGCTCCAATGCCTGACGCCGACACCACTACCGCCCACCTGTGGGAAGTCGACCACCCGTACTACTGCCAGGAAGGGAACTGGTTCAGCAGCGGCCAGCACACCCTGTTCGCCTCCTGGGCCGAGTTCACCGACACCGCCTTCCACGGCGCCGACCGCGACCAGAACCTCCTCATCCGCTGGGACTGGAACTCCCCGACCCGCCACCCCGACCCCGACCTCCGAGGCGACGACCCGGACGAACTGCTGCTGTTCTTCGTCCTCCAGCGCAAGGCGTGGCTGTGCTCCGTCGGCATCGCGGTAACCGACGAGGACGAACCGGCCGTCCGCACGTGGCTCCAGGAGTGCGCGGCCACCGTTGCCGCCCTCTGGGACCCGCTGCCGCTCGGCCCGCACACCGCTCCCGCCCCGCCCGCCGCCTGAAAGGCACAAGCCGCATGCCTGTTACGTCCGTTTCCGCCGCGTCCGTGGGGTCCGTTTACCGGTCGGCGGTCCCTGGCCAGCGCCACGCCGGGTGGGCCCCCTTTCCGCTGCTGGTGGTGGGCGCGCCGGACACCGTGACCCCGTCGCGGGCCGTGGTGCCGCCTCTCCCGGCCTCTGGGGTGGCGGACGCCCCTCGCTAGGTCCGCACGCGAGTTAGGCCCGCACGCGGGCACGCAGCCCGTCCCGCCCAAACCGCACCCCGCCGAAACGGAGACCCACGACCATGACCCACCCCACCACCATCGAGCCCGGCCAGGAGTACGAGTCCTACGACCCAGGCCACGGAGTCATCACCCGCATCCGCATCAAGGGCACACCAACCCCCACCGGTCGCTGGGGCGTTCCGAACGTCGCCGTCATCACGATCGCCCCCGACGGGCGGGAGCTGCGCCCACGCACCATCCCCACCCGACACCTGCACGCGTCGCCCACCCGCAAGACCGGCTACCGGCTCGTCCAGCACGCCGACGGCACCCCCGCCAACGCCAGCGACCGGAGCACCCGATGACCGACCACCCGGTTCCGTCCCCGGCCGCGCGCCTCACGGCCCGCACCCTGACCGCCGCCCTCGTGCTCGCCGGGTACCTGGGCACGATCCCTGCCGCGAACTGGCTCGTGCAGCACTACCCGGCCGCCCCTGTGCCCTTGGGCCTGCATGCCCCCGCCGGGGTGTACATGGTCGGACTGGCCCTGGTCCTGCGGGACTGGGCCCGTGAACTCGCCGGCCGTGAGGCGGTCCTGCTGGCGATGGTTGCCGGGGTCGGGGTGTCGTACTGGCTGGCGTCGCCCGTGGTGGCGACGGCGTCGGCTGCAGCGTTCCTGGTGTCGGAGACCCTGGATTTCGCCGTGTACGAACAGCTCCGGGCCCGCGGGCGCACGGGGGCGCTGGCCGCGTCGAACGCGGTGGGCCTGGTCGCGGACAGCCTGCTGTTCCTGTGGATTGCGTTCCACTCCCTGCACTACCTGGGCGGGCAACTCGCAGGGAAAGCCTGGATGACCGCTGCCGCTGTCGTGGTCCTCGCCGGGTGGCAGCGGGTCCGCCGGCCCGGGGTGCTCCGCCCCGACGGAACCTGCACCTGCCGGCGGGGGGCCCGCAGTTGGTGCGGGCACTGCGCCCACGACCGGTGCGAGGACTGCGGGGCATGTTCTGGGCCCGGCTGCACCCACACCTGCCCCGCCCTGGCGGTGACCGCATGACCACATACCTGGCCGGAGGCATCAACGGTCTTACCGACGACCAGGCCACCACCTGGCGGGCCCAAGCCCGCGCCCTGCTGAACGGGGACGTCCTGGACCCCATGGCCCGCGACTACCGCGGCCATGAGGACGCCAACGTGACCGCGATCGTCGAAGGTGACCTCGCCGACATCGCCCAATGCGACGCGATCCTCGCCTGGTGCCCCCGCCCGTCCTGGGGTACCGCCATGGAAATCCACCACGCCCACACCCGGGGCCTGCCGGTGATCGCCGTCGTGCCCCCTGGGGTCCCGGTGTCCCCGTGGCTGCGGTACCACACCACCGCGGTGGTCCACACGGTCGCTGACGCGGTCACCGCCATCCGCGAGATGACCGCATGATCGGCACCCGGTTCTACCTCGGCACCCCGCCCACGTGGATCAAGTACACCAGTGTGCCGCTGTTCGTCTCCAACCGGCCGCTGTCCAAACGGAACACCCTGCACCGTTCCCGCGGCCCGGTCGCCATCGACTCCGGCGGTTTCTCCGAACTCGACGCCCACGGCACCTGGGACAACGGGCCCACCCCCCGCCAGTACGTGGCCCAGGTGACCCGGTACACCGCGGAGATCGGCATCGACTGGGCCGCACCGCAGGACTGGATGTGCGAGCCGTGGATCGTCGCGAAGACCGGACTGAGCGTCGCGGAGCACCAGGCCCGCACGGTGGGGAACTACCTGGACCTGAAGTCCATCGACCCGGCGGTGCCGGTCATCCCGGTCCTGCAGGGCTGGACTCCGGCCGAGTACGAGCACTGCATCGCCCTGTACGACCGGGCGGGCATCGACCTGCGGGCCCAGCCTCTGGTTGGTATCGGGTCGGTGTGCCGCAGGCAGGGTGCCGAGGAGGCCGCTGCGCTGGTGGAGCGGATCGCGGGGCATGGGATCCGGTTGCACGGCTTCGGCTTCAAGATCGCCGGGCTGCGGCGGGTCGCGCACCTCCTGCCGTCCGCGGACTCCATGGCCTGGTCCGCCGCCGGCCGCCGCGAACCCGCTGGGTGCACCTTTCGGTTCCCCGGATCCCGCGGTCCCCACAAGAACGAAGCCAACTGCCTGCGCTACGCCGAGCTATGGCGTCAGCGCGTCCTGGCCGCCATAGCCACCGGCGTCAGCACACCCCGCCAGCTCACCCTCGACTTCGACACCGCCGCCTGACGCCTACCTCGGCCACGACCACCACCCACCAAGGAGCCCCATGACCACCACCCCGGCCGCGCGCCTCACGGCCGCCGCCACCCACCTCCGCACGCTTGCGCGGGCCGCCAGCACCGCCCCCGACGGCGAACCCACCGCCCACTGGACCACCGAGCAGCGCCAGCCCGATAACCCCGGCAGCGGCAGCTACCTCTACGGCGACCACATCACCCGAGACGACGGTCGCCTGATCACCTGGCCGCTCCTCCTGTGCGGCGGCTCCCCCGTCCGCCCGGCCTACATGCACACCCAGCACGCCGTCTACGCCGCGACCCTGCACCCCCCGGTCGGGCTCCTGATCGCCGACCTCCTCGACTCCGCTGCCGAGGCCGTCCGCAGGGGCTCCACCGCGGACCCGGCCGCCCTGGCGCTGGCCGACGCGATCCCCGGGGGCGGACAGTGACCGCCCGTGCGGTTGTCCCGTGGCTGGTGACGGCCGCCGCCATCGCGCTGCTCATTACCGTGACATGGGCGGTGACCTGGTGAGCACGCACCGCCTGGACGTGCCCGCGCTCCGTGCCCGGCTCGATGCCCGGCGCCGTGAGCGCGGCATGTCCTGGCGGGCCGTCGGCCGCGAAACCGGTCTGCCGATTTCCACGTTCTCCCGCCTCGGCCTCGGCCACTCCATCGAAGCCGACGCCCTGGTGACCCTGCTCGTGTGGCTCGACCTCGACACCGACGTCGTGTGGTTGATCGAGCCCGGGGCCGTCCCCGTCCCGTGCCCGGGGTGCGAGCACCTGTACCAGCCGAACCGTGACGGGCGGATCCGCAAGCACGACTGCACCCCCGCCACGCCGCCCCCGCCGCCCCCGGGGGTGGCCCCACACCACCACCCAAGGAGCAGACGATGCCCGAGTCAGCCGACTTCGACGGCTGTAGCCGCGACTGCCGGACCAGCGGAGTGCACACCCTCACTTGGGGCCGTTGCGAGTACGCCGCCGAGGCCGAGCCTGCCGTCACCCTGATGCGGACCCGTCTGATGGACGACGGGATGCCCGCGATCGTCGGCGACCGCCTCACGGTCACCGAGCTGGCCGACCTGATCGAGCCCGCCCTGCGCCAGGTCCGGGTCCACTTCGGCCCGAACGCCCTGGCGATGCTCCACCGCGGTGAGGCGGTGGGCCTGTCCGGCGGCGAGTACGCCGACCTCGCCCGCGCCGCAGCCGAAGCGGTCGCCCAGCCCCACCTCATCCCTGCCGCCGCCGGGGAGCAGCCCCATGCCTGACACCACGCCGGACCCGCTGCCCGAGGCGCACCCCGTCCACGTCGAGTACGTCATCGAACGCGCGATCGGCGACGACCGGTGGGTCGTGGACAGCATCGGCCCGGAACCCACTCCTGAACAGGCCCTGGCCGAAGCGGCGTGGTTCATGGACGACCACCCGCACCACACCTACCGGACCGTCCGCCGAACGACCACCAGCGCCGTCGTCGCCGTACACCAGCCCACCTCCGAGGAGCCCCGCCCGTGACCGGCCACACCAACCCGGCACCGCTCAGCCCCGCCAAACGCGAAGCCCTCGCCGCCACCGCCACCCGCACCCTGTACTTCGGCCGCGACCCCGGAAGCCCCTGGCAGGGCACCAGATACGCCACGGCAACCCTGCGCGGCCTGATGCAGCGCGGCCTGATCAGGCGCGGCCAGCACGAGCCGGGGAAGGGCCGCAGGCTGACGCTCACCGATGCCGGGCGGGCAGCACTGCCCACGGAGGCGGTACCCGCCCCGTCCGGCCGGTCAGAAACCGCCCCCACAACCAGGCCCGCCCAGGCCGGCGGCACGCTCCGCGACCGCATCGGCGCGGCCCTCCGCAATGCCCTCAAGACCCGCACCGTTCCGCCGATCGTCGACTACCTCGGCCGCCCCATCACCGGCACCGAGATCGGGCTCACCGAGCACGAACTCGCAGACGTAGCACTCACCGTCGTACAGCCGCTCCTGGACGAGCTGGCCGACTACCGCAACCGCATCACCTGGGAGACCACCTGCGGCGGGTGCGCCCGCACCCTCGACGCCGCTTACGCCGAGACCATGCGCGCCGAAACCGCCGAGGCGGAGCGCGACCGGCTCACCGAAGAACTCGCCGCGATGCGGTCGCAGCTCACCGAGGCGCTCCACACGCGGCCGGAGATCGACTGGCCCGAACTCATCACCATGGCCCGCCGCCGATGGGAGCAACTGGAGGCACGGACCGCTGAGCGCGGTCGGTCCGACCTCCGCGCATACACCGCCGAGGCTGCGATCACCCGCGTCCGGGAAGTGGCCGCCCAGCTTGACCAGTTCGCCGACGCGGCCCTCAAAGTCCCGGACCGGGAGCTTTACGGGGCCATCGCCACCAGCCTCCGCACCGCCCTCGCCCCGCCCGCCGACCAGGCCGACGGGAGCGGATCGTGACCGGCCCGACACCCACACCCCGAAGCGAGCAGCCGGGCGCCCCCCACGCCTACCTGTCCACCGGCTGCCTGCACGGTGAGCACGCCTACTGCCAGGGCAAGACTGGGCAGGCCGGGGCGAAGAAGCCAGCACAGTGCAAATTCTGTGGCGCGGCGTGCGTGTGTCCTTGCCACGACCGGACGGCCGGGCGGTGACGTCAGGGGGCGGGCGGTGCAGCGTCGGCGGCGCGCGCCTTCATCTGTTCGGCTCGGCTGCGGTACCGATCGTCCGGTTCGATGCCCTCCTGGCGGGCGAGTTTCCGCACGTAGGCGGCCGTCCACCCGGACCGTTTGGTGACCTCGGTGGGTCGGTGTGCACCGTCGCGCAGGGCGGCGAGGACCAGTTCTTTCAGCTCTTCGCTGGACTTCTTGAGGCGGTCGGCGTCGCGTTTGCGCCGGGCCCCTGCGGCGGCGATGTCGTCGAGGGTCGGCGGCTGGGGCTCGGTCGCTGTCATGGCATCAAGGTACCGCAACAGGGTTGCGGTGGACAGCGGAGGGCGGTAGCTTGATTGAAGCAGCGCAATCAAGGAGCGCTACTCAGGATCTATGAGGAGACCGTCATGACCGCCGACGCCCGCACCAGCCTCGCCGAGTCCCACCGTGTACCCCAGGTCGAACGGTGACCGCCTGCCGCCCGTCGAAGCCGTGGCGGGTCATCCTCACCGGCCCCGATGTGGCCGCCCAGTCGGACCACACCAGCGAGACCAAGGCGTACACCTTCGTCCGCGCCAGCCTCGGCACCGACAGCCCCGCCAGTGAGGCGCGCATCGAGTACTGGGAAGACGGGCTCTGGCGATGGTTCGAAACCCTCACCGGGAAGGACATGTCATGACGGAGGAGGAGTACGAGGCGCTGCGACGGCGCCTTGAAGCCGACATCGCGGATGCGAAGAAGGCTTACATCCGAGCCCACTCCTACTACGACGGGCTCTGCGACGAACTCCGCAACCTGCGAATCACCTGGCAGGACCAGAAACGAGCGGACCGCCAACCGTGACCGGCCCACCCACGGCCAGATGCCCGGCGTGCGGCCAGCCCTGCACTCTCACCCCAGGCGGCCTCATCACCCGCCACTACCAGCCCTGGTTCTGCCCCACCACCGCCAGCACCAACCGATGCAAAGGCGGACGGAAACCACCCGCAGCACCCGCCAGCGCGACATGATGACCGCACCACGCACCAAGGGGGGAAACATGGAACGCGACCTCGACGGCTACACCGCGCCCGGCCTCGATGGGAAAGATGAACGCCAGACCGTATGGCGTCCCGGCGGATTTTCCCTTGAACGCGGACCCCTCGGTCCGGGATGCGCCTGCCCCTGCAACATCGCCCACCCGGACTACCTCACCCGGGCGTGCGACGTGGACGGCCACACGTCCGTGGCTCGGGTCAGTATTTGGAGCAACGGCCAGACCTCCCACCTGCTACCGCTGTGTGCGCCGTGCGCGGCGGCCCAGCTTTACGACAGGTGGGAGTTCGCCAAGGCCGACGCGGCAATTTGGCGGCAAGCCCAGAGCGCACCAGGGTTCGCAGCAGTCCTCGTGATCATCGCCGCCGTCCTACTTCGGTCCTGGGCGGTCGCAGGAATTGCTGGCGGGCTCGTTCTGTCGATGTTCATCATCAGCCTCGGCCACGAACGCGCCCTCCACCGGAACAAGCGCCCGTGACCACAGCGAACCCCTCCCCGTTGCCTGGCCTCCCTGAGGAGCCAGCGGCGGGACCTCGTGTTGTTCGGTGCGGCCTCTGCGCTCATCCGCTCACGGACGCCGCCTCCCGCCGCCGGGGCATGGGCGACGACTGCCGCCGCAAGCTCGGCGAGCGGCCCGTGCGCGGCCCCGGACGGTTCCAGATCGAGCAGGACACGCTGCCCGAAGGATGAGCGGTGGTCCTCCTCACCTGCACCACCCCGACCTGCACCTTTCCGGTTCCCGCCTTAGCCTGGCCGTGGGGGCGAGCTGAGGGAGCGCGTATGCCGTCGCCGATCTGGTCCGGGACGTTGACGTTTGCACTGGTCGCGATACCCGTGCAGCTCGTCAGCGCCTCCTCATCCCACAAAATCGCGTTCCGGCAGGTCCACACCGCAGACATGGGCCCCGTGAAGTACCGGAAGACCTGCGAGATCGACGGCGAAACCCTGGAGCAGGGCGACATCGGCCGCGCCTACGAAGCCGCCGACGGCACCCTCGTCCCCATCACGGACGCCGAACTCGACGAGCTGCCGCTGCCGACGGCGAAGACCATCGAGGTCTCCGGGTTCCTCGACCTCGCCAGCGTGCCCGGCGAGATGTTCGACCGCCCCTACTTCCTCACCCCCAGCAGCCCGGCCGGGAAGAAGCCCTACGTCCTCATGCGGGAAGCCCTCGCCCGCTCCGGCAAAGCCGCCGTCGGAAAGTACGCGATCCGCGGCGGCGAAAACCTCGGCGTCGTCTACGCCGCAGGCGACGTCCTCGTCCTGCAACGCCTCCGCTGGCCCGACGAACTCCGCGCCGCCGGCGACGCCGCGCCCCGCGGTGAGGTGGACTTGTCGGAGGATGAGCTTCAGGCTGCTCTCGACTATGTGACGGCGCTCGGTGACACCGACATGGCGGCGTTTCATGACGAGTACGCAGCGGCTGTTGCGGATCTGGTCACGGCGAAGGTCGAGCATGCTGATCTGCCGAAGCGTGAGCCGAAGCGCCGCTCCGACCCCGCGGGCCCCGTCGACCTCATGGCCGCACTCAAGGCCGCTGCGGACCAGGCGCGCGCGGACCGCGGGGAGGACGCCGACGTCCATCACATGGGGGAGCGGAAGGCCAGCGCGAAAAAGACCGCCGCCAGGAAGGCGACGGCCAAGAAGGCAGCGCGGAAGAAGGCCGGCTAGTGGGCCGTGGGGTCGTCGGGGTGGCAGGGACCGCGGCACAGACGCCCCTGGCAGGGCAGCGTGCACCAGGCGGCGCCCACGATGCCGTCAGCGCCCGGTCCGCTGTGTGGGCCGCGGTGCAGGGGCGGTTCGGTGCAGGTGATGTGCTGGCCGAGGACGGCGTGGCGGTCGCCGCAGACCGGGACGGCGCTCATGACGGCATCCGGCAGCCGTCGTGGGGTTCCTGGCGCAGCGGCACGTTCAGGCAGACGAACTGGGCGCCGTGTCCCCAGCGGATGCCGATGGTGCGGTTGCAGTTCTCGTCGCCGTCGCGCCAGCCGACGAGACAAAGGGGCCGCCACCACGGCCAGTCGACGTCAGCCCAGCGGAAGAAGCGGCTGGACGCCACGGGGGTGTCGAGGTCATCGGTCATTGGGCTCGCCTCGGGTCGGCTCCCGTTGCATTGGCCAACCAGGGGCGGCCTTCATCCGTTCCACGTCGATGTCGATGAAGCCCAGCTCCAGCAGGTGCAGCAGCACTTCCGTCACCTGCGCTCGCGTGACCTGAGCACCAGTCTGGCCGGGCGACTCATAGGGCCCGTCAGGGCCGAACGTCCAGTTATCTGCCGCAGGGAGCCCGACCCGAAGGATCTGGGCGAACGGACTGCCGTCGCTGGTGTCGACGGGGATGCGCGGGAACGGGTCGAACATGCCCTCGGGTAGGGCGGGCTTGATGGTCACGGCGTCTCCTTCCGTGCGACCGCCTGTGCGGCGGTCATCCCGTTGACGCTGATGCCGGGTGCCGCCTCGATGGCCAGCCGTTTGGCGGTCTCCAGATCGAAGCGGTGGGCGTCCAGCCACTCGTCTTCGCGTTCGGAAGGGATCGACTCGTAGGACCACTCGCCGTTGGCACCGAGGCATTTACGGTGCCGGATGACAGCCCATCGACCACGGCCCCGCGCCTCTACGGCGACCACGAACACCGGGTAGTTGATGTCGTCCTCTGGTAGCAGCGACACCTCGAACCGGGTCGGCCGGACCGTGATGTCGGGCCGCGCTCGCCGCTTCACGCACACCGGATCGGGGCAGTTGTCCGCCAGGCCGGGGTGCGCCCCGTCAAGGGGTCCGCCGGGATAGTGCGCATCGGTGGTCACACCGCCTCCAGGATTCGTCGGGCGATGGCGGTGGGGTAGCCGTCGGTGATCTCTTCCTGGAGGTTGCCCCAGCCGCCCGCAGCGTGCCGCACGGCTTCCACGGCGGTCGCGTCCAGCCAGTCGCACAACTCCAGGGCCAGTTCGGGCGACAGGAGGCCGCACAGGATGCCGATGGGGCCGCCGAGCGCGTTGTCCAGGTCGGCGTACCAGCGCTCCGGCGGGCGGTCATCCTCCGCCTGCCTCGCCTGGGCAGCCTCCGCCGCCCCTCGCAGCCTGGCCGCCGCCTGATGCAGCACCAGAGCCGGACCCGGCGGCGGCAGGGCGACGGGCGGCAGGACGGTGGTCATGACGCCTCCCTCCACCAGCGCAGCCCATCGGGCTCGGGGCGGCCTGGGTCGCCGTCGATCTCGGCGAGCCGGGCCGACCAGCGAGCCACGCAGGCGGCGGCGTGCTCCCGCTCCTGGGTGGTCATGCATTTCGTCAGGTACCGCCACTTGCCGTGCAACCACACCGTGCCCCACGCGTCATCGGCGACCACTTGCGCGGGGCTGACGGCCGCGACCAGCGGCAGCACGGCGGCGGCCAGCGCGTCCACGTCGCCAACACAGAGAGCGCAGGTCACCGAGTAACTGTGTCCAGGGTTGCCGCCGCCCTTGTGGTGATCCCACTTCTCCTGGCCCGGCGTGTACGTCCACCCGGCGGACGGGGTGGAGCGCAGAAGGTGGGCTATGCGGTGAGCTAGGCCAGGGGCAGTCATGACATCACCTTTGCCTGCGGGTATTGGCAGGCAATGCACGGTTCCAGCCACTCCGGCTCGCCCATGCTGTAGTACGACGGGCCTTCGGCCGGGTAGGAGTACACCGGGTCGATGCCGGACCCCTTGCAGCGGGGGCAGCTCACCGGGTGAGCGTCGTGATCCTTGGCGGGGTGGACTCGGTGGGACCACCAACTGCCGCTGGGGCACTCGACCCAGCCAATGGACGCGCCGCATTCTGCGCAGTCGGCGATTAGGTCATCGGTCATAATTTCTCCCGGTATGTAATGCTTCAGTATCTCGCGAACTGGCCCGCCAGGGAAGGGTGTTGACCGCTGCGGCGACCAGGAACATGCAGGTCAGACGGCAGGTGGCGGGCGTCACTGGGTGGTGCTGCCCTTGGTCATGCGCGCCTTCCGTTCGGCCCGGCGGACGGCCTCCCGCTCCTGCCACACTGCGGTCTCCGAACCCGCACCGACACCACACGTGCAGTTGGCGACCAAATCGCGGTCCCCGCCAGCGGCGGCAGAATTGCAGCCGCCGACGACCTTGCGCCCGGCCTCGCACAACCGCCTCGTGCAGCACGGGCATTCGGGACAGGCTTCCCCGGCGGGCACTTCGTAGATCGCGCCGAACTGCTCGGGCATACCCCAGTCCTCGCTCATGGCTTCCTCCCAGGTTGTGGTGATTCCGGTGTACCGGATGGGCGCGGGGGTCATGCGGCTTCGGGTTCGGTGTCGGGCTCGTCGTCCCAGCGCTCGGTCCAGTAACGCCGGTCCTCAGCCCCCACCTGAGCGGGCGTGTCCTCGGCCAGCGGGAGGGCGGAGGCGGTCATGTGAGTTGTGCTCGGGTGATCAGCGGGTGCGGTCCGAGCGTCACCCAGTCGCAGCCGCCATGTGCATGGACCGCGCCGGTCTCCTCGTCCTGCCAGGCCCCGTCGAGGTCGAACGGAATGGACCGAGCGGCCTCGGCAAACGCTCCCTTAGCGGCGTCCTTGCTGGCGTAAACGCCGAGAACGTCGCCGCCCTCACTGTCTTCGCCCTTACTGAGGACCCACACGACCGGGCCGCCCGGTGCACTGCGGAGTTCGATGTTGGCCATGATTGCCTTCTAGGCGGCGATGAGTATGCGGTCGGTGCGGAAGTCGCGACGGTCGTCCCGCAGCAGGTCGTGGCAGGTGACGAGGACAGCCCCGTCGCTGCTGAGCCACAGGCTTCGGGGCTGGACGGCCCGCACACTGCCGACCCCGTCGCGGTCCCGGTACGTGATCCGGACGGTGGCCGCGGTGTCGATCGCGGCGTACAGGCGGACGAGCAGCCCGTAGTGGCGGCCCCGCACCGCCGTCACCAGGTGGCGGCCAGCGCGCAGCGCGGCACGGATACTGCGGCGGATCGTGCGGACGGTACGGGCCATTGAATCCCCCAGTTGTTCCTTGCTGTCCCTACGAACCTTACAGATAGAACTGTAAGGTTCGCAAGGTCCCTACGGGATCAACTGACAGTTCCTTACGGACCACCACTCCCTTACACTCCTGACATGACCGAGCCGGAGAAGGTCCCCGTCGAAGAGGCCCGAAAGAAGATCGCCGACCTCCTGGACGGCACCCAGCACCACGACGCGGAGTACGAGATCACCCGACGAGGCAAGCCAGCCGGGCAACTAGTGCCGCCCGCCCTCGTCCCCGCGCTCCGCGAAGAAATCCGGAGCCTCCGCGAGGACGCCGAGACACTCCGCAAGGAACTGTCGGCAGCACGGAAGCCCAATCCCGCCGAGGAGAGCTGACATGGCCTACCGCCCGTACCCGGACGCCGACCGAGCCCGCCACCAACTCGACCGCCACGCGCAGGCGCCGCGCACCGTGAACGCCCGCGTCGCCCTGCTGGCGTCGGGCATCACATCCGAAGAGGCCGCCCGCCGCCTCACCGAGAACGTTGCCGCCATCGGGTCCGCCCTGCGCAACGTCGTCCGACCCACCATGCGAAGCAACGCATGAACGAGGTATGGATCGCGCGCTACCTGACCTACCACCATCCCGGCGAGGAAGAGTTCCCCACCCTCGAAGAGGCGATCGGCTTCCTCGCGTGGGGTGAGGAAGCGGGCAGGCTCGCCGGGATGGCGATCATCGCGCCGGACGGAAGCGTCGCCCTCGATGGCGAGAGGCTCGACCGCGCCCTGGCGGAGCGACTCGACGCCTGACCCCGCGCACACCAAAGCCCCCAGCCTCAATGAGCCGGGAGTCGCTTGCTGCCCGCGTGGTCAGTTTTGGTCGCATCCGGTCACCCATGGTCGCCCGGAGCGCAATACTCCACACCGCCCGCGTCCGCCTATGCCCCGGTGGCAGCCTGATCCCGCCCCTGACGCGCTGCCCTCGGTTTCCCCTGAACGGCCACCGCGGACGGGGTGAGCTGATGGCGCCCGGCTGGTTACCGGACGGCCCCGGCCCGCCGCCCCTTCCGCCCCCATGGACGGGGCGGCGGAAAAGCCCCCAGCCGACACCGGCTGGGGGCTTGCTGCTGTCGGGGTCAGCGGAGCTTGCTGCGGCCGCCTCCGGGCGCCGCACCAGCCCGGCGCCCACGGCCCCGCCGGACGCGGCGATCGACGGCCTGCTGCTCCTCAGCGGCCTTGAGCGCCAGCGTCTCCAGCATCGCCAGCGGCAGCCCCGCCTCACCGTCCCGCGCGGCCTTCGTACAGACAGGGCTGGCACAGTGCGCAGGGGACGCCACGACACCCGACTCCGGGTAGACCATGCCCTCGGGCGGCAGGTAGTGAACCCCGCAGATCACGCAGCAGTAGACGCTTCGCACCTTGGCCTCCTAGCCGACCGTGCCGGTACCGCCGCAGGTATTGCACGACGCCGTGTACTCACGGACATGCGACACCTGGTTGCCGTCCTTGTCCAGTTCCACCTCAACGGTGGTGTGCGTCGTCACTCGCTGACCGTGACAGGCCGGACACGTCTCAGACATGGCACCAGGGTGGCACTGTCGGCCTCCGTGCGCACTCGAACTGGCAACCACCCTGTGGCGTCAGCACGCCGGGCCAGCGCTCACCTGGACCTTCTTCGGCCGCTTCGCAGGGGTGGCGTCGGCGTCGTAGCCGGGATTGTCGCTGACCCACGCCGCCTCTGTGCAGAAACCTGGGCCGGTCGGTGACTCGTCAGGCAGGGTGTCGAAGGTGCTTCGGCAGTCGGCCTGGTTCCAGTTGCCGACGACCTGGGCACCGTCGGGCAGGTCCGGAACGCGCATCCAGATGATTACGTCGCGGATCGGCCCGCACCCGGTCCGAGTCGGCTTCGGCTTGGGCGGTGGTGGTGCCTTCGTCGTCGCCACGGCGGTCTTTGCCGGGGCCGCAGTGGTCGCGGGAGCTACGGTCGCGACAGGGCTCGGACTGCTGCTCACCGACGGGCTCGGCGTCGCCTCGGCGCTGGTGTTCTTCTTCGCGGGACCGCCGACTGTGCCGATGATGAACATCAGCACCAGGAACCCGACCGCCCCGGTTGTCGACCACGGGGCGATCCGCTTCCGCTTCGACATGCGCCGACGCGGTGTTGGCCCTCCGGGTGGTGGCGTGCCCCACTGCTGGCCTGGCTGCTGCTGCGACATGGTGCCCCCAAGGCGGTGCGGTTGAGGCGGGGAGCATCGCAGGCGTACCAGCAGGTAACCGGGCAAGTTGCAGTGTCGTGACAAACGCGACCGGGATGATCAGAAACGGTCATCAGTGATCAACGGTCACGACTGCGTCACACCCACCCGAGCCAGCCCCCCGGCCTGCCAAGCTCCCCCCACAACCGCACCAGGGGGGAACCATGAACACCCGCACAACCAGCCTCGCCATGCTCGCCGCCGGACTCCTGCTCACACTCACCGCCTGCGGGGGAAGCGACGACGGCGACAGCAAGAGCAGCGGTACCACAGGGGCCAGCAAGGCTCAGCACGGCGACGCCAGCGCGGCCTACCGCACCATCCACACCGCAGTGCCCACGACCAGCATCACCGCCGTCGTCACCGAAGCCAACGACGGCAACCACCTTATGGGCCGCCCCCACCAGTACACGTCCGCGATCAAATTCGCTGACAGCAGGCTCAAGGCAGCCGACCTGGACGGCCTCGACAAAGACGACGTGACCCGCGGCGGCGGCATCGAGGTCTTCGGCAACCACGCCGACGCCCAGGCCCGCGCCGACTACATCCAGACCGTCACCAAGGGCCTGCCCGCACTATCGGAGTACGACTACGTCCACGGCACCACCGTCCTCCGCATCAGCCACCTCCTCACCCCGTCACAGGCCAAGGAATACGACCAGGCCGGAGACAAGCTGTGAGAGCCGCCAGGCGCCTCGCCGCGGGTGCCGTGACGCTCACCGTGGCCGCGCTCGCCGCAGGTTGCGGAGGCAGCGACGCTGGCACCCGGCCGGACCGTGCCTCCACCGCCGAGGCGAGCCCCGCCGCGACCGTCACCGCCGCAGCACCAGCGGCCACCACCGTGCCGGCCCCGACGACGCCGGCCACCACCACGCCGCCCACTCCGGAAGAAAAGATCAACACGATCGCCGCAGACCACGGCTGGACTCTCGACGATCCCGCAGCCGAGGACGACGACTCCTACGACGATCCCTACGACGCCGACAGTCTCTACGCCACGCCAGCCGACTTCGTCCAGGACATGTGCGACTCCCTGCCCGACCAGGCTGCCAACGGCCCCGCTCAGTGGCTCGCTGAAGGCCAGGCCACGTCGTCGGGCCAGATGAACATCCTCAAGACAGGCATCCCCCTGCTCTGCCCGGAATGGACGAAGACGGTCAAGCAGGCCGTGTCCGGCCACTACCCGGTGTACATCGGCAGCGGAACCTACAAGGTCACATCGAAGCGCGCCGACGACACCGTTCCGCCCGGCACCTATCGCACGACCGGCGACCTCGAAGGTTGCTACTGGGAACGGACCAGGGCCAACGGCGACATCATCGACAACAACTTCGCCACCGCCGCCACAAAGATCACCGTCACGATTCTGCCGTCTGACGACCTCTTCACGTCGCAGGAGTGCGGAACCTGGAAGCCCGTCGGCTGAGCGCCGCACGGGGAAGCAGCGTTCGAGCATTGGGGGTTGGGAATGGGAATTCGACTGTCCGGCGGCCTGGGTCCGATTCGCGTGTCGGTGCCGGTGACGTCCGGGCGGCGCAGGCGCCGCTCACGCGCATCGGGCACACCCGGCGGGACGCTCGTGGCGCCGGTAATGCTCCTCTGGTGGGTGCTTCTGTACGGGCTGTACTGGCCCTGCCGACTGGTGTACTTCGAGCTCCCCCGGGCCGCCTGGAGGGCGTGGAAGAGGCGGCAGGCCCGGCGTGCGTTCGCCGCCGCGCACCCCACGGCGGGCTGGACCGACCGCTGACCTAATCCGCGCATGGAACTGCCCGCCACCCCACGGTGGCGGGCAGTTCGTGCTCACGCCCCGATGGCCTGCTGGCCGCCGGTCTCGAACATGTTGATGACGTCGGCCATTTCGGCGTACACCTGCGTCAGGAGCGGCCGGTCGTCTTCTGTGTACGCGACGACCTTGTCGATCCGCGACCCGGCCGGGCCTGGCACCTTGCCCGGACGCCGCCCGTGGACCTTGAAGTACCGGTTCGAGACGCGCGCCCCGAACCCGGACTGGAACTTCGCCACGGTCTTGGCTTTGTGGCCCTGCTCCGCGAGGAACACTGCGGCGTACAACGGCGTCTCCGACGACTCCAGCGCCGGAACCTCACCCATCGCCCGCGCCATGATGACCTTGCCCGTTGCCACCGCATACGGCTCCGGCAGAACCGGCCGCAGCAACACCAGCAACTCCGCCTGATCCCGGTACGGCAGAACACCGGACGGCGGAGGAAGCTCCAGCGGGGGAGTGCCGGGATTCGCCTCCTTGCGGAGGCCCGGCAGGACGACGCCATACACCCAGGACTGGAACCGTTCGACCTGCTCGCGCACTCCGAGATCCTTCACCCGGTTCGCCTGCCGCTGCCCGATGACCCGATAGAAGCCGGGCTCGGTCAGATGCCAGACCTGCTGCTCGCCGCCAGGGGTGGGAGCTGTCTCCCACCCCTTCTCGGCATCCGGGACGGTGCGCAGCATGTCCTTCGCCGAGTGGAAACCCAGCGCGCGGGCCACGCCCGCTGCCACCACCTTGAAGGCGTCGCCGTCCGGGCGTAGTTCGATGTCGAACTCGTCGGTCGTAAAGCGCTCGATGCTCACAGGCTTACCTCCGCCTTGTGCTCGGCAACGGCGGCCAGGAGCTGGGCGTGGACCTGCTCCAGCCGGTCGGCGTGGGCACGGATCTGGTCGATCACCGCAGCCAGGCCGTCCGCGTCCAGCTCCAGGGTTTCGTCAGGGCTGGGCTCGAACGACACGTGCGGCTCGCGGGGGCTGTCGCCGTCGTCCTCGTACGGCCACTGCCGGACCATCGCCGACAGCACCGGCCACGCCACCGCGTCCACACCGCCCTGAACCCGCATCGGCAGCCGCATCGCCACGGCCGCCGAGTCGTGCGTCAGGTCACCCACCATCCCGCCCTGGTCATGCGCATGGGTGGCCACACACCACGAAGGGCACGATTCGGTGATCACACCGCCGCCGTGGATACGGCGCAACCAACGGCGCGGAACAGGCGACGAGGCAGGAGCGGGTAAAGCCGGGGGAGGAGCGGCCGCCTCAGGGGCGGCTGCGGGCATGCCGAGGGCCGTAGACTCCATAGCGAAGTCCTTTCGTAGAGGTTGGGACTCATCGACTGGCGGGGTGCAACCCGCTGGTCTTGCAGCGGCCGGGGAGGTCAGAGCCCCCGGCCGTTGTGCTCTTCTCCGGCCTGACGCTAAGACCGGCCAAGCACGCGGTGATCAAAACCGGATGTTAGATCCGCGTTAGATTGACGCTTATAGGTTGACTGTTTGCGCAGCTCAGGGTGTGTTTTATGTGGCGACACGACCTGCTGACCTGTGCCGTTCGCTGACTTCCGGGATCGATCGATACGCACAACTACGCACCGCCTAGGGACCTTCCGCCCTAGATCGTTGTCTTGAAGTCGCCGCTTCCGGACCGACACGAAGGACGCTACAACGACGTGAGACGGCGACCGGAGCGAGCCGATCAAATCGGGCGACGCCTCGATGTGCCAAGGGATTAGCACCCGCCTGATGCGGGCGTACACCTCCCGTTCCACGCGCCGCTGTCCTCCCTGGTACTCACTACGGCTCACCGAGAGCCTCCGAGAAGCTCCGAGCCGTACCCGTTGTGGCGAGACGGCTGGAATTCGCCGTTCGGATCATCCCCGGCGAGTAGGCAACCCGCCAAAACGCACCAGCAGGATCGCGCCCCTGATTGCCGAAAGTTATATGTCTTCTCCGTGACCTCTGGCAGCCCTGAGTGATCACTCCGAGTGAATTGCCTGGTGGTGCGAGTGCGCCCAGACGGGGCGAAGCGCGCGGCAGCGATGATCCATGACCGAAACGCGCGCCGATCGGTACACCTAGTCACACCGGTCGGGCTCGTAGGCGTTCAGGTACACGCCGCGGAGCCCCTGCGGTCTCACTAGGCCCTCGGTGGCCAGCGCCTGCGCCGCCAGCGTGCAGGTCATGGCGCTGACGCCAAGGTGATCGGCCATCTCGGAGCGCGAGAGCAGCCGGTCGCCAGGCTTCATGTAGCCAGCCAGGATTTCGGCGCGGAGGACGTCTGTCACCTGTCGGATGAGACTGGGAGCGCCCTTCGCGTAGCTCCGCTCGACCTCAGCCTGCTGCCAAGTCGCGGAGAGGGACATCGGCGACGCAGCGTTGCTCTTGTTATGGACCGGCAGTTCGGTTTTTATCGCAGCAGTCTCGGCGGCGCGCGCTTCGGGTTCGGTGTCGAACCACTCGACGGTCTTGCTGGCCACCTGGGGCCACCACGACTTGTCGTCGGCGTGCTGACGCCACCGGCGGTCGGGGTCATCGCTGATGCCCGCATAGAGCAGGCGGCCCTCGGTGTCGAAGAGCCGGTAGAGGGCGGTGGGGACCTGCTTGTTGCGGCGTCGGGGAACGTGCCGGACCACCTCAAGCCCGAATGAGATCGGGTAGTCCGATTCCCAATCGTCCACGTAGTAGTAGAAGCCGGGCTCTGGCCGCTTGCAGCTCCCTGCCGTACCGAGGTAGCGGGGCGAGATGAGTTGGCGCGGGTAGAGATCCGGCGGCACTTCGTGCATCCAGTCCGGTCCGGGATGGCTGGCTTGCGATCGCTTGTGAAGGTGCACGGAGGCTCCCGCTTCAAAGGCCGTCATCTGTGATGTAGACAACAATAGAGTTATCTAGATGACTGTCAACCTCTGTTTGCATCTTTCGCGTTGGTCGCATGACTCCTTTGACCGATGCCGGGCGGCCACCTGTAGCTTTGTCATCTAGAGGTCTCATGAAGGAGGACGGGTGCCACGCCAGCCGCAAGGTCACGAGCCGCGCTACAGAACGATCGCGGGTGATCTGCGCGCGAAAATCGAGCGAGGCGAGCTGAAGCCGGACGGCAGGCTCCCGTCACAAGAAGAGATCATGGAGCAGTATGACGTCGCCATGGGGACCGCCCGGCAGGCATTGCAGGCACTCCAGGACCAAGGTCTGACGGTCGCCGTCCAGGGGCGAGGCGTGTACCCGCGCACGTATCGACCCCTTCCGCGACGTTCGCCAGCGCGCCTCGCGGCGGAGCAGTGGGGGTCGGGGCGGTCCATCTGGGAGATGGATCTCGAAGAGCGCGCCGACGACATGACTCAGCGGGTGCAGATTGAGAAGATCCCGGCGACCCCGACTATTGCGAGGCAACTCAGCGTCAGCGAGAACGAGTACGTCTGGAAGCGTGATCGCCTCTTCCTGCTCGCCGACCACCCGGTGCAACGGGCTGTGTCCTACCTGCCGTCGTCGCTGGTTGAGGGCACGGCCATTACCCAGTTGGACACCGGCCCCGGTGGTATCTATGCACGCCTCGCCGACATCGGGCATGCCCCGGCGAGATTCACAGAAGCGCTGCGAGCCCGTATGCCCTCAAAGGAAGAGGCGGATGACCTTGCCCTGCCGCCCGCAACCCCCGTGCTTGAGATCACCCGCATTGCCTACGACGACACCGGGATCCCGGTTGAGGTCAACGACATGCTGCTGAATGCCTACGCATACGTGCTGGAGTACGACTTCCCCGCCTAGGTCGCCGGTTCGCGAGCCCCCCTCCAACTCTGTTGGGCGGGGGCTCTTTTGTGTGCCCATGAGCCCGCTAGACATCTAGAGGACATGATGGTTATCTAGATGAACGCAAGAGAAGTCGAAGCCTGCGATGGGAGTCAACGTGCTGCGCGTGAAGGAGGTCGCCGACCGCCTAAGGGTTCATCCCGCGACTGTGTACCGCTGGATCGCAGACGGCCGCCTTCCCGCCGTCCGCTACGGGAAGCCGATTGTTCCCGGCACGCCGATCAAGGGCGGCGGCGGATCGATCAGGATCCCCGAAGACGCACTAGCCAGCGCCGATAACGCCCTGGGCGACGCCGCCTAGAACGCAAGACGCCCCGGTCGGCGCTACGAACGCCGACCGGGGCCAGACCACCCGAAGCCTCGAAGCAACCGGGAGATCGACATGAACGTTACGCCCCAGAACAGCACCGCGCCTGTGTCGCGGGCCGACGCGGCGGCTCACCGTGCCGCGTCCTTCGTCCACCCCTCCGCCTCCGCCCCGACCGATTCGGACCCGGATGCGGATGAGTTGCTGCGCCGCGTCCGTAGCTCGCGTTCGAATCTGACGGTGTGCCCGGAGTGCCACGCCGCGTTCTCGGGCAGTGCCCACGTGTGCCAGCCGAAGGCCGCCCCCGCGGTGGATGCGGCCCGGTTGCGCGTGGAGACGGAGACCGCATACCTGCTGCGCGACCGGCAGGGCTACGACGAGTACCGGCAGTGGGCGCAGGGGGCGGCAGCATGACCGCCGACTCCGAGCCGGTTCCGGCCCCGCGTAGTCCGGAGGACGCCGCCCTGGAGCGGGCGATCGCCGCGAAGCCCGTGCAACTCCCGCCGCTGCCCGCCGACCCGCACGACCGCAGGCTCGCCATGACCGTCAGGGGCTGGTGATGACCGCCGCCGAAGAACACGCCGCCGCTGACGCCGACTACGCCACCGCCCAGGACTGGCCCAACCCCGAACCCGTGCGCGAAGAGCAAGCCCCCACCTGCTGCACCACCACACTCCTCTGCCCCACCCACGACCGGGCCTTCCACCCCGGCGCCCACTAAGCCCCCGGCCCGCAGTCACACCCCCCGCTGCGGGCCGGGCCCCAACCCCCACCCCAGGAGCAGCAATGTCCGAGAACCCCGGCGGTTCCGTCACCACCGAGAAGAACGACGACGGCACCACCACCGTGATCATCACCAGCGACGGCGTCGCCATCCACGACTGCCCCGGCGGCCTCACCGAAGACGAACTCCTCGACTGACCAGGACCCTCCTGCACCACCCACCGAGAGGAGCCCGCCATGGGCCAGGCCAACCCGGAAACCGGCAGCGACATCGAGTACGAGGCGGACGGCGACTACACCATCACCTTCCCCATGAGCCTCCCGACCCCGCCCCCGCCCGCCAAAGACGACAACGACAGATGACATTCCGCCGCGACCGCAGCCAGGACTTCGCCGACCACCAGCTCACCGACGCCCTCCTCGCCGCCGCAAAAGCCGACCTCCCCGACGACGACGAATTCGCACGCGTCCTCCGCGACGGCCTCGAAACCCGGACCCTGCCACCCGGCCACAACTGGCCAACCACCCGCTGACAACCGACCGCAGACCGCACCCCAACCACCCCGAAGGGACCCACCGTGACAAGCCCCGACGCCCAGCGCACGCCCCGCACCCAACATGTGCTCGTGGGCATAGTCGCCGTGGGCGCGGCCGTCATCGCGGGAATCGGCTTCACCGGGTCCTACGCCGCCGTCCGGGAACTCGCCCGCCAGCAAGGCTTCGGCTGGTTCTCCAACGTGTTCCCCATTGGCATCGACGCCGGAATCGTCGTCCTCCTCGCCCTCGACATGCTCCTCACCTGGAAACGCATTCCGTTCCCGCTACTCCGCCAGACCGCTTGGCTGCTGACCGCTGCGACCGTGGCGTTCAACGCCGCAGCATCCTGGCCCCGGCCGCTCGGGGTGGCCATGCACGCCTCTATCCCGGTGCTGTTCATCGTCACCGTCGAAGCCGGCCGGCACGCAGTCGGCCGACTCGCGGACATCACCGCGGACCGGCATATCGAGCCCGTGCGCCTGTCCCGCTGGGTCCTCGCACCGTGGCCGACGTTCCGCTTATGGCGGCGCATGAAGTTGTGGGAAATCCGCACCTACGGTGAGGCGATCCGGCGCGAGCAGGACCGGCTGGTTTACCGGGTCCGGCTTCGTGCCCGTTACGGGCGGGCGTGGCGGACGGCCGCTCCGGTCGAGACGCGGATCCCGCTGCGGCTGAGCCGATATGGCATTCCGATTGGCGGCCTCGAAGCGACCGCTGACGGTGCATCCGAGGCGCCACAGCCGATGCCCGCCACGGCGCCAGCCCCGCCCCCAATGGGCGCCACAGGCGACGCTACGGAGCACGCCCCCATGGTGCCCCAGGTGCGCCACGAAGCACCCGCCACCAAGGCCCCCGTGGCGCCCCAGCCCGACGCCACAGGGCACGTTCGTGGCGCCGCCACCAAGGCGCCCCGTGCGGCGCTCCGGAAGAAGAGCGCACCCGGCAGCCGTGAAGCAGCGAAGGAGGCGATCCGCGGCCTCTACGGCAGCCTCAGCTCCCGGCCCCTGGAGAGCCAGATGATCGCCGAGCTGATCCGGATCAAGTCTCGGTACACCTCCCGCCAGTACGCGAACAAGCTCCGTACCGAGATCGAAGAGGACGACCCGAAACTCGCCGCCCTCGGATCGGAGAACGTTCGCCCTCTCACCGGAACCGACGGATGAGAGCCCCTCCTGATTCCGACTCCGATCCCGACTCCGACCGGTCGGAGTCGGAACCGACCGTCGTGTTGATCAGCGCATGATCCCCATCCCCGTTCCGATTCCGACTCCGACCGGAGTAGGAATCGGCTTGACGAAGGAGCCCCCTGTGGCCGCCCGTACCGCCGAACCGGCAGCACCGGTTGCGGCACCCAGCACTCCCGCAGAGGGGGCGTCATCCCCCCCGTCGCCGGTCCTCGCATGGCCGTCGGAGTGGCCCGTTCCGGTGCCGCCCGAGCAGACCGGCCGCACCCGCCGCCGTGCCGAACGCGGCCTGCCGGTGGCCCCGGCGCTCGCCGCAACAGGTAACGCCACCACCCTTGTGGCGACGACCGCCTACGCCACCGGTGGCGTCGTGGCGCTGGCCGCCACGGGCGCTCTCGTGGCGGCCGGGGTGACGGCTTCTGTCGTGCGCCGCCGCGCCACGGTGAAGCGGAACATGGCGGCCCGTCGTAGCGCCGGCTCTGGCGGCGGCGGGCGCCGCCCTGGTGGCACCACCGCCAACTGGGGGAGCCTTGCTTCGCCTGCTGGCGGACGGCGCCCTGCGGCAGGCCGTGGCGGCGGCCACAGCGGAGGTGGACTGGATTCCGCTTCCGGCGGATCGAGGCGCCACGGAGGCGGCGGCACCGGCCCGACCGGGCACGGTGCCGGGAAGGGGTCGGCGGCACCGGGAAGCGCCACACCCGGCGGCGGTGGCGGCCGTCATGCCGCCGACGCCAACACGCCGAAACTGTTGAAGCCCCACAAGAAGAACCGTAAGAACAAGGCGCCGACGTCCCCGACACTGAAGGCCGCAGTCGCCCGCACCACCCGCAACGCGGCGGCACCCGGCTCGAAGCCCCGCAAAACCCTGGCCGCAGTCGGCCACAGCGCCGCTGCCGCCGCCCGCAGGACCCTCGGCCCCGCATCCCCGGCCGTGCGCTCCGCCAAAGCCCTGGGGCGTGGCGCCAAGGCCGCGTGGAAGGCCGAGCGCGCCGTCAAGGCCCGGAAAAACGCCGCCGCCCGCGCGAAGAAGATCCGTCACGGCGCCATCGACGGACTCCGCGCCGTACTCGCCGCAGCCTGGACCGGCCTCCGCAAACGCGACCGCAAAGCCGCGCTCGCCCGGCTCCGCGACACCTGGGGGCGGCACCGCAAACACCGCGCCGCCAAAAACGCCACCGCACCCGAACCACCCGCCGTCGCAGGCAGCGTGCGGCGCCCCGCAAGCACGCCCCCGACCACAACTCCTGGAGTCAGCCCCGTGTCCGGACACCACTTCGTCGCCCCCGCCATGGAGGCCGCGCGTATCGCCGCCGCCTACGAACCCACCGGCATGCTCCAGGTCGGCGCGGACTTCACCGGCCTCGAAGAGGCCCTGCGCCTCGAAGCCGAAGCCATCAAGATCAGCGTCGAGAAAGCCGACGCCGCTTTCCCCCTCGACCCGCGCATCATCGAAATCATGCGGCAGATCCACGGCCTCAAGCTCAAGGCCGCCGAGATGGCCACCGAACTGCGGCCCGCGTTCGAGAACCTCCACCAGGTCGACCTCGACCGGCTCCGCAACCCCCGCAAGGGCGCCGCCGGCGAACGCATGTGGGACGTCACCACCAACCTCGGCACCACCTCCTCCTGACCACCACACCGATTCGGAGCACACCCGTGAAAATGGACTGGGATGCCGGACACGGCCCCGTCACCGGCCCGATCAACTGCGGGCTCACCGCCCTCACCGGCGGCTGGGCCGGGAACGTCACCGGCATGCCCACGTCCTGGGCTGCCATCGCCGCCGGTGCAGGCTGGGCAGGCACCCACATCGCCGGACTCCGGAAAGGCGTCACCACAGCCACCCTCGCCATGCGCACCGCAGCGTGGCTCGGCGCCGGCGCCTGGTGCTCCTGGGCCATTGCCAACGGTCCCTGGACCCAGTGGGGGATAGGCACCCTCATCGCCGGGACCCTCGGCCTCGGGGGTGCCATGGCCGGTGCCCACCACGTCGAAGCCGAAGCCGCGGAGAAGAAGACCGCGGCCGAAGCCGAAGCCCGGCGGGCATCGCTGGACGGCAAGCGGGCGGCGACCGCCAAGGAGTGGGAGGAGCGCATCGCCCGCGTCTGCAACGGCACCGTCGTGCAGATCGTCGGCGTTGAGGACTGGGCCACCGGCTCCGGGTTCACCCTCGAAGGGGAGTTCGGGCCCGGAGGCGCCAAGTGGCGGGACATCGCCTCAGCCTCCGACGCCATGGCATCCGATGCCCGCCTGCCTGAAGGCTGCGGCATTGAGGTCGGGCCGGGTGTGCACCGCGGCGCTGTCCTCATCAACGTCGCCACCGCGAACGCCCTGATCGCCGACGCTCCTTACCCCGACGACTACACGCCGCTGTCCATCAACGAACCGGCCCCGATCGGCGTATACCGGGACGGAGAGCCAGCCGCACCGGTGATGCGGCAACGGTCCGCGCTGATCGTCGGCCGCCGCGGTTCCGGCAAAACCAACCTGATGAATGTGCAGCTCGCCAACCAGATGCGGATGACCGACAACCTGGCGTGGGTCATCGACCTCAACGGCGGCGGCCTGGCCCTTCCGTGGCTCCACGCCTGGGAAGCCCTTGGCCGGCCGGGACGGCCGCCCATCGACTGGGTCGCCGACACCCCGCAGAAGGCGCTGGCCATGGCGCAGGCCGCCCTGCGGATCGCCAAGGCCCGCAAGCCCGGCTACAAGACACGTGAGATCGCCGCCAACGACGACAAGCTGCCCGTCGACGCCACCGTGCCCGCACTGACCCTGAACAACGACGAGATCGCTGAACTGTTCTCGCCGCGCGCCCGCCGCGACCCCGTGCTCCGTGAAACCGGCGACACCCTCGTGCAGGTCATGGAGATCGCCCGCGCCGCAGCGGTGAACATCCTGAACGCCGCCCTGCGCGCCACCCAGGACGTGGTGTCCGAGCCGCAGCTCCTCAAGCAGTCCGCGCTGCGCATCGGTATGAAAAGCGACGAGGTGGAGATGAACTACCTCTTCGGGTGGAACGACAAGGCCAGCCCCGACGAAGCCCCCTATCCGGGCTGCGGGTTCATGAAGCTCGAAGACGACCCCGCCCGGCCGGTGAAGATCTACCGCCTCAAGCCCGACCAGATCAAGAACATCGTCGCCGGCGCAGCGAACCTGCGCCCTGTTCTTGACGACCTGTCCGTCCGCGCCGCAGGTAACGCTTACACCAACCGGTGGGACGGCACGGAGCACCTCTTCGGCAACGGCCCCGCGCCTGCGACAGCACCCGAGGCACCAACGGCCAGCCCCGCACGCGGTTCCGGCGTCACCGCCGACTGGGGCAAGCCCGACACGGCCCGCAACGACTCCGACGTCCAGGCCGTCCTCGACGACGCCGACGCGGCACGCCGCAAACTCCACGACGCCATGGGCGAAGCCAGTACCCGCGACCCCGACCTGGAGCGGGAGTTCCGCCGCATCCTCGACGGAGGCGGTGCCACCTGGCAGCCCCCCGCCGACACCACCACCCCCGACCCGCGGCGGCAGATGGTCTACGACATCGTCGCGGGCTCCGGCCCTGAAGGGATCGGCCCCGCCGCGATCATCGACGCGCTGACCCGCCTCCACCCCGGCACCGAAGCCCCGCACCCCGACGTCATCACCCGCTGGCTCGGCGCAGATCCGCGCATCCACAAGCCGCGGCACGGCCGGTACGCCGTCCGCCCCGACCAGACATGAGGCCCCCCGACATGCCCGCCGCCGACCAGCAGACGCCAACCGCCCCTGAGGCCGTGTCGCCGCCGTTGCAGCAACCGCTGCACCCGGCCCACCCCGAAGCACCCGCGCAGCCCGTCCTCGTCGCGAATCTCCTCGACGGCACACCGACGTGGATCTACCCGACCCAGTCTGCTGCTGCGCCCGCATCTCGGGTCGATCCGTGGGCGCAGCGCATCGTGGCCGCCGGTGCGGCCGCGCCGTTGTTCGGCTGGGGTGCTGCGATCGCGTTCGACGCGATGGCCGGTGCCACCACCGCGCTCGGCTATCTCGCCGCGTGCCTCGTCGCTACCGCGCTCCTCCGCGCTGGCAGCGGGGGCGGCGGCAAGGTCAACATTCGCATCGATAACCGCCGTTGACCTCGGCCCTCCGGCCCCCGCCCCATGCTGCGACGGGGGCCGTCCCATGCCCTGCTGAAGGAGCCCCCGTGTTCGCCACCGTTTTCGTCCTGCTGTTCGTTGCGCACATGGTTGCTGACTACGCCGTCCAGACTGATCACCAGGCGACCCACAAGGCCGACCGGACTGCGGAGGGTTGGCGGGCGAATCTGACGCATGCCGGTACGCACGTTGTCGCCTGCGCGCTGGCCTTGGCTGCCGGTGCTGCGCTCCTCGACGGGGTGCACCTGCCCGTGGCTCGGGCCGTCGCCGCCGTCGCCTGGGTGGGTGTCAGTCACGGCTTCATTGACCGCCGTTGGCCCATCGCCTGGTGGATGGACAACACCGGGTCCGCCGATTTCCGCACGCGAGGCGGCGCGCAGCATGTCGATCAGACCGCGCACCTGCTCTGCCTCGCCGTTGCGGCGCTCATTGTCGCTGCGTGAACGCCCAGCACGATGCCCCCGCCAGGAACCCGGCGGGGGCATCGTCGTGTGGGTGCGGCCGGTGGCCGGGTCGATTCCCGAGGGGAGGCCCGCGACCGGGGTCTCCGCTGTCGCAGCCCACCGGCCGCGAATGTCACGCTACGTCCGGCGGTTGCTGGCAGGGAACCCCCGTGCACGGTGTACGGGGGTTCGGCGGTCAGTGCTCCGGCTGGTCTGTTGCGGGTGTGGCTGGCCGGGCGCGGCCCATCCATCGGTCGCGTCCGATGACCTCGGACGGCGGCCCGGACGGTTCGAGGCCGAGCAGTTCGCACAACCGCGCCATTGCCTGCTCCGCCTCATCGCGCGTGTCACACATCACCGAGTACACGACAGCCATGGCAGGAGTGTGGCGTGCGGCGGTGGTCGGCGGCAGGCGAACAGCGGAACTCCGGTACGGGTTTACGGTGTCCGGTCGTTCTGCCTGCGGCGCTCCGCCAGCTCAATGCTGCGCACGCGTCGCAGCCAGGCAGTGAGACTCATCAGTGCCAGACCGCAGCTTCCGCACCATCCCCAGCCGTCCGTGAGGAGCGACGTCAGCCCGTTCGCGTATTCGATGTACACCGCGTCGGCCCCGACCGCAATCGCGGTGAGTGCTTGCGTGCGGGAGGGGGAGACGAGGACCCAGTCGACGGGTCTCCACGCGCCGCCCAGCCAGCCGCCGAGCCGGAGCCTGACCGCCGCACGCAGGAGCGATAACGCGGTGAGCCGCGCCTGCGCCGTGGACACTTCTGCGGATGCTTCCAGTGCGTCGTGCCAGGGCTCGCGCATGTCGGGGCGTCCGGCGATCCAGGCTAGGTCAGCGGCCTGCCCGGCGAGGCTGGCGGGGGAGAACAGCATCCGGTAGGCGGTCAGGGCGGCAGTGCCGACGACGAGGATGACTGCGACGGCAATGAGCAGTTGCCAGGGGAGGAGTACCGGTTGGCCGTCGGCGGAGCAGCCGGTGTAGCCCTCGGCGGGACTGGCGGGCACCATGCCGTGTGGGTTGCAGGTCATTGTTCGGCCGCGGGGCGGTATGCCTGCTGGCGGTTGCGGCGGGCTTGCAGGGCTGCGTGTGCTTGTGCCCGTCCGGTGCCGGTGAGTTGGTAGTACCGGCGGGCGGGGCGGCCGGGGTGGGGGCTGTTTTCGTCTCGGGTGGTGACCCAGCCGACGTTGAGGAGCCGGTCGAGGATGGGGTAGACGGTTCCGGGGCCGAGGTCGGCGTCGCGGCAGATTGAGAGGCCCCATGGGGGGGTGTCGGTGGTTGCGGCGAGGAGGGCGTCGATGACTGCGATGGTGGGTGTGGTGAGGCGGATTGGTGGGGGCATGGGCTTAGTACAGCATGTATCGAGAACGAGTGTCGGGTGTTTGGGGGTACCGGTGTTGTCCGGCGGTGGGCGCACAATGCTGGCATGACCGAGTACGACCCTGAGCCTGTTCTCAACAAGTACATCGAGCGCGTGCCTGCCGCCCATAAGGCTGTCCTCAACGACCCGCCGTTCAAGGTGCACATGGAGTGGCTGGACCGTGTCCTGCGGCTGTCGGTGCCCGCAATGCGGCGCGAGGGCCTGGACCCGCGCGCGTGCAACCGGGTGGTGAACACCATCGTGTACGGCGCGCCCGAGCCGGACGCGGCCATCGAGCGGATCGCCGACCAGCACGCCAAGCTGGAGACGCTGAAGCGGGCCCCCGCGCAAGTTAACGTCGGCAGTCGCGCATCGACGGACGGCACCATCAACGACCTGCCGCCGCTACCCGCGCGCCTGATGCGTCCCGAGGTCGGGCCCGCCGAATAACCCAACCGGCGTTGTCGGGCGGCAGGCGCACAATGACGGCATGACCCTCGGCGAACTGATCAGCGCCCTCGAAGCCGCAGACCCCAGCGTGGTGCTGCCGTTGGGCTTCTCCAGCCCGCACTCGTACCGCGGCGACTACATGGACTTGGCGTTCGAGCCCACCGCGAATGTGACGGTCGGTGCGATGCTCGCGGATGCCCGCTCAGCCCTCGGCGCCACGTACCAGGGCCACAAGGGCGGCGACTACGTCATGAACGGCTACACCGCCTGCTGGCTGGCCGAGGACGGAAGCGGCGACGGCGAGACGATCGGACCCATCCTGCTCACCCTCCTTCTCGCAGCCGGGCAGCTCAACGAACCAACACGGGAAGCGTTGGTTCGGTTTGAATCGGAGTGGGTCACTTTGCGGAAGGGGTCGGCATGAGCGAAGACCTGGCGACGTTCCTGCGGGCGCGGCTCGACGAGGACGAGGCACTCGCCACCGTCGCCCGCGATGCGAACACGGGCGTATTCGCATCGATTGGCGATGCAGACTGGCATCTGGTTCCCGGCGAAGGCATCTGGACCGACGACCACGGCATTCAGGTGGCGACAGGCGGCATCGGCCTGGGCGACAACGAAGGGGCCCACATCGCCCGCCACGACCCGGCGCGGGTGCTCCGCGAAGTCGAAGCCAAGCGGAATCTGGTGGACTCGGCTGCCGGAGCCCAGCACGACCGCGACTACTGGCGCGCCCAGCTCCCGTCCGATTCGGTGGACCTACTGAAGACGGTCGCCGCCATGGAAGCGCGCTGGTCCGCGTGGCACTACGTCCTCACGCAGCTAGCCGCCTCATATGTCGACCACCCGGACTACCAGCCAGAATTGATCGTCCCGTGGTAGGCCCGGGAACACCGTCACCCCGACTACCGCGAGGAGTGGCGGCCATGAGGGCCCCTGACCCGAATGACCCGTGGGTTCGTGCGATCCTGCGCGCCTACCGGTTGAAGCCGCGCCACATCGGCATCGGGCGCCTCGCCATCGACGGGCACGCCTACCACCGCAGGCAGCGCAACCGGATCAAGCGGAGACGGCGATGACAACCACGGCGTACTGGTGGGGAGCGGGATTCGGGTTCTGCGTGGGCGTCGGGTTCGTAGCGTCGCTGCTGTTCGTGGATCAGTGGCAAAGGAGACGGCGATGAGCGATGAGACCGCCTTGCGGGAGGCGTACACGGCCGCCGTGGAGGCGCACAAGACGCACCGGGCCCGGCTTCGGCTCGACCCGGACGGCATCCACCGCTGCCCCGAATGCGACCCCGTGCCGCCACCAGCCCAGTGCCCGTGCGGGCACCCGATCTGTGACGATTACCGGTGCATCGCAGGCTGGATCTACGGGCCCTGCGGCCACGACAACTGCGGCGGAGTCTGCGAGTCCCACGGCGAATGCAAGGGCGGCTGCCCCTGCCAGGAGGACGAATGAGCGACGCGGAAGAGGCGCACCGGCTGTTCGTGGCCGTGATGCTGGAGCGTCTAGAAGCACTCGGCTGGGAGATCGAGCACTCCTATGACGGGTACCCGAACGGCGACATCGAGGTGTTCTGGCCCGGTCCGAGGACGGGTCAGGCGATGCAGTTCTCCGGCTGGTGGATCAGCTGGCGTCCAGTGGAGGGCAAGCTCGCCTTCGGCGTCGGTGACGACACCATGGATCGGCGCTGGCGTCAACCACTCGACGCCGACACCACCGATCCCGTGGCCGTGGCGAACGCTGCCGACCGGGCCATGCACATGCTCTGGCATGAGGATGAACGCGACCTGCGCAGGGAGCTGTACGCCGAGAACCGGCGACTCGGACAGCTCAGAGAGCGAGTCCGAGAACTAGCCCACCGAATGCTGGTAACCCCCGGCCAACTCCGCGACGCGCTCAAGTCCACCGAGAAGGAGAAGCAGGCGTGAACCTCGACGCCTTCCGCGCAACTGGTGCGAGCTTGATGGTCGACCGTCTCGGTGCCGGGATCCGTGCTGCTCTGGAAGCTGGCGCGCGGTTGCAGCGCTACTTCCTGGCTGCGGAAGCGGTCGGTGTTCCCCGAGAAGTCGCCCTAGGGATCCTTCACGAGGCCCAGGGCGACCGCGCGGGCAGCACGCCAACGCCCGGCGACCTTGAGGCGGCCCGCGAACGGGTGCTTGCGCACGCCCTCAGTGGGTCCGTGCCGATGAGCGACAACCTGCGCGCCACCGTCGCACATCTTGCGGCCACCACGCAGTACAGCCAAGCCGACCTGACGGCCGCCGTGGAGACGCTGCGCGGACTGAACGACCCGTGGCCGGACGAACGCATCAACGACACGCTGCCCGCCGTCACCAGGATGGCGGCTGGCACCCCGTACCGCTCCGTCGATGTCGCCCACATGATTCGGCAGGTGACGACATGACCACCGATTCCCTGGTCTGGGTGCGGGCGGAGATGGACGCGGCGGAAGCCGTGGCGGTGGCGGCGCGCGAGGTCGACTACGCCGGATGCGGCATCTGGGAACCTCGCGGGCCATACCCGGCAGAGAGCGGCGAAGCCGACGGGGTGTCGCGTCCGCGAGGGAACCTCCGTGCGGAGATCGGGCGGGACGACATCTTCCTCGACGCCGAACTCCCGTGGGGGCTGATCCCCCACATGGCACGACACGACCCGGCCGCCGTCCTCCGCCGCATCGCCGCCGACCGGAAGATCATCCAACTGCACGACCAGCCCCACGAATGCTCCAGCACCGACTGGATCAGCCGTGAGCACGACCCGTGCTGCTGGATCCCCGAAGGCGAGACCTGCGACACCATCCGCCACCTCGCCGAGGGCTACGGCTGGACCGCAGGCTGACCGCTCAGGGGTTGTCCGGTACCGGGCGCATCATGTGACCAGTACCGTCACGTACCCCGGAGGCCCCTGTGTCCCTCGCCCCCGTCTCCTGTCCCGGCCGCTGTAACCACGCCTGGCGTCGCGCCGAGGAAGAGCGCACCACCCTCGGCACCCTGCACGAACTCTCCTCGCACTGGGGCCAGCCGCTCCACTGCGAGCACTGCACCACCCGCGCCCGCCAGCAACTCGCCGACCTCCCCGAACTGATCGCGGCAATCTGGCTGGAGGCCGTCCACGGCTCCCGCGGCCCCAAGGTCGGCACGATCGGCCGGTCCTCCGCCACCCACGCCTCCTGGCCCGGCCAGTCGTCGCGGCTGTTGACGGACCACATCGTCGGCGGGCTCCTGGAACTGGAGGATGACATCCGCGAACTGCGACACCTCCGTACCCGGCCCGGTCGCGGCACAGAAGGCGCCGGTGTCACCGAGGCCGTCCGCTTCCTGGGTGTGCACCTCGAATGGGCGCTCACCGAACACCCCGCCGCGACCGAGACCCACGACCGTGACTCCGCGAACCCGGCCTCGCAGATCGCCGGTTGGCACCGGGCCGCCGAACGGTTCACCGCCCGTGACCCGCGCCTGGAGCACCACCGGGTGCCGTGCCCGCGCTGCGAGATGCTGACCCTGTTCCGGGCTGATGGTGACGACTACATCGAGTGCCGCAATGCCGCCTGCGCGCTGCTGCTGACGCCTGCCGAGTACGCGGATCACGCCAGGTCACTGGCCGGTCAGGCACGAATTACGCAGGCAGCTTGACGAAAGTCAAGATCCGTGTCAGATTTTGACCGGATCACCATGCTTCCGAACGGCCCCGCGACCCGAAACGGCGCGGGGCCTTTTGTGTGCCTCCAGGAGGTGAGCATGGTCATCGACGGCAGCCTCACCTCCACCATCTGGACAACAGCCGAAGCCGCCGAGGCCGCCGGGGTCACCGCCGACGTGATCTACCAGTGGAAGCGGCGCGGCAAGATCAAGCCGATCAACCGCACCGGCTGGCCCCGCTACCGCGCCATGGACGTACTCGCCGCCGAGAAGGCGACCCGCGAACGCGCCCGGCGCACCTACGCAGCCGCCTGATGCTGCTCGACTGCGTCACCTGTGCGGACACCGGCCACGTCTGTGAGAACCATCCGGACCGGCCCTGGGGTCCGCTGTGCTGCGCCGAGGGTGCTATCGGTGCCCGCAAGTGCAGCCACGGGGCGTGCGGGTGCGGTGCTGGGGTTCCGTGTCCCGCCTGCTGCACGACCGATGGCCCCGACTCGATCACGGACGCGTTCATACCGCGCCAACACTGACTGCCCCGCCGGTTCGCCGTTGCTGGGGCTGCGGGCTGATGCCAGAAGGCGACGCCCGCCCCTCGCGGCCCGGAGACGGACCGGGCCGCGAGGCATCCACTCCCGCTGCCCGACAACCGGCCCACGGTCCGCCGGGCAGCGGGGAACTCGGTCGCGCTGGCGGCCACCAGGCACCTAGCCTGAGCGAAGCATCGTGGAGCAGTTCGGTAGCTCGCTGGGCTCATAACCCAGAGGTCGTCGGTTCAAATCCGACCGGTGCCACGAAGAGGAAGGTCGCGGGTTCGAAGCCCGCCCGGCCACACAACGGCAGCGCGCCGCCCGGCCGGTAGCTCAGCTTGGTAGAGCATCCTCGGGTGATCACTGGTGAGTCGCGGATCTTCGCCCCGCGCACCGGTGATCGCTTTGGCCCGTAGCTCAACTGGAAGAGCGCCCGTCTCCAACACGGGTGGTTGCAGGTTCGAGTCCTGCCGGACCAGCGGGGAACGCCGCTGGCAGACGAAGGCTGCCGTCCACTGCTGGCCAGTACCGGTTCGAATCCGGAACGGCGGCGCGTCCTCAACACTCAATCGCCTGCCGCTGATCCCGGCAGGTAGGAAGCCCCAGCGGTCCAGGCGCTGGGGCTTCCGCACACCTGGAGGAAGACTGTGGCCAAATTTCGCAAGAAGCCCGTCGTCATCGAAGCCGTCCGGTTCGTCGGGAACTTCGATGAGATCGAGAAGTTCGTAGGCGGCGACGCCGAGTTCCGAGACGGGAAGCTGGTCGTCGCCACCCTTGAAGGCGCAATGCGCGCCGAGCCCGGCGACTGGATCACCAAGGGCGTCGCCGGAGAGTTCCACCCCTGCAAGCCCGACATCTTCGCGGCGACCTATGAGGCGGTCAGCGGATGACGAAGAACGGCAGCAGCGCCCTGAAGCGCGCCGTCCGGGCTCGGATGGCGGAGACGGGCGAGAACTACACCACCGCTCTGCGCCGCATCCAGGAGCAGCGACAGCAGGCTGACGCCAAGCAGGAGTAGCCGTGTCGAACGTCGAGCATGTCCACCCGGTCAACGATCTGATCGCTCACGACACGTCCACTGACGACGCCGACTGCCCCTGCGGGCCGACGGTCCGGCCGGTTGAGCGCCCCGACGGCAGCATGGGATGGCTCATCGTCCATGCCTCACTCGACGGCCGCGAACTCCAGGAGCCACCGTGCGCGTGATCCTGCCGCCTGTCTGGTGCTTGTGCGGTCACGCCGAGGACGAGCACCGCGCCACCGGGGCATGCCGCGCCAGCGACGGCCAACGCCCCTGCGGATGCAGCGAGTTCGAACCCGACGAGGAGTAGCCGTGCGTCTCACCGTCGTATCCGGCGACAAGCAAGTCCACGTCCGCGTCAAAGGCAACGGGCGGAAGAAACTCCGGCAGGCCGAGGCCGCTGCCCGGCGGCTCCTCGACGCCACACCCGAACCGGTCGCCAAGCTGCCCATGGGTTTCAGTGCGGTGTCGGACACCGATACGGTTGAGGACTGAGGGAGGCGCTGCCGTGCCACTCCCGAACCGGGTGCAGTTCGCGTCGGCCTCCGGCTCGCTGTGGCGGCAGACGTTCACGATCACCGATGCGGCTGGCGTCGTCGACCTCACCGGCCTGGGCTGGGAGTTCGTGATCCGCCCGAACACCACCGACATCACCGTCCCGGCTCTCGTGAGCGTCACCACGACCCCGTCAGCGCAGGGCCAGATCGACGTGACCCCGCTTCAGGGCATCGTCACCGTCACCCTCACCCCGGCAGCCACCGCACTCCTCGGCCAGGGCAGCCGACCCCACGCCCTCTGGTCCAACCCCGGCCAGGACGACGCCCTGTGCTGGTGCGAGGGCCGCTTCAACACGCAGCTCGTCGCCACCGCGTAGAGGGGGTGCCGTGGACGTCACCCTGACCATTCCGGCCGCTGTCACCGTCAGCACCACCGGAGTCCAGGGGCCGCCCGGCAACGGGGTACGCCACGGCACCGGCCCGCCGGACGCGTCGCTCGGCAACGACGGCGACTACTACATCGACGGCGCCAACCCGTCGGCCCCCGTCTTCTACGGGCCCAAGACCAGCGGCGCATGGGGCGGGGGAGTACCGCTCGGCGGTGGCTCCGGAGCCTCCTACTACCTGCACACCCAGTCCAGCCCGGCAGCCACCTGGCAGGTGCACCACGGACTCGGGCGCACCCCCAACGTCGCCGTCATCAGCACCGGCGGCACGGTCGTCCACGCGGACATCGTCCACGCCTCGAACAATCTCGCCGTGATCACCTTCCCGACCGCCTACGCCGGAACGGCGATGTGCTCCTGAGAGGAGCCGACCATGGCCCTGCCTCTCCTCACTGGCGCAGACGTCAACAACCAGAAGATCGTCAATCTGGCCGACCCGTCCGCGGCCACGGACGCCGTCAACCTCCAGACCCTCAACGCGCGCCTCACCGGCCTCACGTGGAAACAGCCCGTCCGGGCCGCGACCACCACCACCGGCACGCTCGCCACGGCCTATGCCAACGGGCAGTCCATCGACGGCGTCAGCCTGGTCACCGGCGACCGCATCCTGATCAAGGACCAGACCAGCCAGCCCGACAACGGCATCTACGTCGTCAATGCCAGCGGTGCGCCCACCCGGGCGACCGACGCCGACAGCAGCGCCGAACTCGACTCCGCCGCCGTCCTGGTCACGTCCGGCACCGTCAACGCCGACAACGCCTACACGCAGACCACCAACGCCCCCACCGTCGGCACCACGGCCCTGGTCTGGGCGCAGTTCGGCGGCGCGAACCTCCCCACCGCAGGCAACGGCCTCAGCCGGTCCGGCAACACCCTGTCCGTCGTCGCAGCGGGCGGAGGCGGTATCACCGTCGCGGGCGGCGGTGTATCGGTGGACACGTCCATCGTCGCCCGGCACGCCGCCGCCAGCGTCGGCAACGGCTCTGCCACCTCGATCGCGGTCACCCACAACCTCGGTACCAAGGACGTCATCGTCGGCCTCCGCCGGGTATCCGACGACGCCATGGTCCTCACCGACTGGGTCGCCACCGACGTCAACACCATCACCCTCGCATTCGCGAGCGCCCCGAGCACCAACCAGTACCGCGTCACCGTGACCGGCTGAACCGTGGACGTCCTCAACGGTGCCAACGTCTACGGGCGACTCTGGGGACAGGACACCCCCCAGGTACCCCTCGGCTACAAAGCGTGGACGTACTCACCGCGCCTCTGCGCCTCAGCAAGCCTCGCCGCGAACGGCACCCAGTACCTCATGGCCATCGACGTCCCCACCGCCATGACCATCACCACCCTCTACTGGGGCGTAGCCGTAGCCGGAGCGACGCCCACCGCAGGCGCAAACTGGGCCGGACTCCTCGACGCAAGCGGGACCCTCCTCGGCAGCGCAGGCATCGACGCCGACATCACCTCACTCGGCCGGAAAGCCGCCACCATCGGCACCCTCAACCTCGTGGCCGCCACCTACTACGCCAGCCTGATCTTCAACGCCGCAACCGCCCCGCAAGTACCGCGCTGCGGCGGCCAAGGCGGCCCCACCATGCTCAACGGAGCACTCACCGGCGCGAACCTCCTGTACGCCACCAACGGCACCGGCAAAACCGCGATGCCGTCCAGCATCACCATGTCCAGCAACATCGGCGGCCAGGGCTACTGGGCCGCCATCGCCTAGGAGGCGCCGTGACCACACCCGACGTCCAGCCCGCACCGCTCGCCCCCACCGGCCCCGTGTGCGGCCTCTGCGGCACCCCGGCGCTCGTCCACTGGCAACGCCGCCTCACCGGGGCTGAAGTCGCCGAGCAGCAGGCCATCGAACAAGGACGCCGCGACGAAGTGGTCCTCCTCGCCGACCCCGCGCTACCCCCGCCCGTCTTCCCGCCCATGCCCGGCTTCGAAGACGCCACCCGCATCGTCCACGGCTGCATCCACCACGCCATCACCCAAGACACCGCCGCCCTCACCCACCAAGCCACCTGCACCGCACCCACCGAAGCAGACCTCCCCGGCTGCAACTGCACCCCCGAAACAGCACCCACGCCCGACCCCGAACCACCCACCCCCCAACTCCCGCCCGGCTGGAACTGACCGAGGGAGGTGAACCATGACCGCCTCCCGCGGGAAACGCGCCGCCACCGCCGAACGCCGCACCAAGCTCATCAACGCCCGCCTCGAAGGACGCCTCTTCGAGGACATCTGGGAGGAACTCGGCTACTCCAGCCGCAGCGCGGCCACGAAAGACTTCTGCCGCGCCTTCGAAATCCGCCTCACCGAACAGCGCACCAGCGTCGAGGTCTACCGCGAAGTCGAACTCACCCGGCTCGATCAACTCACCCTCGAAGCGATCAACGTCCTGCGCACCCAGCACTACGCGATCACCCCCTCGGGGAAAATCGGCCGGCATCCCGACACGGAGGAAGTCCTTATCGATGACGGGCCGACACTGGCGGCCATCGACCGCCTCTTGAAGATCCAGGACCGGCGGGCGAAACTCCTCGGCCTCGACAAGCCCCTCAAGGTTCAGATGCTGACCATGGACCAGGTAGACGCAGAGATCGAACGTCTGTCGGCCGAACTCAACGGCGCCCCGCCCATCCAAGAGGAACCAGTCGACTAGCGACGGCGCGAGGAACCACCGGAAGCGGGAGGCGCCCAATGCTGGACACCTCCACCGCATCACCCCTCCTCGAAGCGAAACTGGAGCGGCTCCGGGAACTCAGGAGACTCCAGGCCGAACTGCAGCAGCGGCAGCGCGATGAGCGCCGGCGCCAGCGGTACGCCGCAGGCAACCACCCCACCCCTGGCTCCTTGGCCCGCGCCATGGATCCGCGGACCGTGCAGACTGCGGCCCTCGATCTGCTCGACAGCAGCCTCGTGGACGTTGCTGCGGGCGACTGCAAGCGCCTGATCTTTTCGATGCCGCCGCAAGAGGGAAAAGCGAGCGCGTCAGCCGCCGGTTCCCTCTGTGGCTGCTGACGCGGAACCCGGACCTGCGCATCGCGATCGTGTCCTACGAGCTGGGCGTGGCCCGGCGCTGGGGCCGAGTGATCCGAAACGACATCGGCGGGCATCCCGAGCTGGGGCTGACCGTCCGGCGCGACACCTCAGCGGCCCACGAGTGGCAGCTCGACGGTGCCATCGGCGGCGTCTACTCTGCGGGCATCGGCGGCGCACTCACCGGGCGTCCCGTCGACATCCTGATCATTGACGACCCCCTCAAGGGCCGCAAAGAAGCCGATTCGCCGACCTACCGGCAGGCGTGCTGGGACTTCTGGACCGACACCGCCCGCACCCGCTTCTCCCCGGACACCGCAGTCATCGTGGTGCAGACCCGCTGGCACGAAGACGACCTGTCCGGACGCCTGCTGTCCGGTGCGTCCGCTGGCGACTGGCGGTACATCAACATCCCCGCCCAGGCTGAAGACCACGACGACCCGCTCGGTCGGTCGCCGGGTGAGTACCTCACCTCGGCCCGAGGGCGCACCCCCAAGGACTGGGAAGACACCCGTCGGGATGTGGGTGCCGCTACCTGGGCCAGCCTCTACCAGGGGCGCCCGGCACCGGCCGAGGGCGGCCTGTTCAAACGGTCCAACTGGCGGTGGTACGGGGCCCCCAAGTGGTCCCGGCGCAGCGACGGAACGAACTCGGTCCACGGCGCGGACGAGATCATCCAGTCCTGGGACATGGCGTTCAAGGACACCAAGGGCTCCGACTTCGTTGTCGGCCAGGTCTGGGCCCGCTTCGGCGCCGAGGTGTACCTGCTGGACCAGATCCGCGACCGCCTCGACTTCCCCGCGACATGCCGGGCCGTACAGGCCCTGTCGGCGAAGTGGCCGCAGGCTAACGCCAAGCTCGTCGAGGACAAAGCCAACGGTCCAGCGGTCATTGCACAGCTCCGTGCCAAGGTGCCGGGCCTGATCGCGGTCAACCCGAAAGACTCCAAGTACGCGCGCGCCTCAGCGGTCAGCCCGTTCCAGGAAGCGGGGAACGTCTACCTGCCCGAGCCGTCCATGGCCCCGTGGATCGACGACTTCATCGTCGAACACAGCAGCTTCCCGAACTCGTCCCACGACGACCAGGTCGACGGCACCAGCCAGGCACTGTCCCGGCTGCTGATCACCGACAATTCCGCCGCCCAGGCCATGGACTGGCTGCGGCAGATGCGTGAAGCCGACGGCGGCACTGCCGCCTGACCAACTGATGCCGGGGGTGAGCAGTGGCCCGCTGGCGTGACATCTTCCGGCGCAGCAACCCCGACGTCACGAAGGCCGTCAGCCCGGCCACCACCCCGGCGGCGACGTTCACTGCCGCGCAGGTCGCATCCGTCGCCAACGCCGCCGCCCGTGGCGGCCAGCAGGTCACCGGCGTTGCCGTTCCGCTGCCGCGCACCGACCCGCAGGTCGCCTTCGGACCCGGCGTGCCCCTGTTCCCGGCCGCGATTGACCCGCCCCGGCCCGACACCGGCAGACCCGAACCGCGCTTCAACGAATACCCGGTCACCAGCAACCTGCCCGGCGCCAGCGACCGCCTCGTGCCATGGAAGGTGCTGCGCGACGCCGCCGACGCCGGAGGACTGCCGCGCCGCTGCATCGAGATCCGCAAGGCCGAGGTCACCACCCTCGACTGGGCTGTCACCATCACCAAGCAGGCCGTCGAAGCCGAACAGCACCACACCGACAAACCCCGCTCCGAAGTCGAGGGCGCCCTGCGGGAGCGCCTGTCCGGCGACATCGCGCGCTGCACCCGCTTCTGGGAGCAGCCCGACCCCGGTCAAGGGGAGTCCTTCGCCGAATGGCTCGGCAAACTCCTCGAAGAACAGCTCGTCCTCGACGCGGTCGCGATCTACCCGAGGCTCACCTACGGCGGTGACCTGTACGCCCTGGAAATCCTCGACGGCTCCACCATCAAAGTGCTGCGCGACCACCGCGGCGGGCGGCCCGCACCGCCGGACCCGGCATTCCAGCAGCTCCTGTGGGGTTTTCCCCGCGGCGAGTTCATTGCCGACACCGATGCGGACGGCACCGTCCTCGCCGGGTACGCCTCGGACAGGCTGGTGTACAAGCGCCGCAACGTGCGCGCCCACACCCCCTACGGGTACTCCGCAGTCGAGCAGGCCCTCGAAGACGTCGATGTGTGGCTGCGCCGCCGCAAGTGGATCCGCGACGAATACACCGAGGGCACCCTCCCCACCGGGTGGATCACCTCCAACGGGCAGTCCCAGTGGACACCGCAGCAGGTCCGCGAGTACGAAACCGACCTCAACGACACATACTCCGGGGGCACCGCGGCGCGCCACCGGCTCCGGGTCCTGCCGCCCGGCATGGACCTGGAAACCCAGGGCGACGTCGCCGAGAGGTACAAGCCCGAGTACGACCTGTTCCTCGTCAAGCAGATCGCCGCGCACTTCGACGTGACCATCGCCGAACTTGGCTTCACAGAGACCGGCGGCCTCGGCTCCACCGGCTGGCACGAGGGCCAGGCGGACGTCCAGCAGCGCAAAGCCACACTCCCGACGCTCCGCTGGTTGCAGCAGCTCCTCACCGACGTCTCCCGCAAGCACCTGGGCATGCCGGTGGAGCTGGAGTTCCGGTTCCTCGGCCTCGAAGAGGAAGACGCGGCAGCGGCGGACGCGGTGGCCGGCGCCCGCCTCAAGGACGGCCGGATCACCCGCAACGAGGACCGTGACCGCATGGGCATGCCCCGGTTTGATTTCCCTGAGGCGGACATGCCGATGGTGCAGACCGGGCGCGGTCTCGTCTTCCTCGACGGCGCATCGAAGCTGGCACCCCCCGGCGAAGTGGTCGGTCCGGTACTGGGGCCGCCGCAGGCGGACGCTGACGCGGACGGCGTCCTCGACGCCCCGCACGGCCCTGACACCGACGTCAGGAAGCCGGGGGCATCCGGGGAGGGCGACGTCCCGGCTGGTGATGACGGCGACCGCGAGGAAGCGGTGAAAGCGGAGCTTGCCGCCTACCGCAGATGGGCCCGGAAGAACCCGCACCCGGCGCGGAACTTCGCGTTCACCACTGTGACCAAGGCCGACGCGCCGCACATCCCCCACACGGCAGTCACCTTCGCGGAAGCGGGGGACACCGGCCCAAAAGTGCCTGACCTCCACTCGGCCCGGCAATGGCCGGGATGGGGGCCAGACCAAACCGCCGTCACCTTTTGGACACCCGTGATCCGCAGCGCCATGCGGGCAGCGGCCGACACGCGGCGGATCGCAGAAATGTGGCTTGCCGAACGACTCGTCACGAAGACCGACGAGCCGGACCCCGACACTGCCACAAGCCTCAACTCGGACGCCGACACCGCCATCACCCCGCAGCACGACGCGGCAGGATGGCTCACGGCACGGGGCATCACCCTCATCGAGGCACTCGTCATCATCCGGGACCTCCGCTCCGAGGGGTATGTGATCGGAGAACGCTCAGCGCAAGCCGTCCTCACCGCCCACGCCACCCTCGACTGGTCCAACTGGAAACCAGGCGATCCCACCGCAGCGCGCCTCACCCGCACCCCCGAGGCACTGCGGGCGCTCCTCGACGAAGCAGGCATCACCATCCGCTCCGTCGCGGCCACCAGGCTCGGCAAACTCGCGGAAGCTCTCTCCGACGCGCTCGCGAAGGGCAGCAGTGCGGACAGCCTCGCCCGCGAACTCCGCGGAATCCTTGACGATCCGGCCTGGGCAGAACGCGTCGCCGTCACCGAAATCGCCCGCGGAGTGTCTGCCGCGACGGTGGCCACCTACCAGGCCAACGGCATCACAGAGGCGTCGTGGCTCACGGCCGTCGACCAGCGCGTCTGCGAGAAGTGCCTCGACAACGAAGGAACCGGGCCCATTCCCGTCGGCTCCACGTTCCCCAGCGGCGTCCGCTACCCGCCCGCACACCCGTCGTGCCGCTGCACCCTCTACCCCGAAACCGGCACCACCTGAGCCGCACCCGCGCGGAAGGAGAACACAGTGCCCGACATCTCATACGCGTGGGCGCCCATCACGAAGATGGAGAAAGCCGACGACGGCACCCTGCTCGTGTACGGGCCCGCCGCGTCACCCGACCTGGACCGGGACCAGCAGCGGCTGAACGCCGACTGGCTCGACCAGGCCATGCCCGCCTGGTTCAGCCAGGGCGGGAACGTCCGCGAGCAGCATGACGGCAAGCGCGCGGTGGGTGTCGGTGTCGGCCTTTCCAAGGCGGACGGCGACCTGCACATGCTCGCGGCCCGCATCGTCGACCCCGTCGCAGTCCTGAAGTGTGAACACGGCGTCCTCAAGGGGTTCTCCGTCGGCATCAAGAACCCCAAGATCACCTTGGGGAAGGCTGACGCACCCGGCGGGGAGATCGTCGGCGGCGACATCATCGAGGTGTCCGTCGTCGACCGGCCCTGCAACCCCACCACCCTCTTCGAAATCGCCAAGGCCGACGGGATCGGCGGCGACCTGGAAGTGGTCGACGGGGCGCACGTCACCGAGAAGTCCGACGCTGAAGCGTTCGGTCTGCTCCCCGAGGTGTACGACCGCCTCCCAGCCCCGGTGAAGGAAGCCCTCACCGCCCTCGCAGCCGGGGGCGCCACAGTGTCGGCGGAGACCGTCAAGACCGACGACGGCAACCCCGAGACTGCGTCGCCGTCGCTCGTCATCCGGCTGCACGGCGCATCCGTCTCCGAAGAGATGACGCACGGCCTGACCGACGCGAGTGCAGCCGAACTCGACAAGGCCGATCTGTCCGCGGCCGGACGCAAGAAGGCTGCCGCCTCGGGTGCGGCGATGAGCGACGGCAGCTACCCGATCAGCACCAAGGCGGACCTGCGGAAGGCCGTCAAGGCCGTGGGCCGCGGCGGCAACGATCACGACAAGATCCGCGCACACATCGTCAAGCGGGCGAAGGCCCTCGGACTGGAGGCCCTGGTGCCCGACAACTGGAACCCCGACGGCTCGATCAAGGCTGCGAAGGCCGACGAGCCCGACGCGGAGGCCGTGGCGAAGGCCGAGGAGATCCTCCGCAACGTGCGTGCCGTCGTCCCCGACCTCGTCAAGGCCGACGACGGCGCCGAAGGCGGGGACATTGCCAGCGCCGAGTCCGCTATCGCCTGCATCGCCAAGCTCATCATCGCCGAAGCCGAATCCCTCGCGATGGGCAACCTCAACGAGGCCATGGACATCAGTCTCCTCCTCGATGCCGTCCGCTCCCTGACCTGGTTCAAGGCCCGCGAAGAGCGTGAGCAGACCGGCGACGGCGACCCGGACATGGGCTTCTCCGACCAGCCCGACATCACCAAGACCGACACCCCGACCACCCCGGAAGCTCCGGCCGAGCCCCCGGCGGAACCCGCAGTACCAGCCGTCGAGCCCCAGGACCCCAAGACCACCACCGAGGACGAGCCCGCAGCCAGCGAGCCGCCCACCGACGCAGTGACGAAGGCCGATGTGGCCGAACTCGTCAAGGCCGCAGTCGCAGAGGCCAGCAAGACCTCCGAAGAGCGCAACAAGGCGCTGGAGGCAGAGCTGGTGAAGGCGCAGCAGGCCATCGAGGAGTTCCGGGCGCTGCCCACCCCGGGCGGACCCGCGCTCACTCGCACCTCTGCACAGCAGGCAACCGCACGCGGCGGCGACGCCGACCTCCTGCGGCAGGAAGCCGCGGCCCTCAAGGCCAAGGCAGACCAGGTCTCCGACCGTGACCTGCGCGACGGCTACCTGGACCGGGCCAAGGCCCTCCTCGTCAAGGCCGACGCCTGAGCCTGCCCCTCCACCAACTCCGGCCCCCACCCGTGGGGGCCTTTCGCATGAAAGGGGCCCGTCGTGGCTCTGCCCAAGGCCGAAGTTCTCTTCGGTGATTCCCCCGAGGCCCCGCAGCTCTCCAAGGCCGAGGTGTCCACCCGCTTCGACGAGCTGATGTCAGCCGTCGATACCGCCCCGACCCGCGTGCTGGGCCCGCAGGATGTCGTGAAGGCGTTCACCGAAGGCCGCGGCATCAGCTTCGACCAGCGCCCCACCACCGCCTACGGTGCACTGACCAAGGCCCTGGACGCCCCCGACATCATCAAGGGGCTGTCCCCGGAGGCCCTGGCGTCGGTGACGGCGGCGCTGACCGACCTCAAGTCCCAGCAGCCCGACCTCGTCAAGGACATCTCCACCACCTCGCCGCTGAGCTCCGGCCTGGTGGCGTTCGACCTCGAAGCCCCCGCGAAGATGCTCACGCCGCGGCCGACGCCGCTGCGCAACCGCATCCCGCGGAAGAAGGGCATCGGCCTGTCCCACCGCTTCAAGGTCATCTCCGGGTTCACCGGAACCGGCACCGGCGGCGTCGGCAACATCCACCCCGGCATCCAGGACAGCACCCAGACGAACTTCGCCCCGTCCGGTGCGGCCAACAGCCTGAACTACGCGCGCGGCCCGAAGATCAGCTACGCCGGGTACGACAAGAACGTCAGCTACAGCCAGTTCTCCGTATCCGACGCGGTGACCTGGTCCGCGCAGTACGCCGGACAGGGCTACCAGGACATCCGGCAGCTCTCCCGCACCAGCCTCCTGTACTCCAGCATGCTGCTGGAAGAGCGCATGATGCTCATGGGCCGCGGAACGAGCGGCAACGGGTTCCTCGGGGCGCTCGCAGCCCCGACCGGCGTGACGGCCACCGCCCGGTCCGCAGCAGGCTCCGAGGTCGGCATCTCCGGTGCCACCACCAGCCTGTACATCAAGGTCACCTCGGACGCGGGCGACTTCGGGCAGTCCGTTCTCACCTCCGCCGCCACCGTCGCCGTCACCAACGGGCAGGTCGTCGACGTGACCGCCGTCCTCCCCAGCGGAGCGACCGGCATGCGCGTGTACGTCTCCACCGGAGCCTCCGACCCCGGAGACGGCTCCCGCTGGTACGCAGGCCGGTCCGGATACAACACCTTCACCATCCAGGGTGCGCTGCCCACCTCCGGCACCGCCGCAAGCGCCGTCACCGCCGACACCACCGCCTACGCGGCCGGATACGACGGCATCCTGCCGATCTGCACCGGCGCAGACTCCGGGTACGTGAACCGTCTCAACGGCGTCCTCAGCACCGCGAACCCGGGCGTGGAATGGCAGAACGCTTTCGTCGCCCTCTACACCGCGGTGAAGGCGGACCCGGACCGCACCCTGCTCAACGGCGCGGACCGCAAGCAGCTCAGCGACTCGCTGAAGACCGCGACGTCGTCCAACTACCGGATGACCCTCACCCAGGACCAGCTCACCGGTGTGACCATCGGCGATGTCGTCAACACGATCATCAATGAGGTCACGGGCAAGGGTGTCGCCGTCGAGGTCCACCCGTGGATGCCGCAGGGCAGCTCGGTGATCCTGTCCGACAGCCTCCCCATCCCGGACTCCCAGGTCTCCGATGTGTGGGCGGTCTTCAATGTGCAGGACCTCATGGGCATCGACTGGCCCGTCAGTCAGTTCGCCTTCGAGTCCAGCAGCTACTGGTTCGGGGCGATGCTGTGCTACGCCCCCGCCTGGAACGGTTCCATCACCGGCATCAAGGCCGCGTAGCCCCTACCTCCTGCGGCCCCGCCCGAGGGTGCGGGGCCGCAGGAGCAACCCTCAACGGCCTCCCGGAGGACGACATGGCGCGACTGTGCCTGCCCGACAGTGCCGTGCGCGGCATCGACATCCAGGGCGCCCAGACCGGCACGACCACCGCGTACACCGCCGGGCGTGACGGCACCGTGACCGTCGACAACGCCCAGCACGAACGCGCCCTGCGCGAGTACGGGGCGTTCCCGGCGAACCTCGGCGGCCGGGTTCGCGGCGGATACCGCTGCGCCGACTGCGGATTCGCCGCATTCATCAAGACCTGCGGCCGCTGCGGCGGCACCTGCGAGAAGGAGTAGGCATGCCCCCGCGCAAGCGCGCAGAGACCAAGCCCGACGACCCCGCCACCCCGGAAGACACAACGGACCCGGCCGCTGACGGCGACAGCAAAGAGCCGGAGACCACCCCGGCCGAACCCGACAAGAGCGACCTCCAGCCGGTCGGGCAGCCGTGCCCCGCATGCTTCCCCAACGGCTGGGCCGACGGCGCCTTCGCGCACGGCTGCGAACACGGCACCTGGGTCCGCAACAACACCTGACCACCAACCAGCAGGAGGTGAGCGCCGTGCCTGCAACGCCCTACGTGTCCGCCGCAGCGTTCCGCGCCCACCCCACCTACCTCGACACCGACGGCCTGCGCCCCGGCGACCCCGACCCGGACGCCCAGACAGCAGCCCTCGTCACTCTCCTGACGGAGGCCAGCAGTTGGGCCGACGGCATCTGCGACCAGCCGCTCGGCGCGCACATCCGCACCCAACGCCGCCGGGCAGTCATCGACCGCGCAGGAAACCTCAAATTCCACGCCGACCACACACCTGTCATCAGCGTGATCAGCGTCGGATACGGCCTCACCCCAGTCGCACTCACCACCCTCGACGGAGCCGGGGCCTGGGTTGAGGACGACGCGAACATCATCATGCCCATCGGCGGAATGAACACCGCATGGTCGGGGTCGCTCCAGTTCGGGCTGCCCCTGTCCGGCGACGTCTTCGTGCAGAGCGTGACCGCCGCAGGCTTCGTCGCCACCGTACTGACAGCCGACTCGGCACCAGAAGCCAGCACTCTGACCGTGCTGGACCCGACAGGCATCATCCCGGGCGGCGAATACCGCATCTGGCAGCCCGGCGCCGAGGAGACGGTCACCGTGTCGCCCGCCTGGGTACCGCCCGCGGCGACGGCCCCCCCGGTGCCGACTCCCGTTGACCTGGCCGCGCCGACCGCCTTCGCCCACGAGGCTGCCCACGACTTCTCCGGGATGCCCGCCGAAATGCGCAACGCCATCGTCCAGTACGTCACAGCCACCCTGATGCGACCCGACTCGACAGCCGAGGACGAATTCCCGAACACCGGCCTCGGCTCGGACACCCGGCGCAACGACCCCCGCAACGGGTCCGGCCTCATCGCATCCGCCGCCCGGACCCTGGCCTCCTACGGCAGAGTCAGATGAGCATCCAGACCGCCCTCGACGGCATCTGCCGCTACTTCGGCGGCCCCTACGACCCCGACACCCGCACCTACCGGTCGTCACCGCTCCAAAGCGCCGGCGTCGGGGTGGTGCGCCGCGCCTGGGCGAGCGACGACAAACTCCCCGACTATTTCCACGGCCTGGACGCCGGGGCGCGCACGGGGACCCAGATCATCGTGTTCATCCCACGGCACAACGAACACCGGATCGCACTCGGCGGTGCCACGAACGGCATGAAGCAGTGCACCTACGAAGTGCAGTTGTGCTGCTACATCCGCTCCCGGACCCCGTATGCCGAGGACGCCCAGGACGACGTGTACGCGCTCCGGGACGCGATTGCCCAGCACATGCGCGAAGACCGCACTCTCGGTCAGGCCGTCTTCCAGGCCGGTGAACACATCGACGGCGGCGCCGACGGCCTCGATTTCACCTACGGGCAGTCCGAGACCAAAGCCGGACTCACCAAGTCCTACCTCGAAGTGGCCTTCGCCGCAGTCGAGTTCGTCAACGCCTGACCCGCCTCATTTCTCTCCTCGCGGAGTTCGCCATGCCCACCAGCAAGACCAGCAAGGACCCCGCCGAGGAAGCCGCGGCGGAAAGCCCCCAGACGCACACCACCACCCCCGGCCAGTCCGCAGACGCCGACGGTGCCGGAACCGGCCCAGAGCCCGGCGTCTACGAGTACACGCACGGCGCCGACTGCGTGTACCCGCAGGTGCCCCTCACCGCCCGAGCCGCGAACCCCGGCCGACCCGAGAGCGAAGGCGACCCCGGCGAATCCCCCGTCACAGCCACCGTCTTCAACTGGCCGTTCGGCCCCCCGGACGACGGACGCTGGACCACCACCCGCAAGAAGCCCAACCAGGCCGCCGACAACGACCCGGCCCCGTCCAGTGAGGAGTGACCGGTGAGCACCCCTGTGACCTACGCCCCGGCCAAACAGTTCGTCGGCATCGCCAGCGAGGCCGTCCAGGGCACGCCTGTCGCCATGACCGCCACGGTCCTGGTGGACGACGTGAAACCCAAGGACAATCCGACATGGCTGGACGACAAGTCGTGGCGCGGCAGCATGGCCACCGACAGCTTCGCAAAGATCCAGGGAGTGAAGTCCGGCGAACTCGAACTCGGCGGACCCGCCTACGGTGACGGCCTCGGCCATTTCCTGCGGAACATCCTCGGCGACCGGTCGGCGGTGGGCACCTCCACCGGCAGCGGCGGCACCACCCTCGCCTCTCCGGCTGCCGTCGGCGCCACGTCGATCAGCGCGACGGCGACGATTCCCAACGGCACCCCCCTCCAGATCGGCAGCGGTGCCACCGCAGAGGTCTTCACCACGGGCACCCCCACCGGCTCGGGCCCGTACGCGATCCCGCTGGCCACACCCACGGGCGGCCTGCTTTTCCAGCACGCGTCGTCGCAGGCCCTTCAGCCTGTCACCGGGCCGTACACGCACACCCACAGCCTCCTCAACTCCGGCACCGGGCAGCCGATCTCCCACACGATCACGCACTTCCTCGGCCCCACCGCCGCCTCGGGCGCCCGCCAGTACCCCGGCGCCTGCTTCTCCGAGGTCGGCCTGAAGTGGAACGCCGAGAGCGAGCTCCTGACGTGGTCCGGGAAGGCCACGACCTACCCTTCGGTGACCCTCGGGTCGATGCCGACCGCGGCCCCGTCCACAGTGCTCCCGGTCGCGTCGTGGCGGATGCTCGTCGGCATCGGCGGCCCCGCATCCGGCGGCACCCTGGTCAACACCAGCACCGACGGCGAGCTGACCATCACCCGCGAACTGGCGCCGTATTACACGGCCAACGGCTCCCAGACGCCGTACATCATCCAGCGAGGCGGCGTCACCGTCGCGGGCAAACTGAACTTCGTCGCCGCCGACGAATCCCCGCTGCTGTACATGCTCAACAACACGCAGCCGTCCTTGCAGCTCCTCCTCGACAACGGGCTCACCGGGACGAGCAAGGTGGTCTTCCAGATCGACCTGGGCATCGCCGCATTCACCGAGGTCGAACCCGACGGGACGAAAACCGCCGTCGAGTACAGCACCAGCTTCAACGCGGTCCTCAACACCGCCAACGCGGGCGGCTCTGGCGGCTACAGCCCCTGCAAGATCTCCGTCACCAACAACATCGCCCCCGGCACCTTCTAGCCCCGGCGTTCCCACACCCTCATCGGAGCACCCCATGTCCACCACCGAACGCATCACCCTGCCCTCCGGCGCCTGGATCCAGCTCAAGGACGCCAGGACCCTGCGCCGCGGCGACAAGAAGAAGGCCATGGCCAACGTCAACGGCGAGGGCGACAAGCTCCTCGCCATGGCCTACGAGATGACGGACGGCCTCCTCGCCGTCCTCGTCATCGACTGGTCCTACGACCTGCCGCTGCCGTCGCAGTCCCTGGAGTCCCTGGACCTCCTGCCGATCGAGGACGACGACGCCCTGATGAAGGCCATCGAACCCGCCCGCGCCATGATCTTCCCTGAGCCGGCGAACCCAGCCGACCCCAAGCAGATCGCCGACCCGGCGTCCCCTACCGAGCCCTCCGCCGCCTGAGAGCGCGCCTGGAGGGGCATGAAGTTCCCGCCGGTCACCCGGTCACCGCGCTCGATGAAGCGTGGACCTACTACTGGTACGCCGAAAAGTTCGGATGGACTCCCGGCCAGGTTGATGAGCTGCCCGCATGGCTCGACACGCCCTTCGCGGTCATCGGGCGCGAAGTGGACCGGGCGCAGGAGCGAGCTAACCGCCGGGCCATGGAAGATGCCGAGAAGGGGTGACCCATGGCCGGAGGCGGCATCCGCATTGAGGGCCTCACGGAACTCACGACGGCCATGGCCCGCACTGTGAAACTCGCAGACACCGCAACGCGGGTCGCTACTGCGAAAGGCGCCCATGCTCTCGAAGGGGAGATCAAGAAGACCCTGACCGCGCGCAGCCACCGGAAGGGGACCCCGACACCGTCGGGCCCCGGTGAGCCGCCCGCGCTGGTCACCGGGACTCTCCGCCGGTCTGTGACCGTCAAAGGCCCCCTGCCTGCCGGAAGGGGGCGGTGGGAGGCCCAGATCGGGCCGACCGCCGTCTACGGGCGCATCCAGGAGCTCGGAGGGGTCACCGGACGCGGAGGCACCACCACGCTGCCCGCACGCCCTTACGTGCGGCCCACCTTCGACCGCGCCGTCGCATCCGGCCTCCTGGCTGGCATCTACCACCAGGCGTGGCTCGCCGCATTGTCGAAGGCCCGCTGACCCGCCACCGGCAGACAGCTCACCCAGCCGAGGGGAGACGTCATGTCGGGAGGTGCTCTCCTTCCCCCGGTCGTAGCCCGCCTGATGGGCGACATCAGCCACTACCGGGCGGAAATGGCCGAGGCCACCAGGATCGCGGACACCTCGGGCAGCCGGATCCGGGCCAGCGGCGCGAAGATCGCCGCAGCGACGGCGAAATTCGGCAGGCAGGTGTCGCTCATCGGTGTGGGCGTGGCCGCCGTGTCGGTGAAGATGGCGGGCGACTTCCAGGCGCAGACGATGGTGCTGCACACGGCTGCGGGCGAGTCGGTGAAGGGCCTGGCCACGGTCCGCAAGGGCATCCTCGACATCGCCAAGGGCACCGGTACCGACTGGCACAACCTGACCGACGGCATGTACCAGGTCGAGAAGGCCGGTCTTCGCGGTGCCGACGGCCTGAAGGTCCTCAAAGCGGCGGCGCAGGGTGCGCGCGAGGAGAACGCGTCCCTGGAGTCGGTCACCAACGCGATGACCAGCGTCATGGCCTCCTACCACCTCAAGGCCACCGACAGCGTCCGCGTCATGAACGCGCTGAAAACCGCTGCGGGTGAGGGCAAAATGACCATGGAGGAATTCGCCTCTTCCCTCTCCACGGTCATCCCCATCGCCTCCGCGAACAAGATCAGCTTCGGTGAGGTCAGCGGGGCGATCGCCACTCTCACGCAGCACGGCACCTCCGCCCGCGAGGCCACCCAGGAACTGTCCAACACGATCCGGAATCTGGCCGCGCCGAACAACGTCGCAGTCATCGAAATGCAGCGCCTCGGCCTGTCATCAGTGGACATCTCCACCAAGCTGGGCAAGCGCGGCCTGACCGGCACCCTGGACCTCCTTTCACAGACAGTCCTTCAGAAAATGGGACCGTCAGGGACCGTCCTGATGTCGACATTCAACAAGTCCAAGCAGGCCGCCGCCGACGCGGACACCATGGTCAAGGCCATGCCCGCGAGCCTCCACAAACTGGCGGACTCCTACGCCAAGGGCACCATCAACCTCGGCGACTGGCGGCAGACCCTCAAGACACTGCCACCAGCACAAGCGAATCTCCTGTCGCAGTACGCGACACTGCAGAACCGCAGCAACGGCTTCAGCGCCGAACTCAAGCGCGGCGGCCCCGCAGCACAGACCTACACAGAGGCAATCAAGAAACTCACCGGCGGCGCGACCGGCCTCAACACGACCTTGCAGTTGACCGGGGAAAACACCGCCGGCTTCAAGGACCGCGTCAACAAGGTCTCCGCATCCTTCACCCACGCCTCCAAGGACGTTGAGGGCTGGGACGCCACCTCCAAACTCTTCAACGTACAACTGGCCAAAGCCAAGCAGACGATCTCCGTACTGGCCATCGAGATCGGCACAAAACTCATCCCCGTACTCACCGCCGCAACCGCATGGCTCGGCCAGCACAAGAACGCCGCCCTCGCCCTCGCCAGCGTCATCGGCGGCATCCTCACCCTGTCCGTCATCGCATACGTCGGCAAACTCATATGGGGCGCAGGGAAAGCCGTCGCCGCCTTCGCGAAAATGGGCGTGACAGCCGTCACGGCAGGCGCGAACGTCGTCCGCGGGTTCGCCTCCGCAGAGTTCGCCGCGTCCGAGGCGTCCGGCCGGGCCGGAACCTTCGGCGGCGCGCTGCGCCGAAGCTTCACCTCCGCAGGCGCGGGCATCAAGTCGGCCCTGGACACAATCCGCCTGCGCGGCATGTACGCCATGGACGGCATCAAAGCCGGTGCGGCATCCGCCCGGGCCAGCGCCGTGAGCGCGTTCACCACCATGCGCCTCCAGGCCATGTACGCCTGGCAGGGCGCACAGAGCGGGGCGCGGAAGGCCGCAACCGCCGCCGCCGACTTCGGCCGCCGCATGGCAACCGCCGCGGCCACCGCGGGCAAAAGCGCCTGGACCGGCATAGTCAGCGGTGCCAAATCCACCGCGACAGCGCTCCGCGCCGCGTCGGTTGCGGCCCTCGAATTCTCCAAGAGCATGCTGGCGTCCGCTGTGGCCGGACTGCGCGCCGCAGCAGCGTGGACCCTCCAGAAGGTCCAGCTCATTGCGACGACGATCGCGGAGAAGGCCGCCGCTTTGGCGCAGTGGGCGCTGAACGTCGCCATGGACGCCAACCCGATCATGCTGATCGTCCTCGCCCTTGCGGCGGTCGTCGCCGGACTGGTCTACGCCTACACGCACTTCGCGTGGTTCCGCACCGGGGTGCAGGCCGCGTTCGGTGCGATCACCACCGCAGTCATGGCCGTGGTCGGATTCGTCCGCGCGCACTGGCTGCCCATCGTCCTGATCATCACCGGACCCATCGGCATCGCCGTCGCCGTCGTAGTGAGGTACTGGCGCCAGGTCAGCGTCGCCTTCACCTCAACGATCAGCGCCGTGACGGGCTTCGTGCGCGCCCACTGGCCGCTGCTCGTCGGACTGCTGGGCGGACCCATCGGTATCGCCGCCGCCCTGATCATCCACTACTGGGGGTCCATCAGCAGAGGCTTCTCCGCCGCCTACCACGCCGTTGTGGGGGTCGGCTCGACGCTCGTCGAGTGGGCCCGCAGCCTGCCTGGCCGGATCCTTGGCGCCGTGGCCGCCCTGGGCGGGCGCCTCTCGTCGTGGGCGACGTCGGCGTTCGGCCGCGCCAAGACGGCAGCGGTGACAACAGCAACCAGCCTGGTGTCCTGGGCCCGCGGCCTGCCGGGGCGAGTCGTCAGCGCGGTGGGCTCCCTCGGCACCCTCCTCTACAGCGCCGGACAGGATCTCATCCGCGGCCTCACGAACGGCATCGAGTCGATGACGGGCTCCCTGATGAGCAAAGTGAAGGGGCTCGGGCACTCGGCGGCCTCCGAGTTCAAGAGCGTCCTCGGAATTCAGTCGCCGTCCAGGGTTTTCCGGCAGCTCGGCGCCTACGTCATCCACGGCCTGGTCCAGGGACTGACCGGGTCCACGGCGAATGTCCGCGCCGCCGCCAAGCGCATCGCAAGTGACCTGTATGTCGACTTCGGGTCGAGCCACAAGAGGCTCCAGCAGTTGGTCGGGCGTGAGAACGCCCAGTTGCTGAAGCTTGCGTCGCAGCGGGACTCCGTGGCCAGCCGCCTGAAGTCGGCCCAGAAGAAGCTGTCGGACCTGAAGAAATCCTGGACCGACGAACGGGGCAGCGTCGCTTCGGGAATCATGCAGAACGCGTCGATCATCACGGCCAGTCCGGATGAAGGCCGCGCGGTCGCCACCACTGACATCCTCGCGCAGATGCGGCAGCGCGTTCAGGCCGCCAAGGACTTCGCCAGTGAACTGAACCAGCTCCGCAAGAAGGGCTTGCGGAGCGACCTCCTTCAGCAGCTCGCAGCAGCCGGTGTCGATCAGGGCGGTGCCACCGCACTGGCGCTTTCCGCAGGCAACGGTGCGCAGATCGCCGAGATGAACCGCCTCCAGGCCAGCCTGTCATCGGCGGCGAACTCCACTGGTGCCGCCGTCGCGGACAGCATGTACGGGGCCGGGATCAAGTCCGCTCAGGGCATCGTGAAGGGCCTTCAGTCGCAGGAGAAGGCGATCGAAGCGCAGATGCTGCGCATCGCCAGATCCATGCAGGCGGCGATCAAGAAAGCCCTGGGGATCAAGTCGCCCTCTGCGGTGATGGCCCGGCTCGGCGACTACACCGCCCAGGGAATGGCCGTCGGCATCAACCGGTCGACGAAGCACGCCGCCATCGCGGCACAGGGCCTCGCGATGGCGGTACAGCAGGGCGCAAGCCTCACCGGCGTCGGACCGGCCGTAGCGCCGCGTGGCACCGGAATGGTCGTCCACCACCACTACCACGCCGATGTGCAGGTCACGGGCTCTGTCGTGACGGAGAAGAAGCTCATCGACGTGGTCACGAAGGGGCTCCAGCAGGGGGGCACCCGGAACTCATCCACGTATGTCCCGTACAAGCGCTGAGGAGACGTCGTGGCCAAGATCGAAACCCTGGTCGACTCGTTCACGACGGGCGCCATCAACACCGCCCTGTGGTCATCGGTGACGGCAGGGGCGGTAACGCTCGACACCGTCAACTGCCAGGTGTCTCTGGCGCACCCCACCACTACCGGGGCCGCGAACGTATTCGGCAGCAACAACGTGTACGACGCCCGCGGATCCGCGGTCTATGCGCAGGTCACCCCTGCGGCGAACGGCAACGGCGGCACCCGCAGCATCATGCGGGTCCGGCTCGACACGAACAACGCCGTCACGATCCGGCTCGACGGCGGAGCCTTCCGGCAGACCCTTCAGGTGGCGGGCACTCTCACCTCGGTGACACTGCCCGCCTACGACCCGCACCTGCACCGCTGGTGGCGGCTCCGGGAATCCGGCGGGGTGTTCTTCGCCGACACTTCCCCGGACGGCCTCACCTGGACGAACCAGTCGTCGATGGCGTACCCGTGGGACGCATCCGCAACGTTGTTCCGCTTCGAGACGCAGGCCACCAGCACCGAAGTCGCGGGCAACGCCATGACCGTGGCGCACGTCGGCACCCGAACCGGCGGGCAATTCAACAACAACTGGCCGCAAGCCGAGTTCGGTGCCGGGCTCTTCTGGGGAGCGAACGGCGGCACCGTCCCCCGCGACTACTACGTAGACATCACCCAGCGCACACAGGGCTCGGTATCGGTCTCCCGCGGACGCCAGTACGAGAGCGACCAGGTGCGGTCGGGCGAGGAGCAGGTCACCCTTACCAACGCGGACGGGCTCCTGGACCCGACCGGCACCGGCCCGTATGCAGGGCACATCCAGCCGGATCAGCCGACGCGCGTGAGGGCACAGTGGCCTCCGTCGCCGAACCTGCTCTCTCAGGGAATCGCCTTGGGCGGCGCTGGCGTCGCAGCGGGCACCATCACGCCCTCGACCGCCCTGGACCTGCTCTCGGACACGGATGCGTCCGGGGGCAGCGTCATCAGTACGGCAGGAGCGTGGCTGGGCGCGAGCGTCACCCAGTTCCTCGTGCCGACGGGCGCCACGTCCGGGCAGCGGGTGGTGCACAGCGGTCAGGTCGCGGTACTGCCGGGTCAGGCGTACACGGCGCAGATGCGGGTCCGGGACGTGACCGCGTCAACGAGCCTGTCGGTGAAGCCGTTCCTCGGCTGGGTGGGGTCCGCGTCGCAGGTCCCCTCGTCGTACACCTACGGCAGCACCGCCACCCTGACGGGCTCGGCCACCGCAGGCTGGACGTACCTGACCGTCTCCGGCACGGCTCCGGCCGGGGTGTACGGCATGGACGCCGGGGTCGCGGTAGCCGCAACCGCAACCGCGAACTGCACTATCCAGACGGACGGCTGGCAACTGGAGAAGGGCCTCACCGCCTCCCCGTGGGTGATGCCGGGCGTCTGGTACGGGTGGTTCGCAGGATTCACCGGCGACTACGCCTCATCCTGGTCCATGTCCGGAACCTACGGGACCGTCAGCCCGCCGGCGGCGGACGCGTTCAGTCTCCTGTCGCAGCAAGAGCTGCAAGACGCCCTCACTATGGAAATCAACTCCCACACCCCGACGTTCCTGTACCGGCTGGACGACCCGGCTGGCGTCGTATCAGCCACGGATCAGACAGGGACGTACCCTGCGGCGCCAGTCGTCGCGGGCAAGAACGGTGCTGGTGCCTGGTCGTTCGGAAACGCGATCACGGCGACGAGCCCGTCCGGGGTGTACACCGGTTCGACGGGCACCGTGGCCACCGTCGCCAACGCAGGCAGCGGATCGGGGGCTGCGAATGCGGCAACGTTCCTGTCATTGACGCAGGCGGGCATCAAGGGGCCCCAGACCAGCCCCTACTCCCGCATGATCGCGTTCCGGTACACCGGCCCGACACCCACCACCGAGACCGACCTGTGGGTTGCGCTGGACAACCGGCACGCCCAGAACCCCAGCGGCCAGCTGCGCCTGTTCATCAACAGCGCAGGCAAAGTCAACATGACCACAACGTCGTTCGCCGTCGGCGGTGCCACCCTCACCTCCACTGCGAGCGTGCTGGACGGCAACTGGCATCTGGCCGTGTTCGGCAACCAGGCGGGCGGGGCGGGGACGGTGTTCCTGTCGCTCGACGGCAGCTACACGTCGAGCGCATCCGGCATCAGCGTGTTCCCGCGCGATGTCGTCTCCGACAGCGTGGCCGCGTTCGTGGACGGCGCGAACGGCAACTACACCAGCAACACGTTCAGCGGCAGCATCAGTTTCGTCGGGGAGTTCCCGTCAATCCTCACCGCCACTGACTGCACCAACCTGTACACGGCCTGGTCGGCGGCATGCGCAGGAGAGTCCACGGATGCCCGGTACGCGCGGATCCTCCGCTACGCCGGGTACACCGGGCCCACCTCGATCCAGAGCGGGCTGACCACCAGCATGGGCCCTGCCGCAATCGACGGGCAGGACGCGGTCACCGCACTCGGCGACGTTGTGACCACTGAGAATGGCGCGCACTTCGTTGACGGCAGCGGTGGTGTCACCTTTTTGTCCCGCGCCGCCCGCTACAACGCGTTCGCGCCCGCTGTGACGTTCGGGGAGCGAACCGACCTGGGGGAGTGGCCGTACGAGGACCTCAAGCCGGTCTTCGACAGCACCCACTTGGGCAACGTCATCGCGTTCACTCAGGCGTCCACCGGACAGGTCTTCAACGCGCGCGACGCCGCATCGATCGCGGCGCACTTCCCGAAGACCATCACCCGCACCGTCAACGCCAGCAGCGCCCTCGAAGTGCAGGACGCCGCCGCCTACGCCCTGTCCCGGTACAAGGCACCCGTCAACCGCATCGGCAGCCTCGTCCTCCACCCGTCCGCGAACCCGGCGATGTGGGCCATGTGCCTGTCCCTGGAGCTCGGCACCCGCGTCCGGGTAATGCGACGGCCACCCGGCCTGGCGGCGATCCAGGTCGACTGCTTCATTGAGAACCTGGCGTGGTCCTGGGATGACGGGAACGACGCGACCCTCACCCTCCAGTGCTCCCCGGCCGACCTCACCCCATACGCCCGGTTCGCCGCATGGCACACCACTGCGGCATCAAGCATTGCGACCGGCGCCACGAGCATCACCGTCAAGGCATCCCAGGACAACACGAACCCGCTGAGCACGCAGCTCTTTGCAGGCCAGCAGCTCAAGCTGGAACCCGGTGTCGTCAACGCCGAAACCGTCACCGTCGCCGCAGTCGGCGCCACATCGCCAGGCTGGACGACCGCGGTCATCACCCTCACCGCACCCACCGTGAAGGCGCACGCGGCGGGCACAGTCGTCTGCGAGCTGCTGCCCGCCGGGTTCACGGACCCCACCACCTGGGACGCCGTCAGCGCGTTCGACGCAACCGTGTTCGCCTACTGAGAGGAGCGCGCCGTGGCCCGCATCCCGCCGGTCATGCCCACCGAGGCCCCCGGCAACTACAACACCGGCAGCCTCTTCAACGCGACGGCGAAGGCCCTGGGGGACTTCCTCACCAACCCGCCCCGCTACAAGGGCTACGCCACCAGCGCCCAGGCCCTCCTGTCCGGCACCACGCTGGTGCCGATCACCCTCGACACCGACGACTACGACACCGACGGCGGACACTCCACCACCACCAACACGTCCCGGTACGTGTGCCGAGTCGCAGGCACGTACACCATCACCGGCTGCCTGGGCTTCAACTCCTCGGCGACAGGCAACCGGGGCGCTGGCATCACTATCAACGGCACCTCGGCCAGGGGCTCGATCACCCAGCAGGGCGGCATAGCCAGCAACTCCTGGTGCGCCATCGTGACCTGTGACGCCGTCCTTGCGATCGGCGACTACGTCGAACTCGTCGGGTGGCAGACCTCCGGCGGTTCCCTCAACACTGCCGTGACGGCTGCCTTCGGGCCTTCGCTGACCTTGAAATGGATTGCCGCCTGATCGCCTGCCCCCCTCACCACCCACGCCCCGTGCCGCTGGCCGGGGCTTTCTCATGCCCGGAGGGCCGTATGCACGTTGAGCTGTTGCCGGAGACGGGCGCGGGTCCGCGCCTGGGACGGCATGTCGAGCATGACCCGAGGTCGCTGGCGTTCGCGCATGGGGTGCTGCCGCGGTCTGCGGTGCGGTCGGTGTCGTGGACGCGGCGGATTCCGGTCCTGGACCAGGGCGACCTGGGGTCGTGTACGGGGAATGCGGCGACGGGCGCGCTGGGGACGGACTCGCTGGGGCGGACGGCGTCGACGTCGGTGACGGTCAGCGCCGCCGGTGCGGCTGCCTCGCACGGCCTGTTCACCGCGGGCGCGCACGATCTGGACGAGGCGTTCGCGGTGGCCCTGTATTCGCTGGCGACGATCCTCGACGGGATCTCCGGCCAGTACCCGCCGACTGACACCGGGTCATCGGGGATCGGCGTGGCGAAGGCACTTCGGGCCTTGGGTCTGGCGTCGGGCTACACGCACGCCTTCTCCATGGACGCCCTGAAATCGGCGTTGCAGGCGGGGCCGGTACTGATCGGCATCCCTTGGTACCGGTCGATGTTCGACCCCGCGCCGGACGGCCGGATCGTCGTGGACACCAGCAGCCCGCTGGACGGCGGCCACGAACTGGAGGTCGTCTCCTTCGACGCGGTGACCGGCGAGTACGAGGTCCCGAACTCGTGGGCCGAATCGTGGGGTGTGGACGGTTGCGGCTACTTCACCAGCGTCGACCTGGCCCGGCTCCTCAAGATGCAGGGCGACGTCACCGTGCCCCAGTTCACGACAGCACCCACGCCCGTTCCGGCACCTTCTCCGGATAGTGCGGACGCCAGCCTTGCCGCCGCCGCGCACACGTGGCTTACCGCGAAGGGGCTGTGATGGGCACCTACGGACAGGACTGGGCGTCATACCAGTCGGCCACCCCGTCCACCGCGGGCCTCGGGTTCGTGTTCGTGAAGGCCACGGAGGGCCTGGGGTACGTCAACACCCGCCGTGCGGCCCAGGTCGCCCACGCCCGAGCCGCCGGGCTCGTCGTCGGGCACTACCACTACCCGCACATGGCCGCCGACCCGGCCGCCGAGGCCGCGTACTTCCTCGCCGCCGCACAGCCGGCCGCCGGAGAAATCCTCGTCCTGGACTGGGAGGGATACGACGCGGCGAACCAGGGCGTGCCCATGGCCCGGCAGATCGCCTACAAGGACGCATTTCTCGACCGCGTCCAGGCGGCGCAGCCCCTGCATCAGGTCGGAACCTACGCCAACGCCGACTACCTCTCCCGTGACCCCAAGGGCCGGTACGGGGACTTCCTGTGGATCGCCACCGCGGACAAGCCCGCCGGGCAGCCCGGCATCGTCCACCCCTGGCTGTTCCACCAGTACGGGGCGTCGGGTGTCGACCGCGACTACTGCCCGCTGACCCCGGCCCAGCTCAAGACGTGGGCCCACGCGAAGGAGAACGACGACATGCCCCTGACCGACGCCGACGCGAAGAAGCTGTGGGGCTACAAGGGCCCCGGTGACAGCCCCGACGTGCACCAGACCATGACGAACGCAGCGAAGAGCGCCGCCTCAGCCGCAGCGTCGGCTGCCGCCGCCCTCAACGCGGTGAAGGGGCTCACGGCCCCGGCGCTCACAGATGCGCAGACGGCGGCCATCGCCGACCGGCTCGCCGTGAGCCCGGTCTTCGCGCAGGCGCTCGCCGTCGCGCTCGGCAAGGACCTCGCCGCCCGACTCCAGTCTTAATCCCACCAGCAGAAACGGATCTCCTCATGAAGATCTTCGGGCGTGAGCCTGTCTACATCCTGGCCTTGGTGGCCATCGTCCTGAAGCTGGCCGCCGCTTTCGGGTGGGACGTCAGCGACACCCAGCAGGCGTACATCAACGCCGCCCTCGCCGCCGCAGTGGGTGTGGTGTCGGCGATCGTCCTGAAGACCGGTGCGGCCGGTGCGGCGGTCATCCAGGTCGGGCAGGCGGCCCTGGCCCTGTTCGTCGGGTTCGGCCTGCATCTCAGCGCGGACCAACAGGCGCTCCTGATGTCGACGCTCGCCGCGATCGTGGCCCTGGTCCTGCACCGCGAAGTCACCGCCCCCGTGCCCGTGGTGGGGCTGGAGCAGACCAGCCCGGTCGAGCCGACGGCCCCGCGCGTGGTCGCAGAGCCGTAGCACGTCGCAGTTGAGATCGCCGGGAGGTGTGTGTGAGCGAGGTTCTCGGCGTGAGCGTGGCTCAGGGCGGTGCGGTCGGCCTGTTGGCGCTGGTTGTGCTGATGGTTCTGACGGGCCGACTGGTGCCTCGGCGGACGTATGACGATCTGCTGCGTGAACGGGATACGTGGCGGGAGACGGCTCAGGCCGCCGAGGAGGTCACCCGGGTGCAGCAGCGGCAGGTCGGCGAGCTGCTGGAACTGTCCCGCACGGCAGGGCATGTACTGACGTCGCTGCCGCATCCGTCCCAGGCTCAGGTGCAGGGGGTGGCGGCCAGTGGGATTGATCCGACGGCTGTTCCGCCTGGGTGAGCGGGCCGCGACTCCCGGGCAGAAGGCAGCGTCGTCTGCTCTGGCGAGGGTGGAGGAGCGGGGTCTAGAGGCTGGCCGACGCGCCCCGGAGGTGGCTGAACAGGCGGCGCTCCAGCGTCGGCTGCGGGAGCGGAACCATTTCGGTGAGCTGTTCAGTAACGCCGGACTGGGGGGTAGATCCTGATGGACTGGGCGATGACCGCCAACGTGTGCACGTCCGGGGCGATTGCGGTGACGGCGGCTGTGTTCGCGGTGACGTATCAGCGGGTGGCGCCGTGGTGGACGACGCGGGTGGGGCGTCATCTGATGGCGCTGACGGCAACGGTGGGGCTGTTCGGCGCGTACACGGTACTGATCTACTTCTGGCCTCACGGTGCGGTGGCGGCGGTTCTCCGCTGCTGCCGGGTCGCGATCGGCCTGGGAATGATCGTGTTGCTGGTCCGCCAGTCCTGGCTGCTGGTCCGCACGCAGCGCGAGGGTGTGGTCCGCGACAGAGTCCGGCGCGAGGAGGAGGGCCGACCTCCTGGGGCATCCCCCTGATGGCCCGCATGTTGGGCGCGTGTCGGCGCTCGTGGTGCCCGTTCTGTCGTGGCCCGGTAGGGCTGGACTGCGCGGACGTGTCCCGGTCAAAGGGTGCTGGGCGGGCCCGGGAGAAGCGGTTTTGGCACCGCGAAGTGAACTACTAGTGATCTACCGAATCGTCCCAGACTAGTAGTTGCCCCGCCCTGGCTCCGGCCGGGGCGGGGCTCGTTTGCATGTTCGGGGACGTGCGGGGCTTGCATTCAAATCGTCGGCTGCGACGATCAAGGGAGGTGATCAATTGGGAGGAGGTGAGACGAAGATGACAAGGAAGCAGCAGGATGCGGCAGTCGCGTTGGCTGTGATGCTGGCGGTGTCGGCTGTGGCGACGAAGGCGGCGAACAAGCAGGCGGCGGCACTGGGGATCCCGATGGCTGGGGTCGCGGTGCTGGGCTGGCTGGTGACGCAGGCCATTAAGTAGCAGTTGGGCCGTGCGGTCCGCCCCGTTCGTATCGCGGCGGTTCGCACGGCCCTTCTGTGTCGTACCCGAGGCTCCCCTTCTCGTGGGTGATCTGGGCTCTCTGTGGGGTGAACGGCGGTCGCGCCTGCGCGTGTTGATTGGTGATCGCCGGTAGTCAGGTCTCGTCAGTTGCTGATCGTTGATGGGATCTTGATGAAGCGCACGCTGTTTGCCCTGCTGGCTGCCGCTGCCCTGCTGGGCGGTACGACGGTGGGCGCACACGCCCAGGAGTCGGCTGCCGGGCCCGTGTCGGTGCGGGAGTTGCTGGCTCGCCTGCCGGTGGCGGCGGAGTCGCGCGAGGGGTATGAGCGGACCAAGTTCAAGCACTGGGTGGACGCGGACAAGGACGGGTGCAACACGCGCGCCGAGGTGCTGCTGGACGAGGCGGTGGTCGCGCCGGAGCGCGGTGCGAACTGCAAGCTGACGGGTGGCGAGTGGTTCTCCTACTACGACGACACGACCGTTGACGGCCCGTCCGGCCTGGACATTGACCACATGGTGCCGCTCGCGGAGGCGTGGGACAGCGGGGCGTCGCAGTGGGATGCGAAGAGGCGCGAGCAGTACGCCAACGATCTGGACTGGCCGCGGAGCCTTGCGGCGGTGACGGCGAAGGCGAACCGCAGCAAGTCCGACCAGGACCCGGCGACGTGGATGCCTCCGGCTGCTGATGCGCGCTGCCGCTACCTGGATGACTGGGTGTCCGTGAAGACCCGCTGGAACCTCAGTATTGATCCGGCGGAGCAGGCCGCGCTCACCGACATCGCCGACTCGTGCCCCGACGACGAGCTTGACGTACCGCTCGCCTGAGCAGGCTTTTCCGGCGTTCACCGAAACAGGAATGGGCCGCTGTCAGGCCCCGATGCCACCATCGCATCACGGCCGCGCCCGTCTGCGCGGAGTGGTGCCGGGCCCCAGAGCGTGCGGCCCGGCACCACGGACCGGGGGTGGTGGCTTGGTCGCAGGGCATGGCGTGCGTTACGCACGTCATGATCCCTCGCGACTCCCATCTGAAGTCTTGACTTTACCTCTTGACTGCAAGTCTTGAAGTGCTACCTTGGCTGTATGAACGACACCGAGAAACCTCGCCTGCTCCCCAATGGATTCTGCTGGTGCGGCTGCGGCAAGGAAGTCGGCATCGGCCGCTTCTTCGCTCAAGGCCACGACAAAGTCTCCGAGGCCGCCCTCGTGGCCGCCCGCTACGACGCCTCCGTGCCCCGCCTCCTCGCCGAGCACGGCTTCGGTCCCGACAACTCTGTCACCGCCGCCGCCCTCGCCGAAGGCGGCTGGGAGGAGTGCCCGCGCGACTGCGGCTACGTCGGCGCACCCGCCAGCATCACCAATCACCTGCGCAAACACCGCGCGACCAAGGAGGGGTGAGATGGCCGACCAGCCCCAGCAAGCCTCGCACTTCTGGTTCATGAATGTCGTCGGCCGAAACCCGCTCGGTCTGCGCCAAGAAGATCACGCCGGTCACATCGACCTGCCAGACGGGGCAACGCGCTGGGACATGTACCGCCACATCCGCGACATGGTGGCAGACCTGTCCGGCCTGAAGGAACTCACGGTCATAGCCTTCGATATCCAGCCCAACAAGCTCTGACAATGGTGCGACACCCAGCCCAGTGAAAGTGGGCTGGGCGGCGAACCGTCAACGCGCCCGCGAGCTGGGAGGAGGCGCTGACCAGATGCCGCAGACGGACATCATCGAAGCGACCGGCTACAGCCGGGAGACCGTCCGCCGCCTCGTCGCCGACGGCCGCAATCTCGCGGTTCCCACGCAGGCCACGCCCGCCGAAGAGGAGCATTGAGCCATGACGACCCCAACCGATCCGCCTCCGGATCAGTACGAGATCCGTGCTCGCGTGCTGCGCATCCTGGCGGCCCGGGCTCGTGCCCGCGCCGCCGAGTTGGAGATGGCGGCCACGGCCGTTCTGGCGACCCGGTCGCTTAAGCGCTTCGCCGAGGTGATGACCGAGTCCGAGGCCCGTGAGATTGCCGAGCACCCGGACCTTGCGGAGTTGAACGCGCAGATGAAGGGCTTCTACGAGCCCGAGAGTCCTTGACGCCTTCAAGGACGCGCCCCGTCAACGCCTTCGTGGAGGCGGGGCGCTACGGCTCGGGCCAGCAGTCCTCAACGGACAACTACGAGGGCTGACTACCGCTCCCACGGCCGACGTTCAGGTGTCGGCGTCCGAGGCGGCCCTGGCTGCGTGTGCCCGCTGGCGAGATTCCAACACCGCCACGCCGAAGCGGCGGCGACGACGGCAATGACGCCACTGCCGATCCGGCCGCCAGCGCTGCCGCCGAGGAAGATACCGGCGGTGCAACCTGCGGCGAGGAAGGCGAGGGCGGTTCCGGCCCAGCCGAGTGCGAACTTCTTCACGGTTCCCCCTGGTGCGTGGTGTCGGGGGGAGTGTGCCGGTCTGCGCGTGGTGGCGTGCGGGTTGTGACGGGACTGTGACGCAGAAGGGGCGTGCGGCCGGGGGGAGTCGGCGGCACGGCCCAAGCGGGGTGGGGTGTTCTTCGGCTGTTCGAATGCGGGCGGTCTGCGGGCTGTGCCATAGTCGTCTCGTCGTCAGCAATGACGGCATGCTCCCCGCTTACGCGGGGCTGGCCCGTAAGCTCAGGCCGATCATGGCGAACCTCTTGTAGTGCTCCCCGCATCAGCGGGGTTACGAAGCCCCCGGTTAACGCTCGGGGGCTTCGTCGTGTCCGGGGTCAGCGCGGGTTGGTCGCGGCGAGGGCGTCGCGGATCGCCTGCGCGGTCTCGTCGCTGACCGTCAGCCAGTAGTAGACGTCGCGGTCGTTCGGGTTGGACACCAGCAGCGCGGGGTCGACGGGGCGGCGGCTGAGAATGACAGTGTCTTCGCCGTCGAGGTTGATGAGGTCGTCGAGCATGGCGTGGATCCCGGCGTGGGCGTCGGCCCGGCTGAGGCCGGTGTCCTCCATGACGTCGTCCAGGAGGTCGTACGGGTAGACGGTGCGGCCGGGGTTGTTGCTGGCGATCTCGATCATGGGATGCTCCCTGGGGCGTGGGGTCTGGCGGGTGGGTGGTTCGGCCCCGCGTGGGCGGGGAGCAGTGGTTCTGGTCTACCGGAACGGTCCGGCGCCGCGGGCGGGTTCGCCCGCGCCCCCGCCACCCCGGAGACGGTCAGCTCTCGATGTCCGCCCAGTCCGCCTTGTTCTGCGCGGCGGTCTGGATGATCTCGTCGATGGTGTCCTGGACGCCGGGGAGGTAGTCCTCGATGAGGTCGTCGTCAATGTCTCCGCCGTCCGGGCCGTCCCCGAGGGCGTCGATGACCTCCTCGCGGGAGCACACGACGCGGTTGTGCGGCACCAGGGCGCGCGCCCAGACGGCGAGGGTCTGCTCGCCGCCTTCGTCGTCGGGCCCGTTCTGGACGTAGAGGACGGGCTCCTGGCCGCCGTAGGCGAGGAGGTCGCGGATGTCGTCGATGGTGGCGGTGGGCGTGGTGTCGGTCTCGGTCATGGCTTCATCCTTGCGTGACGAGTAGGCGGCGCGGGCGGATTCGGGTCAGGGGGCGCTGGTGTGGTTCGACGGCAACCCCTGTCGAACCTTGTGGCTACACAGTAAACGAAAAGTGTGTAGCTACACAAGCCTCCCACTGAAGAAAACCGTGTGGCAACATGACCTCATGGCAAACGACCACACCTTCACCGCCCGCGTCCGCATCCCCCACCGAATGTGGGACACCTACGGCCGCGTCCTCGGCGACCGCGACCGCTCCGCCGACCTCCTCGACCACGTCCGGACCGTCATCACCGAACACGGCAACGACCACGACCGCGCCGAACTCGCCGCCGCAGAAGAGGAGTTGGCCACTCGCCGCTCACGCAAGGGTGGCCGACCCCCCGGCTCCGGCCGCAACACCGCCGTTCCGGCGGACGCTCTGGCGCAACTGCTCACAGACCAGGCAGTTCCCGTTGCGCACCGCGCCCTGTGGTCGCTGCTGTGGGACGGGGACGTCTATCTCGACGAACTGCTCTCCATCGACGTGAGGGACGTCGACTTTGAAGGCCGGGTGATCAAGGTCGACTATCCGACGCGTGCGAAGGAGCCCTTCACCGTCCGGCTTGGCGAGCGCTCAGCCGCACTGCTCGTCGCGGCGATCGGTGGCGCGGAGGACGGTCCTGCTCTACGGATCGGCGACCGTCCGATCAGCAGAGAGGCGGCGATCCGGCAGGCTCGGAAGGCGGGGTACAGCATCCACGGATTCCGGCTCGGCGGTCAGGTTGCGCGCGGTGAAACCCCCACGGGGACGCCCGAAGACGAGGAGCATTGAGCCGAAGATCCGCGCGCAGGCTCAGACCATCCTGGATCTGATGAAGCATCTGATGAAGCAAGGGGCGGAGGCGGACGCGATCCGCGATGCCGCGTGTGCCGCCTCGGACAAGCCGTGATTCACCTGCTGACCGGCGCGGCGCTGCCACCTCATGCCGGTGCGTCCAGGACGGGCCCCGCGCACTCCGGGCACGCCTCCGCGTTGCCGCTGTCGACGAGAGCCCGCGCCTGCTCGTGACCGGCCAGAGGGTGGCTGTTGTCGTCGTCGCGCCGCAGACACGACCCGTGGTGGACGCGCTGACCCTGCCAGCGGCGCTCAACCGTCCAACCGGCAAGTGCGCGGGCTCTTCGTTCGGCGGTCGCCGCTTCCTGTGTAGCGCGCGCCTGTTCGTGCTCGGCGGCGGCGATCTGCATTCGAACACGCCCCAGCGCCCAGGCCAGCCACTCCTCGGTCACCCGGAGTTTATCCAGGCGGCTGAGCTGCGGCGTTCCATCGTGTTCGATCATTTGTTCTAATATAGTGCCTGTGTGGAACCCGCACCCCTGAGACCCGTCGCCACCGGGCCGCGCGCAGTCAGCGCCACCCCGGTGACCCCGGTGCGCCGCCTCCCAGTACCCCCAGCCCTGACCGGCCTCCTCCCGGACGGACTCCCCGCAGGATCGGCCATCGAGGTTGCCGACCGCGCACTGCTCCTCGCCCTCGCCGGAGCCGCCGCCAAAATCTGGGCCGCCGTAGCCCTACCGGACCTCGGTGCACTCGCCGCCGCCGACGCGGGCCTCGACATCTCCGCCGGACTGTGGGTCGACACCCCCGGCGGATCCTGGCCGCAAGTAGTGGGGCTGCTTCTGGACTCCGCGAGCGTCGTCCTCATCGGCGACGTCGGCCCGGTACCGGATCAGCTCGCCCGGCGCATCACCGCCCGCGCCCGCCGCGCTAGCAGCATCCTTCTGTCAGCAGGGCCATGGCCGACCGCATCCATGCGCCTGCGCGTGACCTCCACCGCATGGGACGGCCTCGGGACCGGGCACGGCCTGCTGCGAGGACGCCGCGCCACCGTCGTCGCCAGCGGCCGAGGTGTGCCCGTACCCCGTCACGCGGAGGTATGGCTGCCCGACCGCCACGGACGCCTCGCCGCGGTCGGCGAGGACGAGACGGGCCTGACCAGGCTGTCCGACCCCGCCGCTACGCTCGCCGTATCCCATTCACGCTGACTGTGGCTGCGAGCCCCGCTGGTTGAGCGGCGGGGCCTACGCCGCGCGCGCCGCCCGGTGGAGCCCCTGCACCACGTCATAGCTGGCACCGAGCCCGGACGCGGCGAGCGCCTGGTGCAGTGCGTCAGCCGCGGCGGTCGCCTCGGCCATCAGGGCCGCGTGCCGTTCGCGCTCCTCTGCCGTCCACTCGCGGAGCGCCGGGGACATCCACTTCGGCGCATCCTTCAGCGGGGCTGCTTCCGCACGCCGCTGCGCGTCCACCTGCTTCCGGTGCGCCTCGACAGCAGCCCAAGCAGCGTCGGAACGTTTCTGCAGGTCAACGAGCGTGGCCGGGAAATCGATGTCAGGCATGGTTGCACCCTACGACGGAGGTGTGACAGCGGCGCGAGCGCCACGCAACTACCAGCCTGGGGGGTAGCCCGCTGTTCCCTGGCTACGCCACCTCAACGACGTCGCCTCGGCACAGCCGCTCCTGCTCCTCTGCGGCAGCCCACTCCGCGAGCATCCGCCGGTACTCGGCCTGCTCCGGGTCAGTCAGCAACCGGTGACCACGAGGCCGCATGAACGCACGCAGGCGCCGGTTCAGCTCCGCCGACGACCGCCCCCCACGCATAGAGCAAGCCTATGGGGCGGGTGTGACACGGCGGTATACGCGCAGGCGACGCGGCATATGCCTACGTTGCGTCGTGTCTCGCGGCGATGCCGTTAATCCGCTCCGCCAGGTCGAAATCGGCCTCGGTCAGACGGTTCCCAGCGTCGTGAGTCGTGATCCCGAACCGCACCGTGTCCCACCGCAGATCAATGTCCGCGTGGTGGCCGATCAGGCGCTCAACGTCCGCGACGTGCACGATCAGGGCGACACCGCCGTGATACCGGCCCGTCCAGAACGTGCGGGTGATCTCGTCACCACGGCGCTCCCACCCCGGAAGCCCGGCCAGGCGCGCCTCGATCTCAGCATCCGACAACGGCTCCGGCTCGGCCACAGTCATTCCCTCTCCGCCAGCGGCGCCAGCGCCTCCACCAGACCCCGGCCCTCCGGCGCATCCTTCCACGGCCTCATCACCCGCTCCAGACTGACCAGCTCCCGGCACATCCGCACCGACCCCGTCTCCACCGCGATCGTCGCCACCTCCCGCGCGATCTCCACCGCCTGATCCGGGGCATCCGCCGTCGCCGCCGCCACAGCCTGCCGCGCCATGTAGACGCCGCGGTCCCGTCGCGCCGTCACCGGCACCCCGGCGAGCACCTGGTGCCACAAGGCACCCGCCTCCCGGCCAAGCCCCAACCGGCCGTAGCAAGTGGCCCGCTGCACCTCCAGATAGCCGGGCGTCCTCCGGCACGCATTGCCCCACGGCATCTCGTCATCAATGCGCCCGATGAGCCCGGCAGCCTGGTCGATCAACGCGTCCACCGCAGTACGGTCGTGGACAAGTGACGCGCCGTGCGCCTGCTGCTGAAGGGCCATCACCCGCACCTTCGGGGCGAGCCGGTCGGCATCGTCCAGGGCCGCCTCACACAGGTCCACAACCGCCAGACCGTCACCCAGATCCGTCCGCACCTGCGCCTGATTCACCAGGCTGTAGCCGACGAGCTGCACATCCCGTGACCGTATGGCAATCTCCTGCGTGATACCCCGCCAGAAAGCGGCGGCACCCATATCGCCCGCGTCCTGGTACAGCCATCCGACGAGCGCCGCGTAGGCTGCGCCCGCGCGCAGCAGACCGCGCCGGGTTTCCCCGGTGGCGGTGCGCGCCAAGTTGTCGATCAGCTTGTACTGCTCGGACACGGTGCCGATCAGATCGTGAGGGCCCAGAAGCATGTCCGCCCGGTAGTGGCCCTCCAACTGCTGGTCGAAGTACGTGACCAGCGCAGGGTCAACAGCCCGGTGCGGGACCGGCCCGGCCACGAGCGCCGCAGCGGTGACGGAGATCAGACTGCGCTGGGCCACCGGCTCGCTCTCACTCAGATCCACCCCGTCAGGCGGCTGAAACCCCAGCGCGCCGGGCCCGACGCCGAACGCCGCCCGGAGCGCGATTGCCGAATCGCCGCGAGGCCAGCCCGGCGCTTCCGATTCCCACCGGCGCCACGTCCGTGCGGACACCTCGAATGACGGATCGCCGAGCGCCTCAACGCCCGCGCGGGTCACCCAACGCGCCGCCGCCTCCTGCGATGACCAGCCCTTTCTGAGACGCGCGGCCCGCAGGATGTCATTGTGTCCGGCCATCGTCGTGCTCCCCAGGCGTGGCCGCCATGTGGCCGATGATGGCCGCTGCACGGCCTAGTGGCGCAATGCGTACACCGCCCACTATCGACCTGTGACCACAGATCATGCAGGTACCGCAGCAGATTCACCCGACACGGCGACCCGCGCCTACACCCGCGCGCAGTCGACGGTCGCGCTGCTCCGCGACGAGCTGGCCGTTATCGGTCTCACCCCGGACGAGGTGCGCATGGTGCTGCCCCAGACCGACATCGAGGGCCGCGGGTACGTGCGGCTGGGCACGGTGTCCGTGGAATCGGCGGACCTGCTTCTCGCTGCCCTGTCCGGACCGCCGACGCCTGCTGGGCCCGCGTCGTGACCCGCTGGTGCGGCCCCGGACGGCATGCGGTGCCCAACCACGAGGCGCAGGTCATCGGGAGCATGGAGGCCGGGTCCGGGCCAGGGGTGCCCGTGTACGCCTGCCACACGCACGTCCGCGACCACGGGATCGTGCCGCGCCCGTACATCGGCCGCCGGGACGCTGCCCCGGAACGGCCCGCACGATGACCCGCCGCACGGGTACGTGCCACCGCTGCCAGCGCGCACACCAGACCGTCGTCACAGCGGACATCGAGCAGGGGAGTGCGGGCAGCAACGTGGTGGTGTGCGCGGACGCCCGGTCATGCCTCCGTGCCGCAAAGCCGCGGGCCCGCGCGTGGCCGGCGCCGTGACGGTCCGGGATGTCGGGCATGGCCGAATGGCCATACCGGGGTACATGGTTGCTACCGGATTCCGTCCTACGGCTGGACGTGCAATTGCACGAGCGAGACAGTGGGAGCGTGACCACCGCCCGCCAGATGCCCCCGAGCTGGCGGGCGGTCAGCTTTCAGGGTCGGCGGAGAGGAGGGTCCCGATGGGCACACCCAGCGCCTCGGCGACCACGATGATCGCAGAGAAGCGGATCTCTCCTCCGGCCTCGATGCGCTGGATGGACGACAGGGACAGAGTCTCCTCGACTCGTTCTGCGAGCTGCTCCTGCGTCAGGTTGCGGTGCTCACGCCACATCTGGATACGGCGGCCGTGCATACGGCGGCGGATGTGAACCCAGGCGGGAAGCGGCGGTTGTGCAGGCACTCGACAAACGCTGTGGCGTTGTTGATCATAAGCCCACAGCAACTTTGAAGTGTTTCGCGATCTTGATCTAGCAGGTCCACCCGCTCGTCGCCATGAACCCGCGAGGCGAGCCGCCCCTGACGCCCCGCCCCTTCGCAGCCCCGCGGCATTCACGACGCCGCGAGGCCGGAACCCCCTGCGCTAGGTTCGAACACATGTTCACTCGAACGAGTGAATGACCGGGTCATGACCAACTCGTTGAACAGATTGACAGACCGTGCACAACCCCGGACCGAAGTCGGATCGCCTCGCCGATACGGCCGGAGTGCGTAGGGCAGCGCCTCTTGCGGAGGATGGCATGGACGACGAAGACATCACACGGCTCTACCTCTGGGCCACCGGCTCATGCTTCAGGTGCGCACGGAGCCGGGTGGAAACCACGAGCCTGAACCAGATCGACACCCCGGCCGGCGTCCGCTACGACGTCCGTGCCTGCCGTGCCTGCGTGATTGATCTTGAGTACGAAAGGATGCGCCGAGCTGACCGCCTCGGCGCGCGGTACATGCCGGGAGGGCTCGGCTCCTAGTGCCGCGACACTTTGCCGCTCTCCGATTCGCGGAGGGCGGCTTCTGTCGCATCAGGGCTGCTCACGGTCCTGTTCCTGGGGAGCACGTGGGGAGAATCCGGGACTGGGGAGCGCCGGGGGAGAACCAGTTCTCGCACCGTCGGAACTCGTCGACTCCGCGTCGACCCTGAACCGACTCACCATCGGGCCAGTTCAGGGCAGGGAGAGCGCAGTCGCCGACTCACGAGGAAGCGGCGCCGTGACCCCACCTCGACACCCAGATTTACCGGCGACAGAACCCGGCGTACAGCTCGACTCGTCTGCCGCCACCGCCCCCTTGGGCTCGCCCGGGGCGCGAGCACGGTCGGGTGAGCCGCGTCGTGCATCGTTGATGCACTCCTGGGTGCCGCGAGGGCTCTTGCCGGGACGCGGTCCTGGACCGCAGGTGGGGGCGTGCGGGTCCACCGGGAGGGGCTGATCGCGCGGCCCGTACACCGTGTGAGTCATGGTGAACAAAGAGTCGCTTTACCTACTCTTTATGTTTTTATTGGCTAATTGTCCGTAATGTCTGAAATCAACCGTTGGCGGATGATCGGACTTTGCCGTGATGACCAGCCCCAACTCCAGCCACGCTTCTTCCGAGGGTGCGTCCGGTGCGGGCGGCCGGGTCGGTGCCGTGCTGACGGAGATGATTCCGCAGCAGCCGCCCAGTGCGCTGAGCGCGCCGTCGGGGGCGGGGTCGGACGACACGCTCGGCATCATCGTCGTCGACGAGCGGCTGACCGTGCTGGAGGCCGATCTGGCCGGGACCTGGCTCGACGGGGTGGTCGACGGATCGGGCGCGCGGGCGACCGACCTCTTCCCGACCGAGGACGCGGCGGCGATCGCCGCCCGGGTGGAGCGGGTACTGGCCACCGGCCGCCCGCTGCTGGCGCGGGTCCAGCGCATGATCCGGCCGGACGGAACGCCCGCGGTGGTGTCGCTCTCGGTCCTCCCGGCGGCTCCGGGCCGGGTGGTGATCAGCCTGATCGACGTCAGCGCCCAGCTCGACGTCTTCGCCGCCTCCTCGACCCTCGGCACCTCCCTGGAGATCGAAACGACGGCGCGCCAGCTCGCCGAAGGGCTGCTGCCCTGGGGCGACGCCGTCACGGTGTCGCTGGCGCAGTGCCTGTGGAGCGGGGACCTGCCCGATCGGACCGAGCCGCTGTGCCGCGCCGCGTACGCCCGCGCGGGGAACCGGCCGTGGCCGCGCGGCTTCCTCCGCCTGGGCGAGCGCCTGCCGGACCTGCCCGCCCACCCCGCCTCCGACACCACCGGTCACCCCGGCGTCACCGTGCTGCCCGACCGCGCCGCCATCGAGCGGGCCCTGGGCGACGACCCGGACCTGATACGGGCCCTGGTGCCGGACCACGGCCCGCTCGCGGTGGCCTTCGCGCCGCTGACCGTCCCCGACGCCGACCGGCGGCAGCGCGTACTCGGCACGGTCGCGGTCTGGCGGCGTGAGGACAACCCCCGCGGGGCCTTCGACGGCGACGACCAGCTCGCCGTCCAGGAACTGGCCTTCCGCGCCGCGATGAATCTGGAGCACGGGCGCCGTCATCAGCGGGAGCACCGGCAGGTCCTGGCGCTCCAGCGCAGGCTGCGCCCGCCGCACTCGCCGAGCCGGGCGATGCACACCGCGGGCGCCTACCGGCCCGCCGCACCCGACAGCGCCGGCCTCGGCGGCGACTGGATGGACGTCATCGGCCTGTCGGGCGGCCGGATCGCGCTGGTGATCGGCGACGCCGTCGGACACGGCCTGGCAGCCGCCGCCGTCATGGGCACACTGCGCCAGGCCGCCCAGACCCTGGCCGCCGCCGACCACCCGCCGGTCGAGGTGATGACCCACCTGGACACCCTCGTGGGGAGCCTGCACGCGACCGCCGAGACCGACGGCGAACTGGGCGCCGCGGCGGCGGCGCTGGGCACGACCTGCTGCTACGCCGTGTACGACCCGGCCGCCCGGCGGCTCACCGTGGTCAGCGCCGGGCACCTGCCGCCGGTGCTGGTCCACCCGGACGGGGCCGCGGAACTGCTCGCCCCGCCGCTGCACCCGCCGCTGGGCACGGCCCGCGAGGAACCGTACGAGGCCCTGGAGGTCACCGCCGAGCCGGGCGCCCTGATCGGGCTCTACACCGACGGCCTCGTGGAGCACCCGGGCCGCGACCTCGACGACGGGATGACCGCCCTGCTGGAGGCATTGTCCTGGCACTACGCGACCGGCGACCTGAGCGCCGTCGTCGGCCCGGTCGTCGACCACGTCACCGGGCCGCCGCCGCAGCACGACGACCTCACGCTGCTCCTGGCGCGCATGGACGGCCTGCCCGCGGCCGACATGCCCGCACTCCGCCTGCCCGCGGGCGATCTCACGGCGGTCGCCCGCGCACGGGCGTGGACCGGCGCCCGCACCGCCGAGTGGGGCATCGCGGACCCCCACGGCCGCAGCGCCCTGGTGGTGTCCGAACTCGTCACCAACGCCCTGCGGTTCGGCACCGGCGGCCCGGTGACCCTCCGGCTGCTGCACCTGTCCGACCGTCTGATCTGCGAGGTCACCGGCCCCTCGCACGGCAGGCCGCGGGCCGCCCGCCCCGCGGTGTCCGAGACCAGCGGACGCGGGCTCCTCGTCGTCCAGCACACGAGTGCCGCGTGGGGGACGCGGCTCGGGGAGACCGCGGGGGAGCGCACGGTGTGGGCACAACTGGCCGTCACGGGCGGGCAGTTGTGACCAGGGCCGACTGTCGGCGGCGGGCAGCTGTGCCCCGGGCTGAACGCTGGCGGCGGGCAGCTGCGCCCCGGACTGAACGCTGGCGGCGAGTAGGTGTCACCCGGACTGACCGTCGGCGGCGGGCAGTTGGGCCCGGACCGGCCCTGTGATCCGCGCGTCCCGTACGGCGGGCTAGAGCCACACTCCGTCCATCGCGGTGGCCGTCAGCCCCGGCGCCGCTCCGTACAGCACGGTCCGGGCTCCGGCGGGTACGCCCGCGCTGAGGGCGCGGTCGAGGACGTCGAATACGGCGGCGCCGCCACGGTTGCCGGTGACGATGCTGCTCCAGGAGTGGTCCAGCAGGTGGTCGGTCCAGGGCCCCGGGACGTCGGGCCAGGAGCTCGGGACGCTCTCCTGGATGAGTTCCAGCACGCGGGTGCCGCCCGGGTGGGCCACCAGCAGGTCCGGGTGCCAGTCCGGGTCGGTGTGACGGCCGCGCACCCACTCCCACATCGGCGGGAGCGTCGACTGCACCCACTTGGGCCCCGAGCGGTCCATCTCGTAGTGCACCCCGTCGGCGCGGGTGTGCAGCCGGTGGATGTCGGCGGTGCCGGGCACCGTGCGGTGCCACGCGGCGTCCAGCCGCAGGAACGCGCCCTGGTCCGGCCGGCCGCGGACGACGGCGGCGACCGCGGTGTCGGCGAACAGCAGCCGCATCAGCAGCGAGTCGATGCCGGTGTCGTCGGGCTGGTAGGTGGTGCTCAGCGCCTCCGCGATGACGATCAGCACCGTCGCGCCGGGGTCGGCGGCCAGCAGTTTCGAAGCGGTGGCCAGCGACCGGGTACCGGCGATGCAGGCCCACTGCGAGAACGGCAGCAGCAGCACGTCCTCGCGCAGCCCGAGCCGGTTGAACAAGGCGATGTCCAGGCCCGGCAGGGCGGGGGTGGTCGAGTTGCTGGTGACCACGTAATCCACCTGGTCAGGGGTGACTCCCGCGGTCTCCAGCGCCTGGCGGGCCGCCCGCTCCGCGCAGTCCTGGACCGTCACCCACACCGACGCGGTGCGCTCCTCGACGGTCTGCGGCACCGGCGGGCCCGCCTCTGCCGTCTTGCCGGTCTCGCCCGTCCCGCCCGCCGCTGAGGCCGCGGGCCCGGGGAAGCCGCTGCGGCTCGGCGCCGTGATCGCCTCCAGGGGCTGCATCCACCGCCGCTCCCCGATCCCGGTGTTCTTGGCCATCCCGTCCGCGCGCTTCAGCCAACTCGCCCCCGGGTGACGGCCGTTGACCTCGGCGAGGATCTCCTCGGTAGTGATGGTGTACGGCCCCGGCACCACGGCGGGAGGCCACATGTACACGCTCATCCCGCACCCCCTTCCCGGCGCCCGGACGGCGCCGTATCACCGTATTGTCCCTCTCCCCGAAACGGAAGTCCGGATTCCACATTGCCCGTTTCGACCTCTATGTCGAGGAATTCGCCGATCTGACCGGTCAACTCGGCCGGATCCAGCGGCCCGTGCGGACCGGCTGTTTCCGTGGGTGCGGCGATATGTCTAGAACAAGGGGAGTTGGCCGGGAAAGTCGGGGATGGTGTAGCCGTCCAGGGTGCGTTGGGCGGCGGTGGGGGCGGCGGGGGATTTGGAGCCGGGGCAGGAGACGAGGGTGGCGGTGCGGGGGCCGGGGGGTGGGTCGTGGGGGGGGGGGGGGGGCCCCCCCGCCGCGGGGTAAGGGGGGCCCCGG
>NZ_JBEXNE010000020.1:0-154630 GCF_040610915.1 Streptomyces sp. NPDC003300 | reverse complement strand
CGCGGTCACGGCGGGGGCGACCCGCGGGTCGAAGGGCGACGGGATGACGCACTGCGGCGAGAGCTCGTCGGCGACGACGGCGGCCAGCGCCTCGGTCCCCGCGCGGGCCGTCTTGGGTGTCACGAGACGGCTGCCGGTCCAGTCCTTGGCGGCGTTGACGCTGCTGGTCTGGGCGAGGCCCGCGGTCTGCGCGGCCTCTCCGATCTCGCTGGGCTCGACGTGGCCGTCACGCCCGGTCTTCGGGGTCATGAGCCAGATCGGGGCGCCGGGGTCGACCGTCGACGTGGCGTCGACGAGTGCGTCGGTGAGGTCGCCGTCGTCCTCGCGGAACCACAGCAGGACGGCGTCGGGCACGTCGTCGTACTCCTCATCGGCGAGCTCCTCGCCCGTGAGCTCCTCGATACCCTCTCGAAGCTCCTGGTCGCAATCCTCGTCGTACCCGAGCTCCTGGACCACCTGTCCGGGCTCGAAACCAAGCCGGCTCGCCGGGTTGGTCCGCTCCTCCGCGTGGTCCGCGGTCGCGCTCACGCTTTGCCTCCTGTCATGGGGAAAATCTGCCCGCGCCTGTGCGGGTTATTGGCGGTAGTCCACACGGGCTGGGCGGATCGCGCAAGTACCCGGCGTACGAGACCGTCGAAACGGTGACGATTCGACCGTGTCACCGCAACCCGCACACTCAATGGTGACGTACATCACGGCGGTTTGCCGGTGTTGTGCGTGATTGGAGCCGCGAGTCGGTCGTACGAGCGACTGGGCGTAGAGTTCAGGTTTGGCCTCCCCCAACCTCAGGCCGGGAGGCTCCCGGCCGACCACCGGCCCTGGGGCCGCGCGGCTCATGAGCTGCGGTTACCGCTCGGTAGAGATGACGTATCGAACGACGCGGTACACGATGGAGGCGGCGCGACCCAGCAGAGCTCCACCTAGCAGCGAAGGAACAGCGTGGCTTCCGGATCCGATCGCAACCCGATCATCATTGGCGGCCTTCCCAGCCAGGTCCCGGATTTCGATCCCGAGGAGACGGCGGAATGGCTCGACTCGCTCGATGCGGCCATCGACGAGCGCGGCCGTGAGCGGGCCCGCTATCTGATGCTCCGCCTCATCGAGCGCGCGCGCGAGAAGCGCGTCGCGGTGCCCGAGATGCGCAGCACCGACTACGTGAACACCATCGCCACCAAGGACGAGCCGTTCTTCCCGGGCAACGAGGAGATCGAGCGCAAGATCCTCAACGCCACCCGGTGGAACGCGGCGGTCATGGTCTCCCGCGCCCAGCGTCCCGGGATCGGCGTCGGCGGCCACATCGCCACCTTCGCCTCCTCCGCCTCGCTCTACGACGTGGGCTTCAACCACTTCTTCCGCGGCAAGGACGACGGCCTCGGCGGCGACCAGATCTTCTTCCAGGGCCACGCCTCCCCCGGCATCTACGCCCGCGCCTTCCTGCTCGACCGGTTGAGCGAGGCGCAGCTCGACGCCTTCCGCCAGGAGAAGTCGAAGGCGCCGAACGGCCTTTCCAGCTACCCGCACCCGCGGCTGATGCCGGACTTCTGGGAGTTCCCGACCGTCTCGATGGGCCTCGGCCCGCTGGGCGCGATCTACCAGGCCCGGATGAACCGCTACATGGAGGCGCGCGGCATCGCCGACACCTCCACGTCGCACGTGTGGGCGTTCCTCGGCGACGGCGAGATGGACGAGCCGGAGTCGCTCGGCCAGCTCTCGATCGCCGCCCGCGAGGGCCTGGACAACCTGACCTTCGTCGTCAACTGCAACCTCCAGCGCCTCGACGGCCCGGTGCGCGGCAACGGCAAGATCATCCAGGAGCTGGAGTCGCAGTTCCGCGGCGCCGGCTGGAACGTCATCAAGCTGATCTGGGACCGCTCCTGGGACCCGCTGCTGGCCCAGGACCGCGACGGTCTGCTGGTCAACAAGATGAACACCACCCCGGACGGCCAGTTCCAGACGTACGCGACCGAGACCGGTTCGTACATCCGTGAGCACTTCTTCGGCGACGACCAGCGGCTGCGCAAGATGGTCGAAGGCATGTCCGACGAGCAGATCCTGCACCTCGGGCGCGGCGGCCACGACCACCGCAAGGTCTTCGCGGCCTACACGGCGGCCAAGGAGCACAAGGGCCAGCCGACGGTGATCCTCGCGCAGACCATCAAGGGCTGGACGCTGGGTCCGAACTTCGAGGGCCGCAACGCGACGCACCAGATGAAGAAGCTGACGGTCGACGACCTCAAGCGCTTCCGCGACCGGCTGCACCTGCCGATCACCGACCAGCGGCTCGACGAGGGCTACCCGCCGTACTACCACCCCGGCCGGGACTCCGAAGAGATCCAGTACATGCACGACCACCGCAAGGCGTGCGGCGGTTACGTGCCCACGCGCGTGGTGCGGGCCAAGCCGCTGCCGCTGCCGCCGGAGAAGACGTACGCGACCGCGAAGAAGGGCTCGGGCCAGCAGTCGATCGCCACCACCATGGCGTTCGTCCGCGTCCTGAAGGACCTGATGCGGGACAAGGAGATCGGCAAGCGCTTCGTGCTGATCGCCCCCGACGAGTACCGCACCTTCGGCATGGACGCGTTCTTCCCGAGCGCGAAGATCTACAACCCGATGGGTCAGCAGTACGAGTCGGTCGACCGCGAGCTGCTGCTGGCGTACAAGGAGTCGCCGACCGGGCAGATGCTGCACGACGGCATCTCCGAGGCGGGCTGTACGGCGTCGCTGATCGCGGCGGGCTCGGCGTACGCCACGCACGGCGAGCCGCTGATCCCGGTCTACGTCTTCTACTCGATGTTCGGGTTCCAGCGCACCGGCGACCAGTTCTGGCAGATGGCCGACCAGCTCTCGCGCGGCTTCGTGCTGGGCGCGACCGCGGGCCGCACCACGCTGACCGGTGAGGGCCTCCAGCACGCGGACGGCCACTCGCAGCTCCTGGCCTCCACCAACCCCGGCTGCGTCGCGTACGACCCCGCCTTCGGCTACGAGATCGCGCACATCGTGCAGGACGGTCTGCGCCGGATGTACGGCGAGACCGCGGACGGCAAGCCGGGCGAGGACGTCTTCTACTACCTCACCGTCTACAACGAGCCGATCCAGCACCCGGCCGAGCCCGCGGACGTCGACGTGGACGGCATCCTCAAGGGCATCTACCGCTTCAAGACCGGCGAGGCCGGTACGATCCCCGCGCAGATCATGGCGTCGGGTGTGGCGGTGCCGTGGGCGGTCGAGGCGCAGCGCATCCTCGCCGAGGACTGGAACGTACGGGCCGACGTATGGTCCGCGACGTCCTGGAACGAGCTGCGGCGCGAGGCCGTCGCGATCGAGGAGCACAATCTGCTGCACCCGGAGGAGGAGCAGCGCGTGCCGTACGTGACGCGCAAGCTGTCCGGGGCCGAGGGGCCGTTCGTGGCCGTCTCGGACTGGATGCGGGCGGTGCCCGACCAGATCTCGCGCTGGGTGCCCGGCACGTACTCCTCGCTGGGCGCGGACGGCTTCGGCTTCGCGGACACCCGTGGCGCGGCCCGTCGCTTCTTCCACATCGACGCGCAGTCGGTGGTCCTGGCGGTCCTCACCGAGCTGGCCCGCGACGGCAAGGTCGACCGGTCCGTGCTGAAGCAGGCCGTCGACCGCTACCAGCTCCTGGACGTGGCCTCGGCCGACCCGGGCGCGGCGGGCGGCGACGCGTAGTTCGGCTCCGCCTCGGGTTCGCCCGGGCTCCGCGCGACAACGGCCTCCGGGCCGAGAGGGCTCTCCCTCTCGGCCCGGAGGCCGTTCTGTACGCCCGCGCGGCGCGGGCGGGGCTACTGGGCTACGTAGAGCAGCGCGATGAGTGTGTCGAGCGCGCCGAGGAACAGCGCGATCAGGGCCAGCAGGGGTTTGCGGCCGCTCCAGCGGCGGCCCATCGCGAGCCAGCCGCAGACGACCGCCACGGGGCCGAACACGATGCCCAGGACGAAGAAGCCCACGACCGCGCTGATGACTCCGATGATGCCGAGCCTGCCGCCGGTGCGCTCCACTTCGACTCGGGTGCCGCGGGAGCGTTCGGTCGTGGCGAAACGTCGAGCCATGGTTCCCTCCTCGGGGTCCCGTCCTCGGGTCCTGCCGGTTCGATTGCCCGCTGCGGGCACCGCTATGCCGCGCGGAGGCCGCCTACCGGCCGCGTATCGCCTTGTGAGTGCCTTCCGGCGGGAGGCGGGCACCGGGGGGTGCGTCCGACTGGCGGCAGCCGCGTAACCTCCGGTCAGATCATTCCGTTTCCAAACGTGATCTGACTCACCCTTGACCCGGCCACCCGTCCGGGTCTTCTACGCTGGACCGCGGAGCCGCGCCCAGGGACGCCGTTGTCCGCACGTACTGCCCCACAGCACCTGACGCCCCACCTCCCGCCCCCATATCCCCGCCGCCCGGTTGAACCCGGGACGAATCCGCGAGGCATCTGCGAGTGAGCCTTCTCGAAGCGCGACTGAGCCCCATGTCGATCCGCGCCCTGCTGGCCCTGTCGGTCGTCTTCATCATGCTGGCGACCACCGGCTGGACGGCGCTGCGCCCCGGCGGGGCCGGCGACCCGCGGGCCGCCGCCCTGTCGTCCTGGCGGCACGGCACCATCGCCTCGCACAAGCTGCCGGACCCCGACAGCGGCGCCCGGACGATCGCGCGCTTCTTCGCGTCGCTCACCGGCGGCCAGCGGCTCGCGCTCACCGAGCGGTACCCGCTGATCGTCGGCAATCTCAACGGCGCGCCGCTCACCTTGCGCTACCGGGCCAACCACGCGGCCATCGAGCAGGCCCGCACCGCGGAGACCGCGCGCTCGCACAGCGACCAGTTCACCGTGGCGGGCCGGATCGACGCGGCGCGGCGGGCCGCGCGCTACACCTCGCTGCTCAGCGGCCACCGGCAGATCCTCTCCTTCGACCCGACGGGCTCCGGCCGGGTCGCGGAGGTCTTCGGCGACCTGAAGGCCGCCAAGCGGGTCTCCGTCGTCGTCCCCGGCGTCGACACCAACCTGCTCACGTTCGAGCGCGCCACCAAGTCGTACGCGGCCCCGGTCGGCATGGCGACGGCGCTGTACGACGCGGAGCGCGCCGCCGACCCCGGCGTGCGGACGGCCGTGATCGCGTGGGCGGACTACACCACGCCGACGGGGCTCGGCCTGGACGCCTCGACGGGCAACATGGCCGAGCGCGGCGCCACCCGGCTGAACGCGCTGCTCAGCGCCTTGCCGCAGCACGCCGAGGTGTCGCTCTTCTGCCACTCCTACGGCTCGGTGCTGTGCGGGGTGGCCGCCCCCGACCTGCCGGGCCGCTCGGTCTCCGACATCACGGTCTTCGGCAGTCCCGGCATGCGCGTGCAGCGCGCCTCGCAGCTCCACACGTCGGCGCACGTGTGGGCGGCGCGGGACAGCTCCGACTGGATCAGCGATGTGCCGCACCTGGAGATCGCCGGGCTCGGCCACGGCGCCGACCCGGTCAACGACTCCTTCGGCGCCCGGGTGATCAGCGCCGCCGGAGCCAGCGGGCACCCCGGCTACTTCGCACCCGGCACCACCAGCCTGGCCAACTTCACGCAGATCGCCCTGGGCAACTACGCGGCGGTCGCCTGTCAGGACGCGGACGAGGGCTGCACCTCGGGGCTCGCCTGAGGGCCGGGCCGGGCCTCGGCCCGGCCGGGGGCGGGCTGCGGGGGCGGGCTGTCACAGGGCCGCCCTACGCTGGCCGCATGGCCACCTTCGAGGAGTTCGCGGACAGCGCCCTGGCGCTGCCGCGAGCGCACCGGCAGATCACCTGGGGCAGCGAGCACACCTTCCGGGTCGGCGAGAAGATCTTCGCCATGGGCAACCCCGACGGCGCCCATGTGTCGCTGAAGGCGTCCAAGGAGGATCAGACCGAGCTGATCGCCGCCGACCCCGGCACCTTCTCGCCCGCCCCCTACGTCGGCCGCTTCGGCTGGGTGCGCGCCGCCCTGGACTCCGTCGACCCGGACGAGCTCGCGGAACTCCTCACCGAGGCCTGGCGCCGCACGGCTCCGCGCCGCCTGGTCAAGGAGTTCGACGAGGCCGCGGGACGCGCGTAGTTCCTGACGGGGTACCGCCAAGCGGGAGGCCGCTTACGATGGCCCGTATGGGTGATGTGCTGGCCGGAAACAACGCTGAATGGGAGTTCGAACCAGAAGCGGTGGTGATCCGGTACAGCAGAGGCGTACGGGGCGTGAGGTTTCTCCAGGCCCTCGGGGAACGCCGGATTCCGCATGAGGCGCTGGACGGGATCGAACTGCTGGACGGGCGGCGCGGCACCGTCGTCCTGCGGGCGCTGCCCAGGCCCGGCGCCGATCCGGTGATCGAGGCGGCCGGCGGCCAGCTCAAGGAGAGCGCGGACCCGTACCGTCTGGTGCTGCCCGCGCAGTCGCGCACGCTCGCGGAGTACTACCGGGACGAGCTGCGCCCCCTGCTCGGCCCCCACGTGCGGCACAGCCTCGACGACGGCCCGGCGGAACGTTTCCTCGTGGCCCCACCTGCGGCGCCGCGCTCCTTCAAGGCGTACGACGCGAAGGCGCTGTTCGACGGCCGCACCGTCAGTTTCCGCTGGTTCTGGACGGGCGCGTCGTCCGCGAAGTGGAAAGCGGGCGACCAGAGCTTCCCGGTGGAACAGCTCAGCGGCCTCGACTGGCGCTCGCCCGAACTCCTCCACGGCCATCTGCGGCTGCTGCGCCGCGACGCCGACCGGCAGGAGCAGCCCGGCGAGGCCGACCAGGACCCGGCCGCCGTCGTCTTCGGCCTCGGCTACGGACCCGTGCACGAGTCGCTGCCCTTCGCCGCGGCGGTGCTCGCCGCGATCAAGTCCGCCCGCGTACGGCCGCAGCCGTAGGGCGCGGTCGTACGCGGGCGGGAGGCGCCGTGTAGCGCCGCGTGTGGCTGGATCCGTACGGCTACTCGCGCGCCGCCGACGTACTGCTCATGTCCGGGTAGCGGTCGCCCGCCACCTGCGCGGCGATCGGTTCGAGCAGCTCCAGCTCGGCCGGGGTGAGCGTGATCCGGGTGGCCGCGGTGTTCTCCAGCACGCGGGCGGACTTGCGGGTGCCCGGGATCGGCACCACCGGCAGGCCGTGCACGGCGGCGCGCTGCTGCACCCAGGCCAGCGCGATCTGGCCGAGGGTCGCGCCGTGCGCCTCGGCGACGGCGCGGACCGGGGCCAGCAGGTCCGCGTTGCGCCGGGCGTTCTCGCCGGTGAAGCGCGGCTGGCTCTGCCGGAAGTCGCCGCTGCCCAGCTCGGTGGCCGCGTCGGTGAACGAACCGGTCAGGAAGCCGCGGCCGAGCGGCGAGTACGGCACGAAGGCGATGCCCAGTTCGGCCGCCGCGCCGACCGCGGACTGCTCCACGTCCCGGCTGAACAGCGACCACTCCGACTGGATCGCGCTGATCGGGTGCACCGCGTGCGCCTCGCGCAGCTCCGCGCCGGTCACCTCGGACAGCCCCAGCCAGCGGACCTTGCCCTCCGTGACCAGCTCGCCCATCGCGCCGACCGACTCGCTCAGCGGGACCGCCGGGTCGCGCCGGTGCATGTAGTACAGGTCGATGACGTCCGTGCCGAGGCGGCGCAGGCTGCCCTCGACGGCCTGCCGGATGTACGGCGGGTCGTTGCGGATCGCCCGGTACGAGGAGTCGTCGCGCTTGCGCTCGTTGGCGAACTTCGTCGCCAGGACGATCTCGTCGCGGTGCGCCTTGACGAAGGGGGCCAGGAACTCCTCGTTGTCGCCGATCCCGTACATGTCGGCGGTGTCGTAGAGGGTGACGCCGACGCCCAGGGCCGTCTCCAGCGTCTCGCGGGCCGCGGCCTCGTCGGTGTCGCCGTAGAACTCGCTCATGCCCATGCAGCCCAGCCCCTGGACACCGACCGCGGGTCCTCCGGTGCCGAGGGTCGTGGTGGCGATACGTGAGGTGTCGTCGCTCATCAGGCGCCTGTCCTTTCCTGCACTGCGGGGTGCCGCACGGCGGGGGTCCGCGGCGCGGGGTCCTGCACGGTGGAGCACGCGTACGTGCTGATCTTGAAGTCGAGGACCGTCAGGGTGTCCTGGAGCTCGGCGATCCGCTGGAGCACGTCCAGCCGGGTGGACTCCAGCAGCGCCTGCCGGTCGGGGAACGTGTGGTCGCCGCTGCGCACCAGCTCGGCGTACCGGACCATGTCGGCGACCGGCATCCCGGTCAGCCGCAGCTTGCCGACGAAGGCCAGCCAGTCCAGATCGCGGTTGGTGAACCGGCGCTGGCCGGTGTGCGAGCGGTCCACGTGCGGCATCAGGCCGATCCGCTCGTACCAGCGCAGGGTGTGCGCGCTGAGGCCGGTGAAAGCGGCCACCTCGCTGATCGTGTACTGGTCCTGGCCGTCGGGCCGCAGGTGCCCGTCGTCATCCGCGCAGCTCGTCGTATTACTCGGTTTGCTCTTCGCCACCTGCACGACCGTCATACCCACCACGCTAAGACCTTGGAGTGCACTCCAAGCAAGTGGGCTCCGCGCGCCGGGCCCGCTCTGATCCCGCCCCGGCCTCGCTCCGGTCCCGCCCCGAAGCGCGGCACGGACACGCTTTAAGCTCGCACGCATGGAGAGCTTGCGCCTGATCGAGCAGTGGCCGGTGACGAACGCGGCGGCGGCCGTGGTGCGACAGGACGGGACGGTGGCCGGGTCGCACGGGCCGACGGGACAGCGGTTCCGGCTCGCCTCGGTCACCAAGCCGCTGACCGCGTACGCGGCGCTGGTGGCGTACGAGGAGGGCGTCTTCGAACTGGACGACCCGGCGGGTCCCGAGGGCTCCACTGTGCGGCACCTGCTCGCGCACGCGTCCGGGCTCGCCTTCGACGAGGACCGGGTGACGGCGCCGCCCGGCACCCGGCGGCTGTACTCCAACGCGGGCTTCGACGTGCTAGGCGAGCACCTGGCCAAGGCCGCGGGCATCCCCTTCGCGGAGTATCTGCGGCAGGCCGTGCTCGAACCGCTGGGCATGACCGCCACCGGCCTGTCCGGCGCGGGCTCCCCCGCCGCCGACGGTGTCTCCACCGTCGACGACCTCGTCCGTTTCGCCGCCGAGCTCCAGGCCCCGCGGCTGCTGCACCCCTCCACCGTGGCCACCGCCACCTCGGTGGTCTTCCCCGGCCTCAAGGGCGTCCTGCCGGGCTACGGCCATCAGAATCCCAACGACTGGGGCCTGGGCTACGAGATCCGCGCCGCCAAGTCCCCGCACTGGACCGGCGCCCTCTCCTCCCCCGCGACCTTCGGCCACTTCGGCCAGTCCGGCACCTTCCTGTGGGTCGACCCGGTCGCCGGAGCCGCCTGCGTCGCGCTCACCGACCGCGACTTCGGGGAGTGGGCGCTGCCGCTGTGGCCGCGCTTCACCGACGCCGTCCTCACCGAGCTGCGCTAGGGCTTTCGGGGAGGGCGGTCAGCCGTATGACGGCTCGGCGTGCATCTCCCACACCAGGTACTCCGCCGGGCCCTCGCACCGCGCCGTGAGCGCGTCCGCGCCGGTGATCCGGGCCGCGTCCCCCGCCGTCAGCAGCTCGTCGCCGAGCCGCACACCGCCGCGGACGACATGCACATAGCGGTACGGGGCCGACGGCAGCGGCGCGCTGTCCGCCGTCACCGGGCGGCCCACGTACAGCGCGGCGGCGCGCTGCCGCAGCCGCAGCGCCCGCGGGGGCGCGTCCGGGGCGCCCGTGGCCAGCAGCGTCAGACCGGGGCCCGGCGGGGCCGGGTCGCTCACGCTCGCGTAGGCCGGGGCTTCCCCGAACGTGTCGGGGTGCAGCCACATCTGAACGAACGTCAGCCGCGTCCCGCCCGCATTGCGCTCGACATGGCGTACGCCGCTGCCCGCGCTCAGCCGCTGGAGCCCGCCGGGGCCGAGGCGGTGCGGCGCGCCGCCCTCGTCCCGGTGCTCCAGCTCGCCTTCCACCACCCAGGTGACGATCTCCGTGTCCCGGTGCGGGTGTTCCCCGAACCCCGCGGCCGGTTCCAGGCTCTCCTCATTGCACGCCAGCAGCAGGCCGAACCGGACGTTCCCGGGGTCGTAGTGACCCCCGAACGAGAACGCGTGCCGCGTCACGATGCCCTTCTCCGGCACCGATCGCATCCTGCTCGCGGCCCGCCGCACGTCGATCACCGCCCCACGATACCCAGACCCCACCCCGCCGGGCCGTGGGCCTGCCCGTGCGGCTGCCGCCGCGTGGGCCCGCTGTCCGCACGACCTGTGCCCCGTCTGGGGCGCTGGGGGGCACCCCCGGCCGAAGGTGGGGGGAGGAACTGCGCGGCCAGCCACGACGCTCCCGCAGGTCACCACCCGCCCCGGCGGGGCAGTTCGGTTGTCTCCGGACCACCGGGCCGGTGGGGGCGGGCCGCGCAGTCCCCGCGCCCCTAAAAGCCACGTCCTGCGCAAGGTGGACGTACGGGACCGGGGCCGGGGCGAGGACGGTGGGGGTGATCGCCGTACCCCTGGAGCGCGCCCCGCAGGGGATAAGGCAGGCTTGTCCTCGTGCCCGAGCCCTCGCAAAGCCCGCAACCTCCCGCAGAGACAGGCCGCGGCAGCCATGCCGCCACGCTCCGGCGGCTGGAGAAATCCGCCGGAAGGCTCGCCGCGAACGCCATCGCGCGGATGGACGCGCAGTTGCCGTGGTACCGGGCGATGCCACCGGAGAACCGGTCGTGGATCGGCCTGGTGGCCCAGGCCGGCATCGCCGCGTTCACGGAGTGGTTCCGGCACCCCGAGGCGCCGCAGGCGATCAGCACCGACGTGTTCGGCACGGCGCCGCGCGAGCTGACCCGGGCGATCTCGCTGCGGCAGACCGTGGAGATGGTGCGGACCACCATCGAGGTGATGGAGGCGGCGATCGACGAGGTCGCCGCCCCGGGCGACGAGGGCGTACTGCGCGAGGCGTTGCTGGTGTACGCGCGGGAGATCGCCTTCGCGACGGCGCAGGTGTACGCGCAGGCCGCGGAGGCGCGCGGCGCGTGGGACGCGCGGCTGGAGTCGCTGGTGGTCAACGCGGTGCTGTCGGGCGAGGCGGACGAGGGCGTGCTGTCCAGGGCCGCCGCGCTGGGCTGGAATTCGCCGGACAAGATCGTGGTGGTGCTCGGCACCGCGCCCACCGGGGACAGCGAGTTGACGGTCGAGGCCATCCGGCGGGCCTCCCGGCACGCGAAGCTCCAGGTGCTGACCGGGGTGCTCGGCGAGCGCCTGGTCGTGGTCGCCGGCGGCGACGACGACCCGATCCGGGTGGCGAAGGCGCTGATCGGCCCGTTCGCGGCGGGCCCGGTCGTCGCGGGCCCGGTCGTGGGCGACCTGCTGACGGCGACGCGTTCCGCGCAGGCGGCGGCGGCCGGACTCAAGGCGTGCGCGGCGTGGCCGGACGCGCCGCGCCCGGTGCTCTCGGACGACCTGCTGCCGGAGCGGGCGATGGCGGGCGACCGCTACGCTCGTGAACAGTTGGTGGAGGAGATCTACAGACCGCTGGAGGAAGCGGGCTCGGCGCTGCTGGAGACGCTGAGTGTCTATCTGGAGCAGGCGTCATCCCTCGAAGGTGCGGCCCGCATGCTCTTCGTACACCCCAATACCGTTCGCTACCGGCTCCGACGTGTGACCGATGTCACCGGCTGGTCACCCTCCGATGTACGCTCCGCGTTCACCCTGCGCATCGCGCTCATCCTGGGGCGACTGTCCGACGCCGACCGGACGCACTGAGCTTTTGTTGGACACATACAAATCGCCTGACAGTTCTTGGTCCCTGTCCCCACGGGCGGTCATCCCCGTCCGCGAGAGAGAGTGTGAAGGTGCTCGTACTCGTCGCTCCCGGCCAGGGCGCGCAGACGCCCGGCTTCCTGGCCCCCTGGCTCGAACTCCCCGGTGCCGCCGACCGCCTGTCCGGCTGGTCCGCCGCGGCGAACCTCGACCTCGCCCACTACGGCACGAAGGCGGACGCGGACGAGATCCGCGACACCAAGGTGGCACAGCCGCTGCTGGTCGCCGCGGGTCTGCTGTCCGCGGGCGAACTGACCGGCGGGGCCTCCCCGCTGACCCCGGACGCGGTGGCGGGTCACAGCGTCGGTGAGATCACCGCGGCCGTACTGGCCGGGGTGCTGTCCGCCGAGGACGCGATGACCTTCGTCGCGGCCCGCGGCCGGGCCATGGCGGACGCCGCCGCGGTCACCGAGACGGGCATGTCCGCGGTGCTCGGCGGCGACCCGGACACGGTCCTCGCCCACCTCGCCGGTCTCGGTCTGACCCCGGCGAACATCAACGGCGCCGGCCAGATCGTGGCGGCCGGCACCATGCCACAGCTCGCGGCGCTGGCCGCGGACAAGCCGGAGAAGGCCCGCGTCATCGCGCTGAAGGTGGCGGGCGCCTTCCACACCGAGCACATGGCCCCGGCCGTGGCGACCCTGGAGGCACTCGCGCCCTCGCTGGCCGTCACGGACCCGGCGCTGCCCTATGTGTCGAACGCCGACGGCCGGTTCGTGGCGTCCGGCGCGGACATCGTACGGCGGCTCGTCGCGCAGGTGTCCAACCCGGTTCGGTGGGATCTGTGCATGGAGACCTTCAAGGAACGCGGCGTCACTGCGATGATCGAGGTATCGCCCGGTGGCACGCTCGTCGGCCTCGCCAAGCGGGCGCTGCCCGGGGTGCGAACCCTCGCGCTGAAGACGCCGGACGATCTGGAAGCGGCCCGCGCCCTCGTCGCCGAATACGGCACCCCCGCCGAAGCCGTAGACGCAGCCGAATAGGAGCCGTGCAGAGATGACAGCGAAGATCAGGCCGAGCAAGGGCGCGCCGTACGCGCGGATCCTCGGTGTCGGCGGCTACCGGCCGACCCGCGTGGTGCCCAACGAGGTCATTCTGGAGCACATCGACTCGACGGACGAGTGGATCAGGTCCCGGTCCGGGATCGCCACCCGGCACTGGGCGGGTCCGGACGAGACCGTCGCCGAGATGTCGCTGGCCGCGGGCGGCAAGGCCATCGCGGACGCCGGGATCAGCGCGTCCGACATCGACGGCGTGATCGTCGCCACCGTCTCGCACTTCAAGCAGACCCCCGCCATCGCGACCGAGATCGCCCACCGGATCGGCGCGGGCATGCCGCCCGCCTTCGACATCTCGGCGGGCTGCGCGGGCTTCACCTACGGCCTGACGCTGGCCAAGGGCATGGTCACCGACGGCACCGCCAAGCACGTCCTGGTGATCGGCGTGGAGCGGCTCAGCGACCTCACCGACAAGGAGGACCGTGCCACGGCCTTCCTGTTCGGCGACGGCGCGGGCGCGGTCATCGTCGGCCCTTCGGACGTACCCGCCATAGGCCCCACGGTGTGGGGTTCCGACGGCGAGAAGTCCGAGACGATCAAGCAGACCGTCTCCTGGGAGGTCTACCGGGACACGCCCGCCGGGGAAGTCCGTTTTCCGGCGATCACGCAGGAGGGCCAGTCGGTCTTCCGGTGGGCCGTGTTCGAGATGGCCAAGGTCGCCCAGGAGGCGCTGGACGCCGCCGGGATCACCGCCGACCAGCTCGACGCGTTCATCCCGCACCAGGCGAACATGCGGATCATCGACTCGATGATCAAGGCTCTGAAGCTGCCGGACCACGTCGCGGTCGCCCGTGACGTGGAGACCACGGGCAACACCTCGGCCGCCTCGATCCCGCTCGCGATGGAACGGCTGCTCGCCACGGGCAAGTCCAAGAGCGGCGACACCGCGCTGGTCATCGGCTTCGGGGCGGGTCTGGTCTACGCGGCAACTGTGGTTACTCTCCCTTAGTCACACACACCCTCGCGGCGCCGCAGTCCCGCACGCCGCTCACCCAGCAACACATCAAGGAGCGCCGTCAATGGCAGCCACCAAGGAAGAGATCGTCAGCGGTCTCGCCGACATCGTCAACGAGATCGCCGGTATCCCGCAGGAGGACGTCCAGCTCGACAAGTCCTTCACCGACGACCTGGACGTCGACTCGCTGTCCATGGTCGAGGTCGTCGTGGCGGCCGAGGAGCAGTTCGGTGTGAAGATCCCGGACGACGACGTCAAGAACCTCAAGACCGTCGGCAACGCCGTCGACTACATCCTGGCCGCCCAGGTCTGACCGGGCCCCGCCCGCCAGAAAGCCCTACCGGGACGACGCGACTGTCGCCCGCCCTTCTAGACGTGGAGAGACAATTCCTGTGAGTCCGACCAATCGCACCGTGGTCGTCACCGGTATCGGAGCAACCACACCGCTGGGTGGCGACAGCGCGTCGACCTGGGAGGCGTTGCTGGCCGGCCGGTCCGGCGTCCGCACGCTCGACCAGGACTGGGCGGCGGATCTGCCGGTGCGGATCGCCGCGCAGATCGCCGTCGAACCGGGTGAGGTGCTGCCCCGCCCGCTGGCCCGCAAGCTGGACCGCAGCGCGCAGTTCGCGCTGATCGCGGCCCGTGAGGCGTGGGCGGACGCGGGCTTCACCGCGAAGGCGGGCGAGGACCCGGCGGTCGACCCCGACCGGCTCGGTACGGTCGTCGCCTCCGGCATCGGCGGCGTGACCACGCTCCTCGGCCAGTACGACGTGCTCAAGGAGCAGGGCGTCCGCAAGGTCTCCCCGCACACCGTGCCGATGCTCATGCCGAACAGCCCGTCGGCGAACGTCGGCATCGAGGTCAACGCGCGGGCCGGTGTGCACACCCCGGTCAGCGCCTGCGCCTCGGGCGCGGAGGCCATCGGTTACGCCATCGAGATGATCCGCACCGGCCGCGCCGACGTGGTCGTCGCGGGCGGTACCGAGGCGGCCATCCACCCGCTGCCCATCGTCGCCTTCGGCAACATGATGGCGATGTCCAAGAACAACGACGACCCGCAGGGCGCGTCGCGGCCGTACGACTCCGGGCGGGACGGCTTCGTCCTCGGTGAGGGCGCGGGCGTGATCATCCTGGAGTCCGAGGAGCACGCCACCGCGCGCGGCGCCCGGGTGTACTGCGAGGCGGTCGGCCAGGGCATCTCGGCCGACGCGCACCACATCACCCAGCCGGAGCCTTCGGGCCGTGGCATCGCCGCCGCGCTGACCAATCTGCTGCACAACTCCGACCTGAAGCCGGCCGAGATCGTGCACGTCAACGCGCACGCGACCTCGACCCCGCAGGGTGACGTCGCGGAGATCAAGGCGCTGCGCCAGGTCTTCGGCGACGACGTGGACCACATGGCGATCTCCGCCACCAAGTCCATGACCGGTCACCTGCTGGGCGGCGCGGGCGGTATCGAGACGGTCGCGACCGTTCTCGCGCTGTACCACCGCATCGCCCCGCCGACGATCAACCTCAACGACCCGGACCCGGAGGCCGACGCCGACATCGTCCGCGCCGAGGCCCGCCCGCTGCCCGAGGGCACCATCGCCGCCCTCAACGACTCCTTCGGCTTCGGCGGCCACAACGTGGTGCTGGCGCTCCGCTCCTGGAACCGCTGAGGCGCTGCCCGCTGAGCTGTGACGCGTGTGCCCCTGCCGGTCGGTCCGGCAGGGGCACACGCGTGAGGTCGGACCGCCGGGCGCACTGGCGCGGCGGGGTTCACCGGTAGCCGGCGAGCCACAGGGCGGATCCAAGCGCCCGGAGGCGAGACGGCGGCAAAAAAAGAGGGGCGCTACTTCGCTTCGGGGTCGAGGTCGGGGTCGGGGGCGGGGAAGCTCGCGAAGTACGAGGCGGCCATGTCCTCGTCGCCGTGGCCCTGGGCGGAGGCGCGGTGGAAGCGGTCGGCCCCGGCGGCGGTGAGGTCGAGGCGGATGCCGTGCCGGTCGGCGGCGCCGAGGATGAGTCCGGCGTCCTTGGCGGCGGCGTCCACGGTGAAGTTGGGGGCGAAGTCGCCGCTGAGGATGACGGCGGACTTGGCGCGGAGGTAGGGCAGGTCGAGGGGGCCGCCCCCGATGGCTTCGAGGATGTGGTCGCGGTCGACGCCGAGCCCCTTGGCGAGCGCCATGACTTCGGCGGTGCCGTGGGTGACGGCCAGCACCCAGGTGTTGAGGACGAGCTTGAGGCTGCTGGCGGCCCCGGCCGTACCCTCGTCGCCGAGCCAGATGGTGGTGCGGCCGACCGCGTCGAAGACCCGTTCCGCGACCGGGCGGGCGGCGGCGGGGCCCGCGGCCAGTACGGTCAGCTCCCCGGCTTCGGCGACCGGCCGGGTGCCGAGGACGGGCGCGTCGAGGAAGTGCGCCCCGGTCTCGGCCGCCAGCGCGCCCAGTTCGGCCAGCGCGTCGGGCCCCACGGTGCTGCTCTGGACCCAGACGACGCCCTCGCGCAGGGCGGGCGCGGCGGCGCGCATCACCTCCAGGACGGAGGGCCCGTCGAAGAGCATGGTGATCACGGCGTCGGCGTCGCGTACGGCGTCGGCCGGGTCGTCGGTGACGCGGATGCCGTCGGCTTCGAGCGGCTGGGCGCGGGAGCGGGTGCGGTTCCAGGCACGGACCTCGTGCCCGGCGGCGGACAGATTGCGGGCCATCCCGGCGCCCATGATTCCGGTGCCGAGGACCGCGACGGTGAGAGTGTCGGACATACCGGCAGGCTATGCCGCGCGGCCCCGCTCGGGGCGCCGACGTACCGCCGACGGGATTAGACCACTTGGTGGAGCCAGCGGACGGGGGCGCCCTCGCCCGCGTAGCGGAAGGGCTCCAACTCGTCGTCCCAGGGCTTGCCGAGCAGCCCGGACAGCTCGCTCTCCAGGTCGGCCTCGCCCATGCGGGCACGCTGCATCGCGGCGCGCAGCCGGTCCTCGGGGATCAGGATGTCGCCGTGCATGCCGATGACGGCGTGGAAGATGCCCAGTTCGGGGGTGGCGCTGTAGCGCTCGCCCTCGGCGGTCGCGCAGGGCTCCGCCGTGACCTCGAAGCGCAGTTGGTGCCAGCCGCGCAGCGCGGACGCCAGTTTGGACGCGGTGCCGGGCTCTCCCTGCCAGGAGAATTCGGCGCGCCAGGTACCCGGCGAGGCGGGCTGCCGGATCCAGTCCAGTGTGACGCGCACGCCTAGGACGCCCGCGACGGCCCATTCGACGTGTGGGCAGAGCGCGCGCGGTGCGGCGTGCACGTACAGAACTCCACGTGTCGTCACCGGTACCTCCAGTGTGGGACGAGGTTCGCCTTCCCCAGCGGCCTCACACCCGAACTGGCTGCTCTCGGGGCAACATTAGACATTCTGCACTATTCACCACAATCAGGACAACAATCTACGTTTGACGCCCGGCAGTCGCCGATCTCCCGTCTTTTCGCCCGGGTGTCAGGGAAAAAGCTACCGTGCGGCGTCCTTGAGGGAGTCACGTACCGTCGTGCTGGTACGAGATGTCACCCACTCGTCGGAGGGAGCACCGGATGCGACCGATGCTGCGCCGTGGCCTCGCACTGGCCGTAGGGGCCGTTCTCCTGGGCGGATGCACCGTCAGCGGGTCTCCGCCCGACGGCGGTCGGGGTGAACCCTCCGCACACACCTCGCATTCCGCTTCGGGGCCGCGCGACCCGTCCCCGAAGCCCTCGCCGACCCGCCCCTGGAACGTCCGTCCGCCGTCGGTGGCCGCGCTCGGTGACTCCATCACCCGCGGTTTCGACGCCTGTTCGCCGCTGTCGGACTGCCCCGACGTGTCGTGGTCCACCGGCGACCGCGACAAGGTCGACAGCGTGACGCACCGGCTGGCCGCGACCGTGCCCGCCACCAGGAGCTGGAATCTCGCCCAGTCCGGCGCCCTGGTCGCGGACCTGCCCGCCCAGGCCGAGGCCGCGGCGGCCCACCGGCCCGCCATGGTCACCGTGCTGATCGGCGCGAACGACGCGTGCACCGCCACCGCCGCCGCGATGACCTCGATCGCCGACTTCCGGGCCGACTTCGCCCGCGCGCTGTCGTATCTGCACCGCGTGCTGCCCGGAACGCAGGTGCTGGTGGCCAGCATCCCCGACCTCAAACGGCTGTGGTCGGTCGGGCGGACCAACGTCCTGGGCAAGCAGGTCTGGAAGCTCGGCCTGTGCCCCTCGATGCTGCGCGACGCGGACTCGCACAGCGCGGCGGCCGAACAGCGGCGGGACACCGTACGGGACCGCGTGATCGCGTACAACAAGGTGCTCGGGCAGGTCTGCGGACAGTACGAGCGCTGCCGCTACGACGGCGGCGCGGTCTTCGCGTACCCGTTCGGCACGGACGACCTGAGCCGCTGGGACTGGTTCCACCCCAACGAGCGGGGGCAGGCCCAACTGGCCAGGATTCTGGCCCGAGTCGCCTTCGGCGCGAGTCCGGAGTAGGGGCAGAACCGGTCATTTCGCGGAGGGATCCGGCCTTTTCGGCGGCGGGGCCGGGGACGGTGCGGGGGGCGGCCCTCAGTCGTCGGGCCGGCCCTCCTCGGCGGGCTCGCCCGGCGGCAGCACTTCCCTGGCCAGCAGCGTCGCGCCCGCGACGGCACCGGGCATCAGGAAGACCGCCACCAGCGGAACGAGGAAGGCCAGGACGAGCGGCACGCCGAAGCCGAGGACCAGCGGCAGCCGGGCGCGCAGGACGCGGATGCGTTCGCGCAGCGGTACGTCGCGGCGCTGCATCGCGACCGCGGCGAGTTCCAGGGTGAGGAAGAAGCCGGAGACGCAGAAGCCGACGGCGGGCACCACGGTCTGGCCGAGGACCGGCACGAAGCCGAGCGCGAACAGCACGATCCCGAAGGCCGCGACGCGCACCAGGACCCGGACGCTGTCCACCGTCGAGACCCACAACTCCCGCCACAGCCCCAGCTCGGGCCCCTCGGGCGCCCCGCCCTCGGCCCGGTCCACGCGCGCCGCGACCGTCTCGTAGAACGGCTGCCCGACCAGCAGCGTCACCGCCGTGAACGAGATCACCGCCAGCAGCAGCCCGCCCCCGACCACGACCGCGTCCAACAGCCCCCGGAACGCCCCGGACCACGGCGACGCCCAGTGATCCGCGAAGGGCGTCGCCCACGCGACCATGTCGTCCGTCCACACCAGCAGCGCCACGAGCGCCGCCGCGTACCCGACCAACGTGATCAGCGCGGGCACCATCCCCAGCCGCCACTCCCGCCCGTGGCCTGCGGCCCACTTCTGGCCCAGATACAGCAGCCGCACTCCACCCCAGATCTCCCGCATGCGCGGAGCTTAGAGGACAAGCACGTCGGCCGCCGCCGCGAGGCATACAAGCGCGACCCGACACCCGCCGCCGCCGGGTCAGCCTTCGGCCCAACCCGCCCGCCAGCCACCACGCGCAGCGCCCAACTCGCCTTCGCCGAAGGCGAGATCCCCTGCGGGGCTGCCGTTGGCCGTTGCCCGAACCGCACAGTCCACGGTCGCCGGACGGGAGATCCCTGCAGGACGGCCATCCGCCGAATCTCGGATCGCACGGGCCGCAGTCGCCAACAACGAGAGCTCCTGCGGGGCTGCCGTTGGCCGTAGCCCGAACCACACGGACCGCCGTCGCCGAACGCGAGAGACCCGCGGGACGGCCAACCGCCGGTACCCGAACCACACGGACCGCCGTCGCCGGACGCGAGATCCCTGCGGGACGGCCAACCGCCGAATCTCGGATCGCACGGCGCGCGGTCGGCGACGGTGGGGACCCCCGCAGGGAGGCCGGCAGCCGAATCCCCACCTGCACGGGTGGGGGTCCCCCCGGCGAAGGCAGGGGGAGGGCGGGGTCAGGGGGCGGGGACGGAGAGCGGGGCCGTGAGGCGGGGCGAGGCGATGGAGCGGCCGGCGACCACGGCGTAGGCGCCGGGCACGAGCCGCCACGCGGCGGCATCCTCGTCCCAGACCTCGGCGGCCCGCCGGGGCACCCGGACGGTCACCTCGACGGCCTCCCCCGCCTCGGCGGCGACGGAAGCGAATCCGGCCAGCCACCGCCCGGGCCGCGCGACGTCCGAGGTCGCCCCCTCGGACGACGCCCCGTCGAGGTAGAGCTGGACGACCTCACGCCCGGCCCGCGCCCCGGCGTTCCGCACCCGCACGGTCGCGGTGACCAGCACGTCCGGCTCCGAACTCTCGGCGACGACCAGCGACTCGTACTCCCAGTCGGTGTACCCGAGCCCGTGCCCGAAGGGATAGGCGGGGGCGACGGCCTGCCGCTCCCACGCGCGGTACCCGATGAACACCCCTTCGTCGTAGGCGAGTACGCCGTCCTGCGGCGTGACCCGGCTGACGGGCGCGTCGGCGAGCCGTACCGGCCAGGTCGTGGGCAGCCGCCCGCCCGGCTCCTCCACGCCGAGCAGGACGTCGGCGAGGGCGGCCCCGGCCTCCTGCCCGGGGAACCAGCCGAGGAGTACGGCGGCCACGTCCTCGCGCCACGGAAGCTCCACCGGGGAGCCGGAGTTGACCACGACCACGGTCCGCGGATTGACGGCGGCGACGCGGGCGACGAGTTCGTCCTGGCGGCCGGGCAGCCGCAGATCGCGCCGGTCGAAGCCCTCGGACTCGACGCGTTCCGTGGTGGCGACCACGACGACGGCGGTGTGCGCGGCCCGCGCGGTCTCGACGGCCTCGGCCAGCAACTCCTCCGGGTCGCGGGCCGGTTCGCCGTGCAGCAGGGCGAACCCGACAGCGAGGATGGGGAGTTCGACGCTCTTGGGCACGGCGTGCACGAGGCTGATCTCGACCCGCTCCCCCGCCGCCAGTTCGACGGTCCCGTGCTCGGCGGGCGTGCCGAGGAACGCCTCGAACGGGTCCTCGTGCTCGCTGCCCTCGACGCCGTCGAACAGCACGTGTCCGCCGACGGTCAGGGTGAAGCCGCCGGTGCCGCGGGTGCCGAAGCGGTGCGCGCCGCTGACCCGCGGGGTGAACCAGCCGCGGGTCTCGACGGTGTGCAGCGCGTCGTACGCGACGCCTTCCGGCAGTTCGCCGAGCCACTGGAGCTGGCCGTTGGGCAGCTCCTCCGAGCCCAGTTCGGCTCCGTGTTCGTCGCGGGCGACGGCGGTGAGGGCGAATCCGGGTCCGGCGACGGGCAGTTCCTCGGTGGGGTCGGCGCCGACGCTGTGGCTGAGGGCGACGCCCGCGTGCAGCGCGGCCCGCAGGCCGTCGAGCGGCGAGACGACGTGGTCGGGGAAGACCTGCGCGGAGCCGCCGCCCAGGACGCGCGGGTCGCGGGCGGCGGCGCCGATGAGGGCGATGCCGCCGCCGAGCGGGGTCGGCGCGAGCGGCAGCACGGGCGCGTTGCCGCGTACCTCGTTGCGTACGAGCACGAAGCCGCGGCGGGCGATCTCGCGGGCCAGCGCGTCGCCGTCGGCCGGGGCGGGCCGGTCGGCCACGGCGACGGCGGGCGGCGCGCCCTCCAGCAGGCCGGTGCGGGCGGCGAGCAGCAGGACCCGGCGGGCGGCGGTGTCGACGGCCGCCTCCTCGACGGCCCCCGCGCGTACGGCGGCGGCCAGCGCCTCGCCGTAGACGGTGACCGGTCCCGGCATGGCGACGTCGAGGCCGCCCAGGAGCGCGCCGACGGTGTCGCGGGCGGCCAGCCAGTCGGAGACGACGACGCCGTCGAAGCCCCACTCGCCGCGCAGCACGCCGTTGACCAGCGGGTCGTGCTCGGTCATCGTCGTGCCGTTGACGGCGTTGTAGGCGGCCATGACGCCCCAGGGCCGGGCGCCCGCGACGATCGCCTCGAAGGGCGCGAGGTACAGCTCGCGCAGCGGCCGGGGCGCGATCCGGTTGTCGACGGTGAAGCGCTCGGTCTCCGCGTCGTTGCCGACGAAGTGCTTGACGGTGACGCCCACTCCGCCGTCCTGGACACCGCGCACATAACCGGTGCCGATGGCGCCGGTGAGATACGGGTCCTCGCTGTACGCCTCGAAGTGCCGTCCGCCCAGCGGCGACCTGTGCAGGTTGACGGTCGGCGCGAGCAGGACGTGGACGCCCTTGCGGTGCGCCTCCTGGGCGAGCAACCGGCCTGCGCGGCGGGCCAGTTCGGGGTCCCAGGACGCGGCGAGCGCGGTGGGGCTGGGCAGCGCGGTCGACGGGTCGCCCGCCGTCCAGCGCTTGCCGCGTACGCCGATCGGGCCGTCGGACATCACCAGCGAGCCGAGGCCGATCTGCGGCAGCGCGGGCAGCGTCCACATGTCCTGGCCCGCCAGCAGCCGCGTCTTGGCGTCGAGGTCGAGCTTGCCGAGCGCCGCGTCGACCGCCCGCTCGCGCTCCGCGTCCCCGCGCGCGTCCGCGCGTACGCCCTCGTCCCCTGCTCCGGCCGCCGCCCCGCTGATCGCCGTCATCTTCCGTCCCCTTCCGCCTGTCCCGTACCGCTCCCGTCCCACCGCGCCCACGCTACCTGTCGTACGGTAGGGATAGATGCCATTTCGTAATCTTGTAGGCTCCCGAGCGGCAAAGGCTCCCGAGCGGCAGGGGAAGGGGGCGGGGTGGCGTGGCGGGAACCAGGAGTGAACGGCGGGGCGACCGGCGGGCGGAGATCATCCAGGCCGCGACGGAGGTGATCGCCGAGCGCGGCTACCGGGGCGCGACATTGGTGGCGGTGGCCGAGCGGGTGGGGCTGACGCAGCAGGGGCTGATGCACTACTTCCCCACCAAGGACGCCCTGTTGGTGTCCGTGCTGGAGGCGCGCGACCAGTGGGACATGGCGTCGGCGGCGCTGCACGGCCGGTCGTGGCCGCTGGAGGTGGTGGCGGAGCTGGTCGAGTACAACGCGACCAGGCCCGGCATCGTCCAGGCGTTCACGGTGCTGGTCGGCGACAGCGTCACCGAGGGGCACCCGGCGCAGGAGTATTTCCGCGAGCGCTACGCGCGGGTCCGCGAGGGCGGCGCGCAGGCGCTGCGCGCCGAGTACGGCGACCGGCTGCCGGGCGGCCTCACCCCCGAGCGGGCGGCCACCTTGCTGGCGGCGGTGATGGACGGCCTCCAGGTGCAGTGGCTCCTCGACCCCGGCGCGGTCGACATGTCGGCGGCCTTCCGCGACTTCCTGGCGCTGCTGGCCCCGCCGTCGGAGCCGGGGACGGCCGGACAGCCGTCGGAGCCGGGGACGGCCGGAGCGCCGTCGGAGCCGGGGACGGCCGGAGCGCCGTCGGAGCCGGGGACGGCCGGAGCGCCGTCGGAGCCGGGGACGGCCGGAGCGCCGTAAGGACCGCGCTCCTGGGAGCGCGGTCCTTACCGGGGCCGACCGGGTGAGCGGCGGAGAACTCAGACGACGCTCAGGTCCACCGTGATGTTGCCGCGCGTGGCGTTGGAGTACGGGCACACCTGGTGCGCCTTCTCCACCAGGTCCTTGGCGGTGACGTCGTCCACGTTGGGGATGGAGACGGCCAGTTCGACGGTGAGGCCGAAGCCGCCGGAGGCGATTTTGCCGATGCCGACCTTGGCGGTCACGCGGGAGCCGCTGATGTCGGCCTTGGCCTGGCGGGCGACGACGCCCAGCGCGCCCTGGAAGCAGGCGCTGTACCCGGCGGCGAAGAGCTGCTCGGGGTTGGTGCCGTTGCCCGCGCCGCCCATCTCGGTCGGCGGGTTCACGATGACGTCGAGCTTGCCGTCGTCGGTGGCGACGCGGCCGTCACGGCCGTTCTCCGCGGTGGCGACGGCGGTGTACAGGACGTCTACGGGCTGGATGCTCATGAAAGTGTCCTCCTGAGGGGCGGGCGGCCCGCAAGGCACGCGAGCACGCCTGCAACATTTTGTTGAATTTCCGGCCGGGTGTCGAGCCCGGCCGGTCGGTCGGCGGCCGGACGGCGGGTCACTCCGCCGGAAGAGAGACGATCATCTTTCCGGTGTTGTCACCGCGCAGCACGCCCAAGAACGCTTCCAGATTGTTCTCGATTCCCTCCACCACCGTCTCGCGGTACCGCAGCCGGCCGTCACGCAGCCAGCCGGCGGCCTCGCGGACGAACTCGGGGCGAAGGTCCTCGTGGTCGGTGACGAGGAAGCCGCGCAGGGTGAGCCGCCTGCCGACCATCAGGCCGAGATTGCGCGGCCCCGCCACCGGCTCCGTCGCGTTGTACTGCGCGATGGCCCCGCACAGGGCGGCCCTGCCGTGCACCCGCATCGCGCCGACCGCGGCCTCCAGGTGCTCCCCGCCGACGTTGTCGAAGTACACGTCGATGCCATCGGGCGCGGCGGCCTTCAACTGCCCGGCCACCGGGCCGTCCTTGTAGTTGAAGGCGGCGTCGAAGCCGTACTCCTCCACCAGCATCCGGACCTTCTCCGCGGAGCCCGCGCTGCCGATGACCCGCGAGGCGCCCTTGAGCCGGGCGATCTGCCCGGCCTGGCCGCCGACGGCGCCCGCCGCGCCCGAGACGAAGACGACCTCGCCCGGCGCGAATTCGGCGACCCTCAGCAGACCCGCGTAGGCGGTGAGCCCGGTCATGCCGAGGACTCCGAGATACGCGGTGAGCGGCGCCTGGTCCGGGTCGACCCGGACGGCGCGCGCGGCGTCCACCAGGGCGTACTCCCGCCAGGCGAGGCCGTGCAGCACATGGTCGCCGACCGCGAAGTCCTCGGCCCGCGAGGCCACGACCCGGCCGACGGCGCCGCCGTGCATCGGCTGGTTCAGCTCGTACGGCGGCGCGTACGACTTCGCCTCGTTCATCCGGCCGCGCATGTACGGGTCGACCGACAGGTGCAGATTGCGGACCAGGATCTGGCCGGGGCCCGGCTCGGGGACGTCGGTCTCGACCAGCGCGAAGTCTTCCGGCACCGGCCAGCCCTTGGGGCGGGCGACCAGGTGCCATTCACGGCTCTTCGGCATGGGGGAAGTCCTCCTTCGGCGACGGTTCGACCACTGGTCGGCGTCGATCACTGATCAACCGCTGATCAACCATGGAAATAATTCAGGTGCTGAACTAACCATGGACCTTGATGTTTCATGATGTCAAACATTTGGGTAAACTGTTGGTCATGACACGTCGCCGAAGCGATCCCCTGACCGTCGAGGTCGTCGGCCTGATCGGCACCGTCGCCGCCCGCTACCACCAGGAGTACGAGTCGGCCGCCGCCCGCCACCGGCTGACCGGCGCGCAGGCCAAGGTGCTCGCGCTGCTCAATTCGGGGCCGCTGCCCATGCGGCGGATCGCCCGCTGGCTGAAGTGCGAGCCGTCCAATGTGACCGGCATCATCGACCGGCTGGAGGTCAGGGGGCTGGCCGAGCGCCGTACCGACCCGGCCGACCGCCGGATCAAGCTGGCCGCGGCCACCGCCGAGGGCCACGCCGTCGCCGACAAACTCCGCGACTCCCTGGACTTCGCCCGTGAACCGCTCGCCGGGCTCTCCGAACAGGAACGCACCATGCTGCGTGACCTGTTGCGGCAGATGCTGGGCGACGACCCGGCGGACGGCGCGCACCGCGACCACAGTCTCGGTGACGCCCCGGGCGCGGGCCGCGAGCCGGGCGAGGGCGACGGCTGACGCCCGCTGATCCGTCCCCGCGGAGACCCTACTGGCACCACCAGAGCACATGCGTGCACGTCGGCGACGGCGTCGCGGGCGAGGACGGCGGCGCGGTCGTGGTCGGCGGCGCGGCGGTCGTCCTCGTCGGCGACGCGCTCGCGGTGCGCGAGGGCTTCCCCGCGGGGCTGGACGCGGGCGCGCTCTCGGAACGCGAGGCCGACGCCGACGGCGAGCCGGACGCCTTGTCGGACGCCGAGGGCGACGCGCTGCCGCTGGTCCGGCCGCCGCCCTTCGGGACGCCGGGGGTGCCGCTCGCGCCGGTGGACGGCCGGGGCGCGTCGGGCGAGGGGGAGATCGCGGAGACGCCGGGGCCGGGATCGGTGGACGGGCTCGGCGAGCCGCCGGAGAAGGCCGCGACGCCGAACATCGTCAGCGAGCCGACGACCGCGACCGCGCCGACGCCGAGGATCGCCGCCCGCTGGTGACGGCCGCGGCGGCGCCTGGCGGTCCCGCGCAGGTCGTGGTCCTCGCGGTAGCCGCCGCCACCGGCTCCAAGCAGGCTGTCGGCCAGGGCAGTGGGGGCGTCCCGTCGCGGGGCTTCGCCGTACGCGGGGACGTACAGGTCGGCGTACGGGGCGGTGTACGTCCCGCCGTACGCGCTGTCGTCGCCCGCCGTGCCGGGGTCCGTGTCCGGGCCCTCGCCGACGCCGGGGCCGACTCCGACGGCACTGCCCGTACCCGTGCCCGCGCTGCCGGGCTCGGGCTCGGCGGCGGTCGGGGCGGGGGCGGCCGGGACGGCGGCGGGGCCCGCGTCCGGGCCGAGGCCCGAGTCCCTGAGGAGGTCGTCCACGAGGGAGCCCTCGACGGGGGCCTCCGGTGTCGCCGCGCTCGCGGGCGGCGCCGGGTCGGCGCCGTCCCCTGCGGCGGCCTCCTCGGTGACCGGCGGCAGTTGCGCCGTGTCGGCCTCGTCGGGCAGCCCCGACCGGTCCGCGATCGCGCCGCATCCGGGGCAGGAGAAGGCGCCGTTGAGGTGTCGTCGGCACGTGTGGCAGTAGTTCATGGCGGATGGACTGTAAGGGACCGTCGCGGTGCGGCGGAACCCCGGAGTTCCGCTTGTCCCGGCTTCGCCGGGAAACTCCCCTGCGGACAAGTCGCCGCAGCTCAGGCCAGGTCGGGGCGGTCTGTACAGCGTCGGGCCGATGCCCGGCGGCGGCTCAGCCGGGCCAGACGAGACTCTGCGTCTCGCTGTAGGCGTGCAGCGCGTACGACCCCACGTCCCGGCCGACGCCGCTGCGCTTGAAGCCGCCGAAGGGCGCCTCCATGTTGCGGCCCACGGTGTTGATCCCGACGCCGCCCGCGCGCAGCCGCCGCGCGACCCGGAACGCGCGGGGCACGTCGGCGGACCACACGTAGTCGATCAGGCCGTAGTCGCTGTCGTTGGCGAGCGCGACGCCCTCGTCCTCGTCGTCGAACGGCAGCACCACGACGACGGGCCCGAAGATCTCCTCGCGGACCACCCGCATGTCGGGCGCGCAGTCGGCCAGCAGTGTGGGGGCGACGTAGAACCCCCTTTCCAGCGGCGGGCGTTCACCGCCCGCCAGCAGGGTGGCGCCCTCCTTGCGGCCGAGCGCGACATACGCCTCGACGCGGTCGCGGTGGGCGGCGGAGATGACCGGGCCGACGACGGTGGCGGGTTGGGCGGGGTCGCCGACGACGAGCCGTCGCGCGTACCCGGCCAGTCGCTCCACCAGCCGTGGGTAGACCGCGCGTTGGGCCAGTACGCGGGTGGGGGCGGTGCAGATCTGGCCGCTGTAGAAGCTGAAGGTGGTGCCGATCCCGGCGACGGCCGAGTCGAGGTCGGCGTCGTCGAAGACCAGCGCGGCGCCCTTGCCGCCGAGTTCCATCAACTGCCGTTTCATACCGCGCCCGCAGGTCTCCGCGATGCGCTGCCCGACGGCCGTGGAGCCGGTGAAGCTCACCATGTCGGTGTCGGGCGACCCGACGACCGCCTCGCCGACGTCGGCGCCCGAGCCGGTCACCACGTTGAGCACACCCGGCGGCAGCCCGGCCTCGGTCAGCGCCTCCGCCATCCGGTAGACCGACAGCGGGTCCTGCGGGGCGGGTTTGACCACGACGGTGTTGCCCATCGCGAGCGCGGGCGCGACCTTGCCCGCCGGATTCGCCCAGGGGTTGTTGTAGGACGTGACGCAGGCGACGACGCCGACCGGCTGCCGGACCGCCAGCGCGCCGAAGACGCCGCCCGCGCCCATCGCGGACGCCTCGTTGAGCTGCGGGAGCAGCGCGGTCTCGGTGGGTTCGAGCGCGCCGCGCGCGTATCGCAGGAAGCGGGCGGCGGCCACACCGACCTGCATGCCGCGGGCGGTCGCGGCGGTGGCGCCGCTCTCGGCGCCCGCCAGGGCCGCGTACGGCTTCAATTCGCGCAGGATGATCCGCCCGGCGCGCTCCAGTATCCGGCCGCGCTCCTCGGGGCGGGTGCGCGACCAGCCGTCGAGCGCCTGCCGGGCGGCGGCGGTGGCCGCGAGCGCCTGTTCCGGGCTCGCATCCGGCGCCCGCCCGACCACGCGCTCGGTGGCCGGGTTCAGCACGTCGTAGTGCCCGCGCTCCGGGGCGGTCCACCGCCCGCCGATGAACAGCGCGTCCTCGATCGCCGTCCCGTCCGTACCTGTTGACGTATCCGTCGGCCCGTCCGCCGCCCTGTCCACCGCCATGCCCGCCTCCTCGGCCGCCGGTCCCACCGGAATCCGGCACGGGCACAGCATGCCTGACGGACCGTCAGATGAGGAGAGGCGGACGGCACCTGATCCGCCCGGCCCGACGGCGTGCTGACGAAATGTCAGGCGGAGGGTCGGGCGGAGGCTCAGGCGGAGAGCAGGCCGCGGCCGAGCCAGTCCTTGGTGTCGCGGACGCCGGGCAGCACGAAGAAGTAGCCGCCGCCGACCGGGGAGATGTAGTCGACCAGCGGCTCGTCGATCAGCCGGGTTTGGGTGGCCTCGAACTGCCGCTGTACGTCCTGCTGGTAGCAGCAGAAGACCAGCCCCATGTCGAGGTTGCCGACCGCGTCCACGCCCCGGTCGTAGTTGTAACCGCGGCGCAGGATGCGGGAGTCGTCGGTCCTGGCGGTGCGCGGGTTGGCCATCCTGATGTGCGCGTCCAGCGGGATCGCGTTGCCCTGCGGGTCCTTGGCGTAGAGCGGGGTGTCGGTCTCCTTCGCGCCGTCCAGGGGCGCGCCGGTGTCCTTGCGGCGGCCGAACATCAACTCCTGCTCGGTGAGCGAGACCCGGTCCCAGAACTCGACCAGCATCCGGATGATCCGGATCGCCTGGTAGCTGCCGCCCGCCGCCCACGCGGGCTCGCCGAGCGCGTCCGTCACCCACACCAGCCGGTCCATCTCCCGGCCGGAGCGCACGTCCGGGTTGGCGATGCCGTCCTTGAAGCCGAGCAGATTGCGCTGCGCGCCGGTCGGCCGGGGCGCGTTCTGGAAGCCGTCCATGCGCCACTTGATCTGCATGCCGCCGCGGGTGTGCCGGGCGATGTCCCGCAGCGCGTGCAGGACGGTGTCCGTGCTGCCCGCGCAGATCTGCAACGACAGGTCGCCGTGGCACTGCGCGGCCTGGAGGTTGTCGTTGGGGAAGGTCCTCATCGGGGTGAGGCGGCGCGGCTTGGCGCCCGCGAGGCCGTAGCGGTCGTCGAAGAGCGAGGAGCCGACGCCGACGGTGACGGTGAGCGCGTCGGCGGGGACGGTCGGGCCGAGGATGCCGTTGTCGGACGGCGGCGCGCCGACGCCCAGGTCGTCGGGGGTGCCGCCCGCGGTGAGGAAGCGGGCCCGCTCGGTGATCGTCCTGAAAAGGTCGGCGAGTTCGGCCCTGGTGTCCGCGATGACGTTCAGCGAGACGAAGGTCGCCGCGGCGGGCTGCGGGGTGATGACGCCCGCCTGGTGCGCGCCGTGGAAGTCCACCGCAGCGGCCTGGCCGCGCTGACCCGCGTCGGCCGCCTGGGCGCTGCTCCCGCCGGCCGCCGTGCTCAGCGCGAGGCCGCCGCCCGCCAGCGCCGCCGCGCCCGCGCCCGCGCCGAGCGCGGTCTTCACGAAGGACCTGCGGCCCGCGCCCATCGGGCAGGTGCCGCCGCCCGCCGCGTCACCCCCGTAGCCCTCGTGGCCTTCGGGTCGGGTGGAGTCGGCGGGCATCTGCTGCTTCCCTTCGGGGAGTTGTTCGGGTCCTGGCGCCGTACGGTCCTCGCGCCTCATGCGGACTTCCGGATTTCGAGCAGGTCGGGGACGGGCGCGAGGTCTTCCAGGAGCTGACCGGTCGCGCCGTCGATCGTCGCGCGGGCCGCCGCGTCGAGCGAGCCGACCGGGGTCCAGGCAGCGCCCTTGTGCGCGCCGTCGAGCAGCCTCTGAAGGCGGGCGATGTCCGCGTCGATCAGGGCCAGTTGCCGCGGGTCCCGCCGGGTGATCAGCGGCCGCAGCACCGTCAACAGCTCTTTCGTACCGGCCAGGTTGGCGTTCGCGGTCGCCAGATTCGTCCCGCTGCCCTCGTCGGTGTCGCCGGTCAGCTCGAACTGGAGGGTGTTCTCCAGGATCTCGTGGCTGCGCAGCGGCAGGTCGGACGGGTCGAAGTCCTGCGTGGGGAACGCCTTGCGCAGGCCCGCCACGTCGGCGCCGAGCCGGACGGCGAGCGGCTTGAGCGAGGCCGCGGACTCGCCGTGCCACAGCCCGTACTCGATGCGGTGGAAGCCGGTGAAGGACGGGTCCTTCTCACCGCCCGGCAGTCCGTCCTTGCGGCCGTTGATCTTCGCGTCGAAGTCGGCGAAGGTCCCGTAGGCGGCGCCGAGCGCGGAGTACGTGTCGTGCGCGGTGAGCCAGTCGGCGCGCGCCGCGGTGAGGTCGCCCGCCGCGAGGTCGGCCGTCAGTGTGCCGGTCTGGCCGACCAGCGTGCCGAGCCCGGTGTTCACATAGTCGCGGTACGACGCGAGCGGCGGCTGGAGTTCGGACGCGGCCAGCGGCAGGACGGCCTTGGTGGTGCTGCCGCCGGAGACCCGTACGGACGTCGAGGTGACCGCCTTGCCGCTGGTCGGCACACAGCGCCAGGCGTATTCGCCGCTGCCGACGGTGGCGACCAGGTCGCGGGTGGTGCCGGGGGCCAGGCCCTCGATCTCGCCGTAGACGGCGTTGGTGGCGGGGTTGATCAGATAGACCTCGGACGCCTTGTCGCCGGTGTTGCGCATCGAGAAGGTCCGGCGGCCGGGCTGGGGGGCGCTGAAGCCCTTGCCGCACTCGGTCGGCGAGACGGCGACGGTCTGCGCTCCCGCGGGCTTGCCGTCGCCGAAGGCCACGACCAGGCCGCCGATCACGGCGGGGATCGCGACGACGGCGGCCGGGAGCAGCCATACGGGACGGGAGCGGGTGCGGCTGCGGGTGGGCGCCGCCGTGACAGCGGGCACAGGGGCCGGGTCCGGTGCGGCGGCGGGGGCCGGTGCGGAAGCGGGCGCCGTCTCCGCCGCGGTCGGCTCGGCCGTCGGTGCCTCGGCCGCCTTCTTGGACACGGGCGCGGGCGCGGGCTTGCGCAGGCCGCGTACGAACAGCGTCATGACGATCGCGAGGTAGCCGACGTAGGCGGCGACCTGGAGCCAGGTCATGGCCGGGGTGAGGTTGAGGACGCCCTGGAGGAGGGCGGCGTACCAGGAACCGGCGTCGATGTGCGCGCTGAGGTCGAAGGCGTACGCCGTCTTCCCGGCGAGCACGCCGCCCTCCTGGAGGTCGCGCAGGCCGTAGCCGAGGACGCCCGAGGCGATGACGATCAGGACGGCGCCGGTCATGGTGAAGAAGCGGCTCAGATTGATCTTGAGCACCCGCCGGTACAGGCCCCAGCAGAGCCCCGCGGCCAGCACCAGGCCGATCGCGGCGCCGGCCAGCGGGCCGCCGGACTCCCCCGCGGCGCGGGCGGTGGTCCACAGGAAGAGCGCGGTCTCCAGGCCCTCGCGGCCGACCGCGAGGAAGGAGGTGAGGATCAGCATGCCGCCGCCCATGGCGAGCGCGGCCGTCACCTTCTCCCGGATCTCACCGGACAGATTGCGGGCCGAGCGGCGCATCCAGAAGACCATCGCGGTGACGAAGGCGACGGCCACGACGCTGAGCGTGCCGCCGAACGCCTCCTGCGCGGTCGCCGACAGATTCGCGGCGGTGAAGGTGAGGACCGCCCCGAAGCTCATCGACAGGGCGATGGCGGCCAGGACGCCCGTCCACACCTGCGGGAGCCGGGACTTGGCGTCGCCGCGCACCAGGGTGGCCACCAGGATCGAGACGATCAGCCCGGCTTCGAGACCTTCCCTGAGTCCGATCAGGAAGCTCGGAAACGCGTCGTCCCACATCGATGTTCGTCCTCCCGGACCCGTGCTTAGGTGTGCCTGGCCTGACTTAGGCATACCTATCCTGCGGATCGGGGCCCGCGAAGTCTCTATGCTCCGGTTCCGTATTGGGTAAAAAGGACACCACGTGACACCGGATGACACCGGATGTGCGCGGGCCGCGCGGGCCGCTCCCCCGCTCAAGGTGGGATCGGCGATCCCTGGACAAGTGGGGCCTTCATCCGGCCGTCACCGCCGCCCACGCTGGAGTCATGACCACGCACACGGACACGACCACCGGCACGACCACGGACAGCACCGCACCGGCCAGGATCGCGATCGTCACCGGCGCCAACCGCGGGCTCGGCCGCGCCACCGCGCTGCGGCTCGCCGCGGACGGCGTCGATCCGATCATCACCTTCCGGTCGCACGAGGACGAGGCGGCGGCCGTGGTCGCCGAGGCGAGGGCGCTCGGCCGCACCGCGTACGCGCTCCGCCTGGACACCGCGCGAACCGCCGGATTCGCGGACTTCGCCGACGAGGTGCGGCGGCTGCTCAAGGAGGGCTGGGGGCGGTCGGACTTCGACTACCTCGTCAACAACGCGGGCTCCGCCGTGACGGAACCCTTCCTCGAAGCCACCGAGGAAGGCTTCGACACGATGCTGAACGTCCACTTCAAGGGCGTCTACTTCCTCACCCAGCGGCTGGTCCCGCTGCTCGCCGACGGCGGCCGGATCGTCAACCTCTCCACCGGGCTGACCCGCTTCACCAGCGAGGGCCTGTCGGCGTACGCGTCGATGAAGGGCGCCGTGGAGGTGTTCACCCGCTATCTGGCCAAGGAGCTGGGCCCGCGCGGCATCACCGCGAACGCCGTCGCGCCCGGCCCCACCGGCACCGACTTCGGCGGGGGCTTCATGCGGGACGACGAAGGCGTCAGGGCCGCGCTCTCCGGCCAGGCCGCGCTCGGCCGGGTCGGGACCGCCGAGGACATCGGCGGGGTGATCGCCGCGGTGCTGTCCGACGGGACCGGGTGGATCACGGGACAGCGGATCGAGGCGTCGGGCGGGTTCCTGCTCTGACCCGGCGGGTTCCCGCTCTGATCCGGCGGGTTCCCGCTCCAGCCGGGCGGGTTGCTCCTCCGACCTGGCGGTTCCCTCGCCCGCCGCACGGGATACGTATCCGCACGCCGTCCCTTTGTGTTCCTCCCCACCCCTCCCCCTCCGCTGGAAAGCGCTCGCCCGCCCCCGCGAATGCGGCATCGCCCGCCCCCACTCACCGTCAGGAGCGAACCGTCATGACACGTAAGAACGCACTGGACACCGCGGTGCCCGATCTCAGCGGAAAACTCGCCGTCGTCACGGGCGGGAGCGACGGGATCGGGCGGGGGCTCGCCGGGCGGCTGGCACGGGCGGGCGCGGAGGTCGTGCTGCCGGTGCGGAACGCGGCGAAGGGCGCGGCGGCCGTGGAGCGGATCCGGGCCGAGGTGCCCGGCGCGCGGGTGTCGACGCGGGAGCTGGACCTGGCGTCGTTGGAGTCGGTCGCCGCGCTCGGCCGGACGCTGGTCGCCGAGGGCAGGCCGGTCGACATCCTCGTCAACAACGCGGCGGTGATGACCCCGGCGACCCGGCAGACCTCCGCGGACGGCCTGGAGTTGCAGTTCGCGACGAATCACCTCGGGCACTTCGCGCTGACCGCGCATCTGCTCCCGCTGCTGCGCGCCGCGGGCGGCGCGCGGGTGGCGACCCAGTCGAGCATCGGCGCCCGCCAGGGGGCGCTGGCCTGGGACGACCTCCAGGCGGAGCGCGGCTACGCGCCGATGAAGGTCTACAGCCAGTCGAAGCTGGCGGTGCTGATGTTCGGCCTGGAACTGCACCGGCGCAGCGTCGCGGGCGGCTGGGGCATCACCAGCACCCTCGCGCATCCGGGCCTGACCTCGACCAATCTCCAGACGGCCGGGCCGAATCTGGGCCGCGCGAAGCGGACGACCTGGATGGACCGCGCCTTCCGCTGGCAGTCCAGGCTCGGGCTGTTCGTGCAGACCGTGGACGACGGGCTGCGGCCGGTGCTGTACGCGGCGACCGCGCCGGGGGCGGTCGGCGGCGCCTTCTACGGTCCCGGCGGCCTCGGGCATCTGACCGGCCCCGTGGTGGAGCAGCCGCTGTACCGGTCGGCGCGGAGCGAGGAGGAGGCGCGGCGGGTCTGGCAGGTGTCGGAGGAGCTGGCCGGGGTGCGCTTCCCGGACGGCGTGGCCGCCGAGAGCTGAGCCGCGGACGTGCGGGGGGGAAGCCGTGGCCGTACGGGCGGGAGGGCGCGGACGTACAGGCGGGAGACCGGGACCGGACAGGCGGGAGGGCGCGGACGTACAGGCGGAAGACCGCGACCGGACAGGCGGGAGACTGGGGTCATGGACCGAGAACAGCTGGCGGACTTCCTGCGCACCCGGCGTGAGGCGCTGCAACCCGAGGACGTGGGGCTGCCGCGCGGGCCGCGGCGGCGTACGCGGGGGCTGCGGCGCGAGGAGGTCGCCGCGCTGTCCGGCATGTCGACCGACTACTACAGCCGGATCGAGCAGGCCCGCGGCCCGCAGCCGTCCGCGCCGATGCTGGGCGCCATCGCGCGCGGCCTGCATCTCTCGCTCGACGAGCGCGACCACCTCTTCCGGATGGCGGGGCACAGCGCCCCGGAGCGCGGATCGGGCAGCGACCACGTCAGCCCCGGCCTGATGCGGATTCTCGGGCGCCTGGACGACACTCCCGCGCAGGTCATGACGGATCTCGGCGAGACGCTGACGCAGACCCGGATGGCGCTCGCCCTGCTGGGCGACGAGACCGGGCACACCGGGATGGCCCGCAGCTTCGGCTACCGCTGGTTCACCGACCCCGTCACCCGCCGCATCTACCCCGAGGCCGACCACCCCACCCACAGCCGGATCTTCACCGCCGGGCTGCGCGAGACGCTCTCCCGCCAGGGTCCCGGCTCGCGGGCCGCCGCCCTCGTCGACGCCCTGCTCGCCGTGAGCCCCGAATTCGCCACCCTCTGGAGCGCCCACGAGATCGGCGTCCGCCACCCCGACGACCTCAAACGGATCCGTCACCCCGAGGTCGGCATCCTCCACCTGCACTGCCAGGTCCTCCAGGACCCCGCCCAGTCCCAGACCCTCCTGGTCTTCACCGCCACCCCCGGCACCGACTCCTACGAGAAGCTCCAGCTGCTGTCGTCACTGGGCGAGCGCGGCGCGACGGCGTAGTCAGCGAGTCACGTACGGGTACGGCCCGTACGGGTACGGCCCCGTACCGCCGCGGTCCGGGGTCAGACCTGTTCCGACTCGCCTTCCACCGCGAGCTGCCACTCCGCCTGGAGGCGGGCCAGTTCCGTCAGCTCGTCCGGGGTCCACGAGGTGCGACCCGCGCTGAGCCGACGTATCCGGGCATTGAGCTCGGCCGCGTCGGCGAACGCGGAATCGGGAGCCGGAGGCGTGCTGGGCATGGGCGCAAACATATCCACGATCCGATAAACGCCCGGTATACGCCGAGCCCATCCCCCGGACCCCCCGGGTGTAATCCATCCCACTCCGGGCAGACGCGCGGCCGGCCCCTCCGCGCCCCCGGACGGCGCCTCTCAGCGCCGGTCGGCCTTCGGTCGGCGTTCGGTCAGCGCCGGTCAGCGTTCGGGGCAGAGCGTGTAGCGCAGCGTGAGAGCCGCCGGGGGCTGCTGCGCGCGGGGGCGGGCCTCACGGCCGCCGGGGCGCTCGGCGCGGCCGGAGTCCTCGCCGCCGCGGGACCGGCCGCCGCCGACCTGCCGGTCACCGCGCCCTTCTCGCTGGAGGGCGGCGGGGACCAGGTGTTCTGGCGCAAGCGGCTGCACGAGACGTCCTGGGCCATGCAGTCCTTCGCCTACGACAACGTCAACGGCCACATCTACTTCGCCCAGCACCGCCCCGGGGACAACGAGAACGACTCCGACGACGGGGACCCGTCAAAGGCGCACATCCACTACGGCGACATCTGGATCGTCCGCACCGACCTGGCGGGCAACGTGCTCGGCACCATGGCGCTGCACCAGTTCGGCCACGGCTCCTCGATGGCCGTCGAACCCACCGGCGCCGGTTCCGCGCCGTACCTGTGGATCGAGGGCGACAACTACAACGTCGCCAAGGGGGCGTACGAGGACAGCGGCTACCGGCTCACCCGGTTCCGTTACACCGAGGGCATCACCCTCACCTACGGCAACCCGTCGGTGATCCCGATCCAGGACCGTACGCCCACCATCACCACCTACGCGGGCCTGCCCCGCCCCGCGATCGACCCCGTCAACAACATGCTGCTGGTCCGCTACGCCACCCAGTCCACCTCGCCCAACCCCTGGCGGCTGGTGGTCTTCCCGCTGGCGGACGCGGTGGCGGGACGGCTCTCCCAGGACGACAGGAAGGCCGAACGCGCGCTGCCCACCAACGCCCAACTGAAGATCCCGGACGACGCCGCCTTCCAGGGCGTCACCCTGTACGGCGAGTACGCCTACCTCCTCTACGGCAGGTCGGGCGGCCCGTCCTACCTCGCCGCCGTCAGCATGAACGACGCCGGGGGCGAGCACGGCGAGGTCTTCCGCACCACCGCGGGGGCGACGATCCCGGGCCGCGAGCCGCAGGGCTGCGCGATCTGGGTGGCCGACGGCCAGCCCCGCCTCGCCTTCGGCTTCTCCGGCAAGACCGGCACCACGACCGACCCCAGCTTCGACGCGAGCCTCTTCTACAAGAACACCTTCGCCTGAGGGTGCCCGCGCCTTCCCCGTACGTCCCCCGCCCGAGCCGAACCGATGTGACCGGCACGCGGCCGCCTGCCGAAGCGCGTGTGCGCCCGTCCGGCCCGGGTAGCCGGGCGCATAGGAGACGGAAGGACCGGTGAGTGGTGATGGATCCCGTCGGAACTCGGGCGGCAGGGGACGGCTCCGGAGCGGCGGACGGCTCGGGCGAGCCGTCGGTCGGTGAGCTGGTGTCGCGCGCGACACAGCAGATGTCGCAGCTCGTGCGCGAGGAAATGCGGCTCGCCCAGGCCGAGATGGCCCAGAAGGGCAAACGGTTCGGCATGGGCGGCGGGCTGTTCGGCGGTGCGGGGCTGCTGGCCTTCATCGGTCTGGAGGCGCTGGCCGCCACGGCGGTCGCGGCGCTCGCCCTCACGTTCTCGGTGTGGCTGTCGGCGCTGATCGTCGCGGTGGCGCTGCTGGCGCTCGCCGCCACGCTGGCGCTGGCGGGGAAGAAGGAAGTGAGCCGCGCGACGCCGCCGGCTCCCGAGCAGGCGATCGCCGGTGTCAAGGCCGATGTCGCCACCATCAAGGAAAAGACGAAGCGATGACCATCGACCCGCATGACGAGAAGGACCCGTCCACCCCCGAGGAACTGCGCGCCCAGGTGGAGAGCACCCGTGAGCAGCTCGGCGAGACGGTGGAGGAACTGGCCGCCAAGGCCGACGTGAAGGCCCGCGCCAAGGACAAGGCCGCCGACATCAAGGACGAGGTCGGCGACAAGGCCGCCCAGGCGAAGGACAAGGCCACCGAGGTCAAGGACAAGGTCGGCGACAAGGCCGCCGAGGTCAAGGACAAGGTCCAGAGCAAGGTCACCGAGCTGAAGGACCGCGCCCAGACCACGAAGGACGAGGCCCAGGACACCGCTCAGGACACGGCGGCCGACGCGTCGGCCTCGGCCCGGGCGAAGGCGGCCGAAGTCGGCGCGCTGGTCCGTGACAAGACGCCGGAACCGGTGCGGGAGAAGGCCGCCGCCGCCTCGGCCAAGATCGCTGAGGGCACCGCGGCAGTGGCCGCCAAGGTCAGCGAGAAGACCCCCGAGCCCCTGGCCGAGAAGACCCAGCAGGCCGCCGACGCCGTCAAGCGCCGCCCCGGCGCGGCCGTCGCCGCGGCGATCGGCGCCGCCGTGGTGTTCTTCACCGTCCGCTGGAAGAGGGGCCGCAAGTGAACGCCGCGAAGATCGTCTACCGCCCGGTCGGTCTCCTGCTCAGCGTGGCCAGTGGCGCGTTGGCCGGAGCCGCCTTCAAGCAGACGTGGAAGGTGGTCGGGCACGACGACGACACCCCGGACGCGCTGGACGAGGAGCGCGCCTGGAAGGAGGTCCTGATCGCGGCCGCGCTGCACGGGCTGATCTTCGCCGTCGTGAAGGCGGCGGTCAGCCGGAGCGGCGCCACCGCCACCCGGCGGCTCACCGGCACCTGGCCGGCCTGACCCGCGACCCGCGCCCCGCGCACGCGGAAAGCGGGGCCGCGCCGCGCGGTCTCACGCCGATCAGCCCTGTCCCCCGCCGAGTTGTGCCACAAGGCCGCCAGGGCGACCGCACCCGGCCCCGTCAAGGACGTGCCGCGGACGCCACTCGGACGGATGCTCGCGCGGGGGGTGTCGCCGCCATGATCGCCGCCCCCGGAGACCGTCCGCGAAGTGCCGGCTTTGCGGCACGGCGCAGGGTGGGGCGGGTGGGACTCGAACCCACGACCGACGGATTATGAGTCCGCTGCTCTAACCGGCTGAGCTACCGCCCCGTACGGTGCGCCTCGCGCGCCGTCTGCCGCAGCATAGCTGCTCATACGATCTGTCGCCCTCGCGGGTCACAGACGCGTCATTGGGTGGACTCGCGGGGGCGGGGAGTTGGTTCCCCGGGACATGAAAAAGGACCCCAACGGGGTCCTGATCCGGCGCTCCCCCGACTGGACTCGAACCAGTAACCTGCCGGTTAACAGCCGGCTGCTCTGCCAATTGAGCTACAGGGGACCGAGCTCCCCCGACTGGACTCGAACCAGTAACCTGCCGGTTAACAGCCGGCTGCTCTGCCAATTGAGCTACAGGGGATCGCTCTGCGTGCACCGAATGCACTCGTCAGGGTGTCCCCGGACGGCGCGCGTTCGCTGCGACACATACATTAGCGCAAGTGAGGGGGTGCTCCGCCAACCAGTTGCGCCAGGGTTGTCACCCGGGTGCACAGGGTAGGCGCGCAGCACACGGCACCTTGGCCCGACTTGTCCTATGCCTGACGTGTCCGACGGAAAGAGGGTGGAGCCCATGCGCTACCGGCTGACGTTCATCAGTGGAGCCGTCGTCGGCTATGTGCTCGGCGCGCGCGCCGGGCGCGAGCGGTACGAGCAGTTGCGCAAGAGCGCGCAGCGCGTCGCGCAGAACCCGGCGGTGCGCAACGCGGCGGAGAGCGCCGCGCAGACCGGCAGGAACGCCGCGGTGAAGGCCGCGGACACGGTGACGGCGAAGGTCGGCGACCGGCTGCCGGAGTCGGTGACCGAGCGGGTGAAGGCACTGCGCGACCGCAGCGCGCCGCCCGAGGACGACTGGGGCACCTCCAACACCTGAGGAAGGGCATCCCCGCCCGCATCCCGCCCGCACCCCGCCCATTTCTCGAACACCTGACGCAACCTGATGCACAGCTGTCACCCCGTACCCGCCCCCCGTGGGGCATCATCTCGTCCATGGGGAAAGTCGCGGGCATAGACAGCTCCACCACCGGTACGACCGTCGTCGTGTGCGACAGCGAGACCGGGGCGGTACTCAGGCAGGGCCATGCGCCGCACCCTCTGGACGACGGCGAGAAGCCGACCGAGATCGACCCGCAGGCGTGGCTGCTGTCGCTGGGCGAGGCGGCCAAGGACGGCGTCCTCGAAGGGGTGCAGGCGATAGGCATCTCCGGGCAGCAGCACGGGCTGCTGGCCCTGGACGCGGGCGGGGTGGCCGTACGCCCGGCCCTGTTGCGCGGCGACAAGCGGGCGCAGGCGCAGGCCGTGGACCTCACCGACGAGCTGGGCGGGGCGGCCGGGTGGGCCGAGGCGGTCGGCTCGGTGCCGCAGGCCGCGTATCCGGTGGCGAAGCTGCGCTGGATCGCGCAGCACGAACCGCAGACGGCCACGCGCATAGCCCAGGTGATGCTCCCGCACGACTGGCTGGTGTGGCAGTTGCTGGGGCGGCCCGCGCGCCGTACGACCGACCGCGGCGACGCCTCGGGCACCGGCTACTGGTCGGCGGCCACCGGCGAGTACCGCACGGATCTGGTCGAGCGGGCGCTCGGCCACCAGGTGGCGCTCCCCGACGTACTGGCCCCCGCCGAACCCGCGGGACAGACCCCCGAGGGCCTGCTGATCTCCGCGGGCACCGGCGACAACATGGCCGCCGCCCTGGGCCTGGGCCTCGGCCCCGGCGACGCGGTGGTCTCCCTGGGCGCGGCGGGCACCGTCTTCGCCGTGCACCACGAGGCGCTGAAGGACCCGACGGGCACGGTCACCGCCTTCGCCGACGCGACCGGCCGCCATCTGCCGGTGGTGCAGGTGCGCAACGCCGTCCGTACGCTGCGCGGCACCGCCGATCTGCTGGGCACCGACCTGGCCGGGCTGTCCGAGTTGGCGCTCCAGTCCACGCCCGGCGCGTACGGACTGGTGCTGCTGCCGTATCTGGAGGGCGAGCGGACGCCCGATCTGCCGCACACCGCGGGGACGCTGGCCGGGCTGCGGCGCGACTCGATGAAGCCGGAGCACCTGGCGCGGGCCGCCTTCGAGGGCATGCTGTGCGGGCTGACGGACGCGCTGGACGTGCTGCGCAACAAGGGCGTCGAGGTGCGCCGGGTGTTCCTGCTGGGCGCGGCGGGCGAGCTGCCCGCGGTGCGCGCCATCGCGCCCGCGCTGTTCGGCACGCAGGTCGTCGTCCCGCCGGCCGCCGAGTACGCGGCGCTGGGCGCGGCGCGGCAGGCCGCCTGGTCGCTGGGCGCGGTGCTCGGCTCGCAGTCGCAGACCGAGCCGCCGCCGTGGGCCGAGGCGGCCACGCAACTGCTGGAGCCGGGCGACGACTCGGCCGTGGGGTCAGCGGTGCGTCAGCAGTACGTCGCGGTGCGCGAGCAGACTCACCCGGGGGCCTTTGCCTCGCTTTAATCCCATGCGGCCCGGCGGTGTCGGAAGATAAGATCCTCCGCCGATCAACACGGGCAAAGGGCGGGCAAAGCTCGGCGGGCCGGGGCAACGTCCCCTCCCCCGCGCTGCGTCTCCGTACGCGCCTTCCGCCGCCTGCGTACGTCCCGCCGGGTACGCGGCGCCCGTACCGCCGACACCGAGGTTTCAGTGTGCTGATCAGACTCCTGCGGGCCCACCTGGGCCCGTACAAGCGACCCATCGGTCTCTTGGTACTGCTCCAACTCGTCCAGACCATAGCCACGCTCTACCTGCCCACGCTCAACGCCGACATCATCGACAACGGGGTGGTGAAGGGCGACACCGGCTACATCGTGGGGCTGGGCGGCGTCATGATCGGGGTGACCGTCGTCCAGGTCTGCTGCGCGATCGGCGCGGTCTTCTTCGGCGCCCGGACCTCGATGGCGGTCGGCCGTGACATCCGCGCGTCGGTCTTCGACCGGGTGCAGAGCTTCTCGGCCCGCGAGGTCGGGCAGTTCGGGGCGCCGTCGCTGATCACCCGCACCACCAATGACGTGCAGCAGGTGCAGATGCTGGTGCTGCTGACGTTCACGCTGATGGTGTCCGCGCCGATCATGTGCGTCGGCGGCATCATCATGGCGCTCGGCCAGGACGTGCCGCTGTCGTCGCTGCTGCTGGCCGTGGTGCCGCTGCTCGGCATCGTGATCAGCCTGATCATCCGCAGGATGCGCCCGCTGTTCCGCACGATGCAGACCCGCGTGGACACCGTGAACCGGGTGCTGCGCGAGCAGATCACCGGCATCCGCGTGATCCGCGCCTTCGTCAAGGACGACTACGAGCAGCGCCGCTTCGCCGAGGCCAACGACAGTCTGACCGATGTGTCGCTGGCCACCGGAAAGCTGATGGCGCTGATGTTCCCGCTGGTGATGGGCGTGGTGAACATCTCCAGCGTCGCCGTGCTGTGGTTCGGCGCGCACCGCATCGACAGCGGCGGGATGCAGATCGGCGCCCTGACGGCGTTCCTGAGCTATCTGATGCAGATCCTGATGTCGGTCATGATGGCCACCTTCATGTTCATGATGGTGCCGCGCGCCGAGGTCTGCGCCGAGCGCATCGAGGAGGTGCTGGGCACCGAGTCCAGCGTCGTCCCGCCGACCGCGCCCGTGCTGACCCTGCGCCGCCACGGCGACCTGGAGCTGACCGGCGTGGAGTTCGCCTACCCCGGCGCGGAGGCGGCCGTCCTGCGCGGGGTCGACCTGGTCGCCAGGCCCGGTGAGGTGACCGCGATCATCGGCTCCACCGGCAGCGGCAAGTCGACGCTGCTCGGCCTGATCCCGCGGCTGTACGACGCGACGGGCGGCCGGGTGCTGGTCGACGGCGAGGACGTCGCGGAGCTGGCCCCCGCGCTGCTGGCCGAGACCGTCGGCCTCGTACCGCAGAAGCCGTATCTGTTCTCCGGCACCGTCGCGACCAACCTGCGGTACGGCAAACCGGACGCCACCGACGAGGAGCTGTGGCACGCGCTGGAGGTGGCGCAGGCCAAGGACTTCGTGGAGCGGCTCGACGGCGGGCTCGACGCGCCCATCGCGCAGGGCGGCAGCAATGTCTCCGGCGGGCAGCGGCAGCGCCTCGCCATCGCGCGGGTCCTGGTCCGCAAGCCGGAGATCTACCTCTTCGACGACTCCTTCTCGGCGCTGGACTACGCGACGGACGCGGCGCTGCGCCGCGCGCTGCTGCACGAGACCGCCGCCGCGACCGTGCTGATCGTCGCCCAGCGGGTGTCCACCATCCGTGACGCGGACCGGATCGTCGTCCTGGACGAGGGCCGGGTCGTCGGCACCGGCACGCACACCGAGCTGATGACCGACAACGAGACCTACCGGGAGATCGTCCTGTCCCAGCTCACGGAAGCCGAGGCCGCCTGATGAGCGACGACGAGCACAAGCCCGCCGCCGCGCAGCGCCCGCCGCGGCCGATGGGCGGGCCCGCGCGCTTCATGAGCGGAGGCCCGGTCGAGAAGCCGATGGACTTCGGCGGGTCGCTGAAGCGGCTGCTGGGTCTGATGCGTCCCGACCGTTTCCTGCTCTGCCTGGTGCTGGTCCTCGGCACGGCGAGCGTCGCGCTCGCGGTGACCGGGCCGCGCATCCTCGGTCACGCCACCGACCTGATCTTCGCCGGGGTGATCGGACGGCGGTTCCCCGGCGGCACCAAGCAGCAGGCGCTCGACGCGCTGCGCGCGCACGGTGACGGCCGGGTCGCCGACATGCTCAAGGGCATCGGTTTCACGCCGGGCCAGGGCATGGACTTCGACGCCATCGGCAAGGTGCTGCTGGTGGTCCTCGCGGTGTACGTGGCCGCGGCCGTCTTCAGCGTCTTCCAGATGCGCACCGCGACCAAGGTGATCAACCGGGCGATGTTCCGGATGCGCTCCGACGTCGAGGACAAGCTGGCGAAGCTGCCGCTGTCGTACTTCGACCGGCAGCCGCGCGGCGAGGTGCTGAGCCGGGCCACCAACGACATCGACAACATCGGCCAGACGATGCAGCAGACCATGGGCCAGCTGGTGAACTCGCTGCTGACCATCGTGGGCGTGCTGGCCATGATGTTCTGGATCTCCTGGCTGCTGGCGCTGATCGCGCTGGTCACCGTGCCGGTGACGCTGCTGGTGGCCACGCGGGTGGGCAAGCGCGCGCAGCCGCAGTTCATCCAGCAGTGGAAGACCACCGGCAAGCTCAACGCGCACATCGAGGAGATGTACACCGGCCACTCGCTGGTGAAGGTCTTCGGGCGCGCGGAGGAGTCGGCGGCGGCCTTCGAGGAGCAGAACGAGGCGCTGTACCGCTCGGGCTTCAAGGCGCAGTTCATCTCCGGCACGATCCAGCCGATGATGATGTTCATCGGCAATCTGAACTACGTGCTGGTGGCCGTCGTCGGTGGCCTGCGGGTCGCGTCGGGCGCGCTGTCCATCGGTGACGTCCAGGCGTTCGTGCAGTACTCGCGGCAGTTCAGCCAGCCGCTGACGCAGGTGGCGAGCATGTCGAACCTGATCCAGTCCGGCATCGCGTCGGCCGAGCGGGTCTTCGAACTCCTCGACGCCGAGGAGCAGTCGGCGGAGCCGGCGAAGCGGGACGTCCCCCGGGTGCCGGTGCGGGGCCGGGTAGCGCTGGAGGACGTGAGCTTCCGCTACGACCCGGACAAGCCGCTGATCGACCACCTGTCGCTGAAGGTGGAGCCGGGCCACACCGTCGCGATCGTCGGCCCGACCGGCGCGGGCAAGACCACGCTGGTCAATCTGCTGATGCGGTTCTACGAGGTGTCCGGCGGCCGGATCACCCTGGACGGCACCGATGTGGCCACGCTCTCCCGCGAGGAGCTGCGCTCCTCGATCGGCATGGTCCTCCAGGACACCTGGCTGTTCGGCGGCACGATCGCGGAGAACATCGGCTACGGCAGCGAGGGGGCGACCGCCGAGCAGATCGAGGAGGCGGCGCGCGCCGCGCACGCGGACCGCTTCATCCGCACGCTGCCCGAGGGCTACGACACGGTGATCGACGACGAGGGCGCGGGGGTCAGCGCGGGTGAGAAACAACTCATCACCATCGCGCGGGCGTTCCTGTCCGATCCGACGATCCTGGTACTGGACGAGGCGACCAGCTCCGTCGACACCCGTACCGAGGTGCTGATCCAGCGGGCGATGGCCAAGCTCAGCCACGGCCGTACCAGCTTCGTGATCGCGCACCGGCTGTCCACGATCCGCGACGCCGACGTCATCTTGGTGATGGAGTCCGGCGCGATCGTCGAACAGGGCACGCACGAGGAGCTGTTGGCGGCCAAGGGCGCGTACGCGCGGCTGTACGCGGCGCAGTTCGCGCAGGCCGTGGCGGAGGTCGACTGAGGTACGAGGGCCGGCCGGGACGGGTGTTCCGTCCCGGCCGACCGGCCGGAGCGGGGGGCCGGAAAACCCGAGGAGCCAGCGGGTACGGCGGCGCGCGGCGTTGGTAGCCTGTGCCGCCGTACCTCCGGAAGGGCAGAAGTGATGAGCAGCGCCACCACCGCGGCGTCGGTCGCGGGTACCGGCACGCGGGCGGGTACGAGTACCCGTATGGGTACGAGCACGGATTCGGGTACGGGTACGAGTACGGCCGAGGGGCCGCGGCAGGGGCGACCGGGCGGTTCCGACCCGGTGCGCTGCCCCGCGCGGCGCGAGACCTCGACGCTGGCGCGGCGCAGTGCGCGGGTGCCGATCTGGTACCTGCGGGTGATCGGCGTCGTCGATCTGCTGTCCGCCGTATCCCTGACGATCCGTCAGGAGATGTCGAACCACAACACCGGTGAGCTGTTCACGCCGTTCATGCTCTTCGCGGGCTTCGGCTCGGCCGCCGCGACGCTCTTCATGGCCATGATGCTGGCCCGCCACAAGCGCGTGGCCTGGATCGTCTTCATGGCGCTGTGCGGCGGCTACGCGGCCCTGTCGGTGTGGGCGCTGTGCTACGACGACCTGCGGCGGCACCCGTTCAACTGGGTCTCCACCGCGCTCACTTTGACCGTGCTGTGCTTCGGCGCGCTCGGCCGCCGCGAATTCCACGGCAAGGGCGACCGCACCAACCCGCAGCTCGCGCTCGCCGTCCTCGGCGTCGGCGCGCTGCTGTCGGTCCTGGTCGGCACGACCCTGGTCACGGCGGTCGGCCCGGAGCGCGCCAGCGTCGGCGACCGCGTCTGGTACGTGGCGCTGCGGCTGACGACGCTGAGCCGCGACTCCGACATCGAGCCGAATCTGCACATCAGCCCGTGGGTCAGCAGCGGCCTCAACCTGGCGGGCCTCGGCCTGCTGCTCGCCGTGCTCTACGCGCTCTTCCGCTCCCCGCGCGGCCGGGACCTCCAGAGCCGCGACGACGAGGACCGGCTGCGCGAACTGCTCGCCCGGCACGGCGCCCGCGACTCGCTCGGCTACTTCGCGCTGCGCCGCGACAAGTCCGTCATCTTCTCGCCCAGCGGCAAGGCCGCCGTCGCCTACCGCGTGGTCGGCGGTGTGGCCCTGGCCTCCGGCGACCCGATCGGCGACGTCGAGGCATGGCCGGGCGCCATCGACGCCTGGCTGGTGGAGACCCGCGACCACGCCTGGATCCCCGCGGTGATGGGCGCCAGCGAGGAGGGCGGCACCGTCTACGCCCGGCACGGCCTGGACGCGCTGGAACTGGGCGACGAAGCCATCGTGGAGACCGACGAGTTCACCCTGGACGGCCGGGCGATGCGCGGCGTGCGGCAGGCGTACAACCGGGTGCGGCGCGCCGGTTACACCACCCGTATCCGGCGGCACCGCGACATCCCGGCCGACGAGACGGCCGCGCTGATCGAGGCGGCGGACCGCTGGCGGGACGGCGCCACCGAGCGCGGCTTCTCGATGGCGCTGGGCAGGCTCGGCGACCCGGCCGACGGCGACTGCGTGATGATCGAATGCCTCGACGGCGAGGGCGAGTTGAAGGCGCTGCTCAGCTTTGTGCCGTGGGGCCCGAAGGGGCTGTCGCTGGACTTGATGCGGCGCGACCGGGACAGCGAGAACGGCCTGGTCGAGTTCATGGTCCTCGACCTGATCGAACGCGCCGCCGACGTCGGCGTGGAGCGGGTGTCGCTCAACTTCGCGATGTTCCGGTCGGTGTTCGAGGACGGCGCCCGGCTGGGCGCGGGCCCGGTGCTGCGGCTGTGGCGCTCGGCCCTGATGTTCTTCTCCCGCTGGTGGCAACTGGAGTCGCTGTACCGCGCGAACGCCAAGTACCGGCCTATCTGGGAGCCGCGCTTCCTGCTCTTCGCCAAGAGCGCGCATCTGCCGCGGATCGGGCTGGCGAGCGCGCGCGCCGAGGGGTTCGTGGTGGCGCCGAGGCCGCTGGCGCGGCTGCGCAGGGACGGCTAGGGCCCGGGGGGCTCCGGGGGGTCTCAGTCGAGGTAGCCGCGGAGCTGGTCGGCGAAGGCGTGGTCGCGGAGCTTGTTGAGGGTCTTGGACTCGATCTGGCGGATGCGTTCGCGGGTCACGCCGAAGATGCGGCCGATCTCCTCCAGGGTGCGGGGGCGGCCGTCGGCGAGGCCGTAGCGGAGCTGGACGACCTTGCGCTCGCGCTCGCCGAGCGTGGACAGCACCGCTTCCAGGTGCTCGCGCAGCAGCAGGAAGGCCGCGGACTCCACGGGCGAGGCGGCGTCGCCGTCCTCGATGAGGTCGCCGAGCGCGACGTCCTCCTCCTCGCCGACCGGCGCGTGCAGCGACACCGGCTCCTGGGCCAGCCGCAGCACCTCGCTGACCCGCTCCTCCGGCAGGTCGAGCTGGGCGGCGACCTCCTCGGTGCTCGGCTCGTAGCCGCGCTCCTGGAGCAGCCGCCGCTGCACCCGCACCACCCGGTTGATCAGCTCCACCACGTGCACGGGGACCCGTATCGTCCTGGCCTGGTCGGCCAGCGCCCGCGACATCGCCTGGCGGATCCACCAGGTCGCGTACGTCGAGAACTTGTAGCCGCGCGCGTAGTCGAACTTCTCCACCGCCCGGATCAGCCCGAGATTGCCCTCCTGGACCAGGTCGAGCATGGTCAGGCCGCGGCCGATGTACCGCTTGGCGACCGAGACGACCAGCCGCAGATTGGCCTCGATGAGGCGGCGCTTGGCCATCCGGCCGAGCACCACCAGGCGGTCGAGGTCGACGGCGAGCTGCGAGTCCAGGTCGGGGAAGGCGCCGAGCTTCTCCTCGGCGAAGAGTCCGGCCTCCACCCGGCGGGCCAGGTCCACCTCTTCGGCCGCCGTGAGCAGCGGGATACGGCCGATCTCGCGCAGATACTGCCGGAAGAGGTCGGCGGACGGGCCCGCGGACTCCTCGCGCGGCGGCCGTACCGGCACCGCGTCCTCGTCGTCCCGCTCGTCGGTGACCACGCGTTGCTCCGGCACCCGCGACCCCGTGAGGTTCCCTGGCGGTTCCGCCTGGGGCTCCATCGCCACCACCTCGGCCGCGGTCGTGAGGGTCTGGATCTGGGTGTGGATCTGGGTCTGGGTCTGCACGGAAGCGACCTCCAGAAGTGAGCGCGTCCTCGGGCTCGCAGCGCGTCTTGCCGGACAGGCCCTGGGCGCCGTCACCCAGTGTGGCCCACGACGCGGCTCCGCTACGAGGGGCGTGCGCTCCCTTTTTCACACAAGGTCACCGCTCAGGTCCGTGCGGTGACGCAAGGCATATGCCCGGGTGTACGCCCGCGGCGGCTACAGCCCCGCCGCGCCCTGTTCGCGCAGCCGCTGGCCGTACTGCTGGAGCGCCCACAGCTCGCCCAGCGACGCGGTGACCTCGGGCGAGTCCTGCGGGACGCCCTGGGCGGCGAACCGCGCCTGCGTGGCGTGCACCTGGGCCACGCGCCGCTCCACCGCGTTGATCCGCACCCGGACCAGCACCTCGCCCGCGTAGAACTCGGGCGACTTGTGCATCACCGGCTCGACGGCCAGTTCGGTGACCATCATCCGTACGGTGTCGTCGGGCGCGGCCTCGCGGACCCGTACGAGATAGTCGCCGTCGGCCGCCTCGACGCCGCCCGCCTCGGCGATCACCCGGCGCACGGCGGCGTAGGGCGGTCCGGTGAACTCGTCCTCGCCGTACGCGTCGAAGGCCGGGGAGACCAGCTTCGGGTACTGGAGGGCGAGCTTGAGCAGCTCGCGCTCGACGCGGTGGGCGGGGCTGCGCAGGTCCAGGCGGGGGCCGCGCGGCGCGTTCTGCGCGGGGACGCCGGAGGACTGCCGGTCGCCGCCCGCGTACGGACCGCCCTGGCCCTGGCGGCCGTACTGCGGGCGGTTGTCGGTGCTGCCGCCGCCCGCCGCGCGGGCCCTGGCCATCGCGCGGACCCGGCGGATGATCGACTGCTCCTCGGACTGCGTGCCGATCCCGGCCATGCCGACCAGCCGGATCGCGTAACGGTCGCGCAGCGCCTGGTTCTTGATCGCGGCGACCACGGCGACCCCCGCGTCCACGGCCGCGACCCGGCCCTCGTCGGTGTCCAGGTTGTAGCGGGACACGATGGAGCGCAGCGCGAAGGCGAACAGCGGGGTGCGGCCGTCGATCAGCCGCTGGATGGCCGCGTCGCCCTCGGCGAGCCGCAGTTCGCACGGGTCCATCCCGCCGGGCGTGATCGCGATCGACGTCTCGGCGGCGAATTTCTGGTCGTCCTCGAACGCCCGCAGCGCGGCCTTCTGGCCCGCCTCGTCGCCGTCGAAGGTGAAGACCACCTCGGCGGTCGAATTGTCCATCAGCAGCCGGCGCAGGATCTTGATGTGGTCGCCGCCGAAGGAGGTGCCGCAGGTGGCGATGGCCGTGGTGACCCCGGCGAGATGGCAGGCCATCACATCGGTGTACCCCTCGACGACCACCGCCCGCCCGGTCTTGGCGATCTCCTTCTTGGCCAGGTCGATGCCGTACAGCACCTGGGACTTCTTGTAGAGCGGCGTCTCGGAGGTGTTCAGGTACTTCGGCCCCTGGTCGTCCTCGCGCAGCTTGCGCGCGCCGAAGCCGATCACCTCGCCGGTGATGTCCCGGATCGGCCAGATCAGCCGCCCCCTGAAGCGGTCGATCGCCCCGCCCCTGCGGCTCTCGGAGGCCAGCCCCGCGGTGATCAGCTCCTTGTCGGTGAAGCCCTTCCCCCGCAGATACCGCACCAGGTGGTCCCACCCGGCGGGCGCGTACCCCACCCCGAAGTGCTCCGCCGCCGCCTGGTCGAAGCCGCGCTCGGCCAGGAACCTCCGGCCGATCTCCGCCTCCGCCCCGCCCAGTTGCTCCACATAGAACTGCGCGGCGGCCTTGTGCGCCTCGACCAGCCGGATCCGCTCGCCCTGCTGCCGCCCGGGGACATGGCTGCCCTCCTCGTACCGCAGCGTGATCCCGGCCTGGCCGGCCAAGCGCTCGACGGCCTCGGTGAACGACAGATGGTCGAGCTTCATGACGAACGCGAGGGTGTCCCCGCCTTCCCCGCAGCCGAAGCAGTGGTAGAGGCCCTTGGAGGGGCTGACCTGGAAGGAGGGGGATTTCTCGTCGTGGAAGGGGCACAGGCCCTTGAGATTGCCGCCGCCGGCGTTCTTGAGCTGGAGGTATTCGGAGACGACGGCGTCGATCGGGACCGCGTCCCGTACCGCCTTCACGTCTTCGTCCCTGATCCTGCCCGCCACTCGCGCAAGTCTACGGCGCTGGTGGGACAGCGGAGCGCCGGGCGGTGGGTGGCGACGAAGGTCTTGACCCGGGCGGGGGTGAGGACTAGCTTCGCCAATCGTTAGGAACCTTTCCTATTGGGGTTCCGAAGTCGTGGGGAGACACAGCCGCATGCCCGAGCTTCGCAGAAGGCCGCTCCGCAGATGGACCACCGCCGCGGCGACGGCTGTCACCGCGACCGCCGTGCTGGCGGCGCTGTCGCTGGCGGGCGGCGCGGACACCGCCCAGGCCGCGACCACCGGCGAGGTCCGGGTGAACCAGGTCGGCTACGCGGGAAGCGGCGCCAAAGAAGCGTTCCTGCTGGCCAAGAGCGCGGTCGGCGAGGCGTCGTGGAAGCTGGTCGGGCGCGGCGGCCGGGTCGTCGCGCACGGCAGCACGGGGGCGAACCTGGGCCGCTGGAACAGCGCGTATCCGGCCGTCTACCTGATCGACTTCAGCGCGGTGCGCACGCCCGGCACCTACCGGCTGGTGGTCGGCGGCACCGCCACCGCCTCCTCCCCCGCCTTCACCATCGGCTCGGCGAAGGCCGTCTTCGGCCGTCCCGCCGCCGACGCCACCGCCTTCTTCCAGGCCCAGCGCGACGGCGCGAGGACGATCCCCGGGCAGCTGCGGCGCAAGCCGTCGCATCTCAACGACGCGCACGCCGCCGTCTACGCGTGGCCGTCGTTCACCGACCCCGACGGCGACACGATCAAGGCCGCCCCGAAGAAGATCGCGGGCGCGGCCCCGGTGGACGTCTCCGGCGGCTGGTTCGACGCGGGCGACTACCTGAAGTTCACCGAGACCACCTCGTACGCCGTCGCCGCGCTCCAGATCGCCGCCCGGCAGACCGGCGCGGGCCCCGCCTCGGCCCTCGGCGGCGAGGCGCAGCACGGCCTGGACTGGCTCGACAAGATGTGGGACGGCACAACGAAGACGCTGTACATCCAGGTCGGCCTCGGCTCCGGTACGGACAGCGGCAGCGTCGTCGGCGACCACGACGTGTGGCGGCTGCCGGAGAAGGACGACAAGGACTCCGCGCACCCGTTCCTGAAGAACCGCCCGGTGTTCAGGGCGGGCGCCCCCGGCGCGAAGCTCAGCCCCAACCAGGCGGGCCGGCTCGCCGCCGACTTCGCGCTCGCCGCCCAGCGGTACGCGGCCACCGCGCCCGCCAAGGCCCGCGCGTATCTCAACACCGCGGCGCAGATCTACGGCCTGGCCGACACCCGCCCTGGCACGCTCGTCACCACCGTGCCGTACGGCTACTACCCCGAGACGAGCTGGAAGGACGATCTGGCCTTCGGCGGGGCCGAGTTGGCGCTGGCGGCGCAGCGGCTGCACGACCGGCGCGGCGCGGACTGGCTGAAGCAGGCGGCGAGTTGGGCGAAGGCGCACCAGAGCGAGGCGGGCGCGGACACGCTGAACATGTACGACACCAGCGCGCTCGCCGACCTCGACCTGGCGCGGGCGATCAGGGCGGCCGGGCACCCGCGCGGCCTCGCGGTGACGTACGCCGACCTGGTCGGTTACGTGAAGGGCCAGATCGCCTCCGGGCAACGGCGGGCGGCGGCCGACCCGTTCCACGCGGGCGCGGTCTACGACGACTTCGACGCGGACTCGCACACGCTGGGTCTCGCGGCCACCACGCGGCTGTACCGCTCGGTGACCGGCGACACCTCGTTCGACCGCTTCGCGGTGCAGCAACTCGACTGGCTGCTGGGGGCGAACGCCTGGGGCACGTCCTTCATGGTCGGCCAGGGGCAGACCTTCCCGCGCTGCACGGCGGGCGAGTTGGGCAACCTCGCGGGGAGCCTGACCGGTTCACGACCGCTGGAGGTGGGTGCGATCGTCAACGGGCCCAACGGCGCTGAGCAGTTCAGCGACGGCCTCGGCGACTACCTGGACGGCATGCGGCCGTGCCCGCCCGGCGGCGCGGACCCGTACAGCGCCTTCAACGGGCGCGGCAGCCGGTACGTGGACGACGTGCGGTCGTGGCAGAGCTCGGAGCCGGCGCTGGACATGGACGCGTCGGGGCTGCTGGCCTTCTACCTGTCGAAGTAGCGTTCGGCAACAGGCGGAGAGGCGCTGGGCGTCGGCCTACGCGGGACCCCGCGCGAGGTCCTTGGTGACGAACACGTAGTGCGGGCCGATCGGTTCCACGACGAATTCCTCGCCGATCGCCGTGAAGCCGAAGTGCTCGTAGAAACCGGCGGCGGACGTACGGCCGTTGCACCAGGCCAGTTCGGCGCCGCGGGCCGCGGCCTCGCGCAGGCCCGCGATCAGGGCCGCGCCGCCGAACCCCTGGCCGCGGACCTCGGGCGCGCTGCCCATGCCGCGGAAGCGGTACGCGGACGCCCCGGCCGTATCCGCGTCCGCGAGGGCGTCGTCCCCCGACAGCGGCTCGGGGAAGAAGGTGGCGCAGCCCCGTACCGCGCCTTCCTCGTCGTAGGCGGCGATGTGGAACGTGCCGTCGCGCGAGTCCTCCGGATAGACGGCGGTCTCGCGCGGCAGGCCGGTCCGCAGCACCGCCCAGCGCAGGGCGAAGATCTCCTCGACGGGCACGACGGCGGTACGGGTGACGGGCACGGCGGGGTGTCCCTTCCTGGTCGGTCCGGCCGGTCCAGGAAGGAAGCTCCTGGTCAGTCCAGGAACGAGGTTAGTGGCACCGCCGGGTCGGACAGCCGCTCGGGGTCGACCGCGCGGCCGGAGCGGATGAGCTGCTGGATCGGCTCGGTGACGTCCCACACATTGACGTTCATCCCCGCCAGCACCCGCCCCTCGTTCAGCCAGAAGGCGATGAACTGCCGCTTGCCCACATCGCCGCGGCACACCACCTGGTCGTACGAGCCGGGCGCCGCGTTCCCCGAGAACTCCATGCCCAGGTCGTACTGGTCGGAGAAGAAGTACGGAACCCGGTCGTACGACACCGGCCGGCCGAGCATGGCGCGGGCCGCGGCGGGGCCGCCGTTCAGCGCGTTCGCCCAGTGCTCGACGCGCAACCTGCCGCCGAGCAGCGGGTGTTCGGCGTTGGCGACGTCGCCCGCGGCGAAGATGTCGGGGTTCGAGGTGCGCAGCGAGGCGTCCACGGCGATGCCGCCGCCCTCGGCCGGGTCGACCAGGTCGAGTCCCGCGCTCTCGGCCAGCGCGGTGCGCGGGGCGGCGCCGATCGCGGCGAGCACGTCGTGCGCCGGGTGCTCCTCGCCGTCATCGGTGAGGGCGGCGAGCACCATGCCGTCCTGGCCGGTGATCTCGGTGAGCCGGGCGCCGAAGTGGAAGCGGACGCCGTGCTCGGCGTGCAGGTCGGTGAAGACCGCGCCCAGTTCGGGGCCGAGCACCGAGTGCAGCGGGGTCGGCGCGGACTCCACGACGGTGACCTCGGCGCCGTAGCCGCGGGCCGCGGCGGCGACCTCCAGGCCGATCCAGCCCGCGCCCGCCACCACCAGGTGGCCGTTCTCCCGGCCGAGGCTGGTCAGCACGTGCTTGAGCCGGTCGGCGTGCGCGAGCCTGCGCAGGTGGTGCACCCCGGCCAGGTCGGTGCCCGGGATGTCCAAGCGGCGCGGCTCGGAGCCGGTGGCGAGCAGCAGCTTGTCGTACATCAGGGTCGTGCCGTCGCCGAGGCGGACGAATTTGGCGGCCGGGTCCAGGTGCACGACCGGCTGGCCCAGGTGCAGCTCGATGTCGTGCTCGGCGTACCAGGAGGTGTTCTGCACGAAGACCGAGTCGCGCTCGTCGGCGCCGGTCAGATAGCCCTTGGACAGGGGCGGGCGTTCATAGGGGTGGTCGCGCTCGTCGCCGATCAGTATCACCCGGCCGGTGAAACCCTCGGCCCGGAGCGTTTCGGCCGCCTTCGCCCCGGCGAGCCCTGCTCCGACGATCACGAAGGTTTCGTGTGCGTCCACCACGGTGGCCCTCCAGGCGGGTCGGCGATCGGTACGTGTGCGAGCGTACGTGTACGTGTCGTGCGGTGTTGCGTGCGTGGTGCTTGTGCGTGGTGCTTGTGCGTTCTGTTCGTGCGTCGTGCGGTGCGGCTAAGGGCGCGTCGTGCTCGTGCGTCCTGCTTGTGCGTACATACGAGCGTCCCGCACGTCAGGGCCGTCCGGAAGAGCGCCGCGCCGTCCTTCCCCTCGTGCTTCTTCTGCCCAGTGAGCATCCGGCCATATGCCGGGCGGGTATCCCGGCGTACCGGACGCCCCGTTTCCGGCGGTTACGCGTGCAGCCGGGCGTGCAGGGCGGTGGCCGCCGCGTCGGTGAGGGAGGCGATCTGGTCGACGACGGCGCGGCGGCGGGCGCGGTCGTCGGGGGCGGCGTCGAAGATCCCGCGGAACTGCGGGTCAAGGCCCTCGGGGGCCCGCTCCAGCAGCCGCTGCGCCAGCTCGCCGATCACCACGCGCTGCTCGGCCCGGCGCTTGGCCTGCGCGGCGCGCTGCATGACGTACCGGTCGGCGACCGCCTTGAGAACGGCGCATTCGAGCCGCTGCTCGCGCGGCACGACGAGCTCCGCGCGGTAGCGGGTGAGGCGGCCGGTGCCGTAGCGCTCGCGGGTGGCGCTCTCGGCCGCCAGGCAGAAGCGGCCGATGAGCTGGGAGGCGGCGTCCTTGAGCCGCGCCTGGGCGAGGGCGGTGCCGTCGTAGCCGTGCGGCCACCAGGGTTGGTCGAGGAGCCGGTCGAGGGCCGCGGCCAGCTCGGCCGGGTCGGTGCCGGGCGGCACATAGCGGGCGGCGGCGCAGCCGAACACCTCGGCGCGCTCGGCGGCGGAGGTCAGCGCGCCGGGGTCGATGTGCCCGGCCTGGAGGCCGTCCTCCACGTCGTGCACCGAATACGCGACGTCGTCGGCCCAGTCCATGACCTGCGCCTCGAAGCACTGGCGGCCGTCGGGCGCGTCCTTCCGCAGCCAGCCGAAGACCGGCAGGTCGTCCTCGTACGCGCCGAATTTGGGGCTGCCGGGCGTGGTGGGGTGGCCGCCGCGCGCCCACGGGTACTTGGTCGCCGCGTCCAGCGCGGCGCGGGTGAGATTGAGGCCGACGCTGACCAGCGCGTCGCCGCCCGCCGGGTCCGGCACGAATTTCTTCGGCTCGATCCGGGTCAGCAGCCGCAGGCTCTGCGCGTTGCCCTCGAACCCGCCGCAGTCCTCGGCGAATTCGGCCAGGACCAGCTCGCCGTTGTGCCCGAACGGCGGGTGCCCGAGGTCGTGCGCCAGACACGCCGTCTCCACCAGGTCGGGGTCGCAGCCGAGCGCCGCGCCCAGTTCCCTGCCGACCTGCGCGCACTCCAGCGAGTGCGTCAGCCGGGTGCGCGGGCTGGTGTCGATCGCCGCCGCGCTGTTGACGCCCGGGTCCACGACCTGCGTCTTCCCGGCCAGCCTGCGCAGCGCCGCCGAGTGCAGCACCCGCGCCCGGTCGCGCTGGAACGCCGTACGGCCCGGCCTCTTGTCCGGTTCCGCGACATACCGCTCCATATCGGCCTCGCCGTAGGGCCCGTACCGCTCGTACGGGCCCAGGTGCGCGGATGCCGCCCGCTGTGACCGGTCCTTCTCTTCCATACCCGTGACGGTAACCGGCCCCGGTGACCGGCGGCGTACGCGCGGGTGGCGGACCGGGCGCGCGACCGGCGGCCGGGCCGCCGGGGCCCGCGCTGACCTGCCCCGACGGCGGGCGTCGGCGCCCAGGAGCGTTTCGTCGTACCGGAGGGCTTCGTCGTACCGGCGCAGTACGAGCTCGGCCATCACGTCGTGCGCGCCGAGCGGGGCCGCGGCGATCCAGGGCGCGGCGGCCGAGGTCTGCGCGGCGAAGCGGCCGGGTGCGGTGAAGTACGAGGCGCGCGCCGGATTGCCTCGTCGTTCGCGCGGGCGCGAGAGCCGGTTTCGGTGCTCTCACCCGGCCGCGGGTCCGCTGTGAGGCCACCTTCCGCCGGAGACCCGCTCGCCGGAGAGCAGCAGCTCACGGGCGGTGCGGTCGGCCGCGAAGTACACCCAGGCGGGGGTCGGTCCGCCCGCCGTGCGCACGTACGTACGGCGGCGCTCGTAGAGGTTGGCGGGGGCGCCCGGCGCGTACTCCTCCAGCCGGTCGAGGTCGGCGAGGACGTCCGCGTACCCCTCGGGGCCGACCGCCGTCAGCGCCCCGTGGACGACGCCCTCGCCCGCCGGGTCGGGGACGGCGTACGGGTAGCCGGGGCCGTGGAAGAGCAGCGCGCCGGGCAGTTCGGCCGGTGTCCAGGTCAGGGCCCGGCCGCGCAGCACGCCGTGGTTGCGCCCGCCGGGCAGCAGCGTGCCGTAGAGGAAGAAGGGGAGGCGGGGGTCGGTCACGCGGGCGCTCCGGGGGCGTTGTCAGTGGTGGGTCCTACTGTGATCCATGACGCAACCGGGCGGGGGTGTCCGGCGTCGGTCACGGAGGGGGCACGGGTCGGCGAGGGGCGGGTGCGATGGCGGGTCAGGGGGTGGACGGTATGACGTGGGCGCGGACGTGGGGGGCGCGGGTCCGGGGGTGGAAGCCGTCATGGGCGCGGTTGCCGCGCACGCGGCGGGGGTGGCGGCGGCTGCTGCGGTGGAGCGTGGCCGTGTGCGTGCTGGCGCTGCTGCCCGCGACGTGGCTGCGGCTGGCCGACGGCGGGCGCGTCCGGACGCTTGCCGACGTGCCGAAGGAGCCGGTGGCCGTGGTCTTCGGCGCCGGGCTCTGGGACGGTAAGCCGTCGCCGTATCTGGCGCACCGGCTGGACGCGGCGGCGACGCTGTACCGGACGGGCCGGATACGCGTGGTGCTGGTCACCGGCGACAACAGCCGTACGTCGTACAACGAGCCGGGTGCCATGCGCACCTACCTGGCCGCGCACGGCGTGCCCGCCGACAAGGTCGTCCTGGACTACGCGGGCTTCGACACCTGGGACTCGTGCAGCCGCGCCAAGCGCGTCTTCGGGGTCGACCGGGCCGTCCTGGTCAGCCAGGACTTCCACATACGCAGGGCCCTGGCGCTCTGCGAGGCCGCCGGGATCGACGCCTACGGGATCGCCGTCGACGAGCCGCACGACGCCACCTGGTACGCGGGCGGCGTACGGGAGTTGCTGGCCGCGGGCAAGGCGGCGGCGGACGTGGTGATTCGCCCGAACCCGCACTTCCTGGGGCCGCGCGAGCCGGGGGTCGCACGCGCCCTCACCGCGGGCGGGGCCGTGCGCTGAGGCGGACGGGCCGGAGGTGGTGGAGCGGACGGCGTTCCCGGTGAACCGGGGAGGGCCGCGCCTTGACCGGGGGGGGCGTGGTGCGGCAAGGGCCGCGCCTCGACCGAGGTGCTGTCCACGGCGGTGCGGCTGACCGGGCCGCTGGTACGGGGCGCGGACGGCGAGTCGGCGCCCGCGAACTGGGAAGAGGCGCTGGACCGGGTCGCGGCGGGGCCGCTGCGGGTCCGGGCGGAGAAGTACGCCCCGGCCCTCTGTATGCATTGCATGCAATGCATACAGAGGCTAGCCTCGGCCGGGTGCAGCAGACCGATGCCGCCCGCGCGCGGCTGCGTGACCTGATCCTGGACGGTGCCTACGCGCCGGGCCAGCGGCTCACCGAGACCGAGGTCGCGCTGTCGCTGGAGATGAGCAGGACGCCGGTGCGCGAGGCGTTCCGCGCGCTGGTCGCCGACGGGCTGGTCCACTCGGCGGGGCGCGGTGTGCGGGTGGTCGCGCTGGACGCGGAGGCGCTGCGCCACGCCTACCAGGTGCGGGCCGCCCTGGAGGCGCTCACCGCCGAGCTGGCCGCCGGGCGCCAGGCCGAGGGCCGGATCGCCCCTGCCGACCTGGCCGAGCTGGTCCGCGAGGCGGACCGTACGGAAGAGGCCACGCTGGCCGGGCGCCTCGCCGAGGCCGTCGCCCACAACCGCCGCTTCCACGGCCGGATCGCCGTACTCGCCGCGAACCCCGTGGCGCTCGCCTCGCTCGACCGGCTGTGGGACCAGATCCTCGTCTCCACCCGCGCCTCACTCGACCCGCCCCACCGGCCCGCCCAGGTCAACGCCCAGCACCGGGAGCTGCTGGCCGCGATCACCGGGGGCCGGGCCCGCGAGGCGGCCGAGGCGGCCCGCCGCCACGTTCTGGACACCTGCGGCGCCCGATTCACCGACTGAGCGACCCGAAGGGACATCGAGCCATGCCGTCAGCCCGTCAGCACTCCTACGAGACCGAGGTCGTCTGGACCGGCAACCGCGGCACGGGCACCAGCTCCTACCGCGACTACGACCGTACGCACGAGGTCACCGCGGCCGGACTCCCCGCCATCTCCGGCTCCGCCGACCGCGCCTTCCGCGGTGACGCCGGCCGCTGGAACCCCGAGCAGTTGCTCCTCGCCGCGCTCTCCCAGTGCCACCTGCTGTCGTACCTCCACGTCTGCGCCGTCAACGGCGTGGTCGTCACCGGCTACACCGACCACGCGACCGGCACGATGCGGGAGACCGGCGACGGCGGCGGCCACTTCACCGAAGCCGTGCTCCGGCCCGCCGTCGAGGTCGCCTCCCCCGCGATGGCCGCCGCCGCCCAGGCCCTCCACGAGGAGGCCCAGCGGCTGTGCTTCATCGCCAACTCGGTGAACTTCCCGGTGCGGCACGAGCCGTCGGTGACGGTCTCGGCCCCATGAGCGTCCGGTTACGCGCCCGGTACGGTGCCGGGTGCGGCCTCGGGTGCGGCCTCGGGATCCCCGTCCCCGTCCCCGTCCCCGTCCGCTTCGGCGTCGCCGACCGTCAGCGTCCTCGTCACGTAGCTGTAGCCGTCCTCGTCCTCGGGGTCCTCGTCCTGCGGCCACAGGCGGACCGCCCGGCCGCCCGCCGCCCGGATCGCCGCGCCGTCCAGTTCCACCGACGCTTCACGCACCCCGGCGTCGAGCCACGAGGTGAAGACGGTCACCGGGCCGTCCGGCGGCAGCGGATACGTCCAGAAGCTCGCCTCCCATGTCAGACCGCTGCCGCCGCCGCCCTGGCTGATCAGGCGGATCGCCTCCGTGTCGTCGTCGCCCGGCCAGGGCACCGGCATCCCGCCCTGCGTCGCGACCCGTCGGCCGTCCGCGTACCGCAGGCCGAGCCGCAGATTGCTCTGCGGCTCGGGCGGACGCAGCGGGTTGGACCGGCCGTCGAGGGGATTGCCCAACCAGGCTCCGTTGGCCGGGGTCCTTCGCAGGACCGCGCGCAGGTGGAATACGAAACCGTTGGGGTACGCCCGCAGCCCGCCGATCCAGACCGCCGCCCGGTCCGAGCGCAGCAGCACCACGTCACCCGGCACCGACGCGGGAAGCACGTAGACGGACCGTTCCCACGGGGGACGCGGCCGGGGCTCCGGCTCCGGCACGGTCGGCGGTTCTGGCACGTCCTGGAAGAAGCTCATCCCGTCACCGTCGCACCCTCCCTCCCCCTGCCGCCCGCCCGGAATCGGCCATGCCACCCCCGTTTCCGGCCGCGCGGGCGTCACGGCTGGCCGTGCGGCTCCCCGCGCCCCGAGGGGCACAGGCAAGCGGTGAGGGACCACACGGAGAATGATTCGAGTCGGTTACCGATCGTTGCCGGGAAAACAGGGGGCACCCCGGGGTCGGACGGATGGGGCGGCGGCGGGCTACGATCGCAGGCATGAGCGCCGCAGACGTACCGTCCAGGACAGCCGACCAGCCCGACACGCCGTCGAACGGCGCGGCGGGAGCGGCGGGCCGCGCGAGCGCGGGCGGAAACGCGGGCGGCAGCGCCGGCGCGGCCACCCTCGCCGAGATCGCCCGGGCCGCGGGCGTCTCGGCTCCGACTGTTTCGAAGGTGCTCAACGGCCGCGGCGATGTCGCGCCCGCCACGCGGAGCAGGGTGGAGGAGCTGCTGCGCCTCCACGGCTACCAGCGGCGGCGCGGCAACGCGCAGCCCGCGCCGCTGCTCGACCTGGTCTTCCACGAGCTGGAGAGCGCGTGGGCGATGGAGGTCATCCGGGGTGTGGAGAACGTGGCGCGGGTCGAGGGCCTGAGCGTGGTGCTCTCGGAGTCGGCGGGCCGCCTGAGCCCCGGTCAGACGTGGGTGGACGGGGTGCTGGCCCGGCGTCCGACCGGCGTCATCCTCGTACTGTCCGGGCTCGACCCGGCCCAGCGGGCGCAGCTCACCAGCCGGGACATCCCGTTCGTGGTGATGGACCCGGCGGGCGACCCCGGCGAGGACGTGCCCGCGATCGGGGCGACCAACTGGCAGGGCGGGGTGGCCGCCACCCGGCACCTGCTGGAGCTGGGGCACCGGCGGATCGGTGTGATCGGCGGCCCGGCGGGGATGATGTGCAGCCGGGCCAGGATCGACGGGTACCGCGCCGCGCTGGAGACCGCGGGGGTCGCCTTCGACCCGGCGCTGGTCAGGGCGGGCGACTTCCACCACGAGGCCGGTTACACCGCGGGACTCGAGCTGCTGCGGCTGCCGGAGCGGCCCACCGCCGTCTTCACCGGCAACGACCTCCAGGCGCTCGGACTGTACGAGGCGGCGCGCGAACTGGGGTTGAGCATTCCGGGCGACGTGAGCGTGATCGGCTTCGACGACCTGCCGCTGTCGCGCTGGATCAGCCCGCCGCTGACCACGGTCAGGCAGCCGCTGACCGAGATGGCGGAGGCCGCCGCCCGGCTGGTGCTCGACCTGAGCCGCGGCAAGCAGCCGAGCACCCTGCGGGTGGATCTGGCGACCCGGCTGGTGGAGCGCAGCAGCACGCAGTCCCCCGCCTAGGCGTCCTCGCGCCCCCGCGCGCTCACCCACCCGCGAGGCCGCACGCCCGCACGCCCGCCGAGGCGTACGCGCACCGCCCCGTCCGAAGTGCGGTGATTGCCGGGGGTGTTGACGGCCGGGTGGGGTGCCCGTAGGGTCTGCGCCGCAGTCGGAATTCGTATCGAAACATTCGATGTGTTCCTCCCTCGTCCCACGCGCATCGCTCGCAACCACGCGTACCGAACTGCCTGCTCCAATCCCCCACTTGGAAGAGGTATTCACACATGTTCTCCAAGCGAGCCCTCAGATCCGCCATCGGCGGATCCGGCGCGGCGCTGCTGGCGGCGACGGCGGCGCTGATCGCCGTCACCGTGCCGTCGGCGCACGCCGCGGACCCGCCGCTGCGCGACCTGGCCGCGGCCAAGGGCATCTACATGGGCACCGCCCTGACCGCGAGCGAGGCCACGGGTGCCAGCGGGCCCATCGCGGGCGCCCAGTTCGGCATGGTCACTCCCGGCAACGAGATGAAGTGGGACACCGTCGAGCCGAGCCGCGGCACGTACAACTGGGCGCCGGGCGACTCGATCGTCAACTTCGCGCAGGCGCACAACATGCAGGTCCGCGGCCACAATCTGGTGTGGCACAGCCAGCTCCCCAACTGGCTGACCTCCGGCAGCTTCAGCAACACCGAGCTGCACAACATCCTGATCAAGCACGTCACCGACGAGGCCACGCACTACAAGGGCAAGGTCGTCCACTGGGACGTGGTCAACGAGCCGTTCAACGAGGACGGCACCTTCCGCCAGGACCTCTGGTACAACCAGCTCGGCTCGTCGTACATCGCGGACGCGTTCACGGCCGCCCGCGCCGCCGACCCGGGCGCCAAGCTCTACCTCAACGACTACAACGTCGAGGGCACGGGCCCCAAGAGCGACGGCATGTACAACCTGGTCAAGTCGCTGAAGCAGCAGGGCGTTCCGATCGACGGCGTCGGCTTCCAGGCGCACCTGATCCTCGGCCAGGTGCCGTCGACCTTCAAGGCCAACCTCCAGCGCTTCGCCGACCTCGGCGTGGACGTGGCCATCACCGAGCTGGACATCCGGATGCAGACCCCGTCGGACGCCGCCAGGCTCCAGCAGCAGGCCAATGACTACACCTCGGTGGTCAACGCCTGCCTGGGCGTGTCGCGTTGTGTGGGCATCACGGTGTGGGGCGTCTCCGACGCGACCTCGTGGATCCCGGGCGTCTTCCCCGGCCAGGGCGCGGCTCTGCTGTACGACGACAACTACCAGCCCAAGCCCGCCTACACCGCGGTGCGTACGGCGCTCGGCGGCAGCACGACCACCACACCGCCGACCACACCGCCCACCACGCCCCCGACCACTCCGCCCACCACACCGCCCGGCGGTGGCGGCTGCGCGGTGACATACGGGGTCAATCAGTGGAACACCGGCTTCACCGCGAATCTGACGGTGAAGAACAACGGCTCCGCGCCGGTCAACGGCTGGACGCTGAAGTGGACTTTCGCGCCGGGCCAGACGGTCACGCAGGCGTGGAACGCGACGGTCACCCAGAGCGGCACCGCGGCGACGGCCACGAATCTGTCCTACAACGGGACGATCGCGGCGGGCGGCACGGTGGACTTCGGCTTCAACGCCAACTGGTCGGGCAGTAACCCGAAGCCGACCGGCTTCACTCTCAACGGCACCGCCTGCACGGTGAGTTGAGAGCCGGGCGAGCGGGCGGCTACTCCTCGACGACGTGATGCACCGGCACCGCCACCGCGTCGTCGTCGAGACACCGCCCGCTCGCCGAACGCGGCGATGTCGAGGGGCGGGGCGGCGTCGGGCGGTCCGCGGGCGAGTCCGACGCGGGGGCGTACCCCGGTGCCCCGCCGCGTGACCGGATCGTTCCGCAGCGGGGCATGATCGGGTCTACCCGCGGGCCCGCGCCGGAGGCACGATCGAGTCATGGCTGACAACACGAACCCCGCGAGCGCGACCGCGCTCATCGTCATCGACGTCCAGGAGTCCTTCCGGCAGCGGGAAAGCTGGCAGGCCGCGTCCGACCCCGAGGTGGCCACGCGGGTGGCGCGGCTGGTCGACCACGCCCGCGAGCAGGGGCACCCGGTGATCTGGGTGCTGCACTCCGAGCCGGGCTCGAACACGGTCTTCGACCCGGAGAGCGGCCATGTACGGCTGATCGACGGGCTGACCCGCGCCGAGGGCGAGCCGCTGCTCGTCAAGACCGCGCACAACGCCTTCACGACCACGAATCTCCAGCAGATCCTCACCGCGCGCGGCATCCGCTCGCTGATCACCTGCGGCATCCGCACCGAGCAGTGCGTGGAGACCACGACGCGGCTGGCCTCCGACCTCGGCTACGACGTCACCTTCGTGGTGGACGCGACCGCCACCGAGCCGATCGAGCACCGCGACGCGCCGGCGGGCCGCCCGCTCGCCGAGGTGCTGGCCGACCCGCGCACGCTGCTCCCGGCGGACATCATCGCGCGCACCGAGTACGCTCTCGCGGGCCGCTTCGCCACCGTCTCGACCGTCAAGGAGCTGACCGGATCGTGACCCGGGTCGTCTTCCTGCTCGTGCCCCACCTGCATCTGCTCGACCTCGCGGGTCCCGCCCAGGTGTTCTCGACGGCCGCCGACTACGGCCTCGGGTACCGGCTGGACTACGTCGCCGAGCGGGAAGACGTCCCCACCGCCCAAGGGGTCGCGCTGCGCGCGGCCACCGAGCCGCCCGCGCTGACGGCCGACGACCTGATCGTCGTACCGGGCTGGCGGGCCCACACGCTGCACGAGAACGGCGCGCTCACACCCGCGACCCTGGAGTGGCTGCGCGCGCACCACGCGGGCGGCGGCACCGTCGCCAGCGTGTGCGCGGGGGCGGACGCGCTCGGCCGGGCCGGGCTGCTCGACGGCCGCCGCTGCACCACCCACCACGACGTGCAGGACGAACTCGCCCGCGACTATCCGCGGGCCACCGTCGTACGCGACGTCCTCTACGTCGTGGACGACCGCGTCGTCAGCTCCGCCGGGATCGCCAGCGGCATCGACCTCGCGCTGCACCTGGTCGCCGTCCGCCACGGGCCGGGCGCCGCTGCCCGCGTCGCCCGGCAGATGGTCGTCTACGCCCGGCGCAACGGCGACGAGCTCCAGACCAGCGCCATGCTCCGGCACCGCGGGCACCTCAGCGACGCCGTGCACCGGGCCCAGGATCTGATCGACGCCCGCTTCGCCCACCACCTCGCCCTCGCCGACCTCGCCGCCTCCACCGGGCTCAGCGAGCGCACCCTCACGCGGCGCTTCACCGCCTCCACCGGGCTCACGCCGCTCCGCTACCAACAGGAGCTGCGCATCGAGCGCGCCGAGCATCTCATCGGGCAGGGGGCCACGCTCGAAGCCGCGGCCCGCGCCGTTGGTTTCCAGGACGCCCGCATGCTCCGGCGCCTCCGCGCCCGCCGGCGCCCGGACCTCGCCTCCGCGTGAGGCGGCGGCCCCTTTCGCGCTGGCCTTGCGCACGACTCGTGCCCCGTAGGGGCGCGGGGAACTGCGCGGGCTACCCACCACCGGCCGGTGGTCCGGGACCAACCGAACTGCCCCGCCGGGGCGGGTGGTGACCTGCGGGAGCGCGGTGGCTGGTCGCGCAGTTCCCCGCGCCCCTTAAAAGATCGGCCCACCACCCACCGCAGAGGAACCGTCCAGGACGGGACCCTACGGGGGCACCGTACGCCGCGAAGGGCCCTACCCTGACGGGTAGTCAGGTGTGAGGGAGGGGGACGTCATGAGCTGGACGGCGGAGAGCGTTCCGGACCAGTCCGGAAGGACGGCCGTGGTGACGGGCGCGAACACCGGCATCGGTTACTGCACGGCCAGGGAACTGGCCCGCCGCGGCGCCCGCGTGACGCTGGCGTGCCGGGACGCGGAGCGCGCGACGGCGGCGCTGAAGCGCCTCCAGGCCGAAGTGCCCAACGCACAGGCGGTGTTCAGGCCGCTGGACCTGGCCGACCTGGAAAGCGTGCGGGCGTTCGCGGAGGCGTACGAGGAGCCGTCGCTGGACCTGCTGGTCAACAACGCCGGGGTGATGGCACTGCCGTACGGCCTGACCTACGACGGCTTCGAGAAGCAGTTCGGGGTGAACCACCTGGGGCACTTCGCGCTGACGGGCCTGCTGCTGCCACGGCTGCGGGCGGCGGACCGCGGGGCCCGGATCGTCGTGGTGTCGAGCGTGGCGCACGTGCTGGCCGGGGTGCGTCTCGGCGACCTCAACGCGACCCGCGGGTACCGCCGTTGGACGGCGTACGGCCAGTCGAAGAGCGCGAATCTGCTCTTCGTGCACGAGCTGTCGCGGCGGCTCGCGGCGGCCGGTTCGGGGATCGTGGCCGCGGCGGCGCACCCCGGTTACGCGGCGACGGACCTGCACACGCGCGGGGCGCTGATGGAGGGCCGCAAGGGCGTGGAGCGTGTCTACGTCTTCGGCAACCGGCTGCTGGCGCAGTCGGCCGAGCGGGGGGCGCTGCCCACGCTCTACGCGGCGACGGCGCCCGGTGTCGCCCCCGACTCCTTCACCGGCCCGCGCGCGCCGGGCCTGCGCGGCGCGCCCGCCCGCGCCTGGCGGCTGCCCAGGACCCGTGACGACGTGACCGGCGAGCTGCTGTGGGAGGCGTCGGAGCGGCTGACGGGGGTCACATACGCCCTGTGAGCCGCCGGGCACGACCCCGGACCGGCCGTGCCAACTCACCTATGTCGAGCGCATGTTCGGCTCATGGAATCGCCGAGCGCGGGTACCCGGCACTTCAGGAGGTGACGCGGTCATGGCGATCAGTGGTGCTGCGGGACGTATGCCCTGGTGGGCGCGGACAGCTATCGGAGTGGTCGTACTCGCGCTGCTGTTCCTGTTGCTCGGCAAGGCCAATCTGCTGCCCGGTATACCGAATCCGTTCGCGGAGAAGGACAAGGACCGCAGCGGTCCCGTCCTGTTGAAGTCCATCCAGGACATGAACCGCTTCGAGGGCGCGAGCGGCAACTTCGAGGTCGTCGTCGACCTGGAGAAGGACGCCAAATTCCTGCCGTCCGCGGTGCGCGGCAAGCGCACGCTGTACGTCGGCGCGGGCAGCGTCGACGCGTACGTCGATCTCGGTTCCGTCGGCAACGACGCGGTGAAGGTCTCCGCCGACCGCAAGTCCGCGACGATCCGCCTGCCGCACGCGGCACTTGAACGGACCTCGCTGGACACCAAGCATTCCTACGTCGTCTCGCAGCAGCGCGGCTTCTTCGACCGGATCGGCGACTTCTTCGGCGACAACCCGGGCAACGCCCAGCAGCTCAACGAGCTGGCCGCGCAGAAGATCCAGGACGCCGCCAAGCAGACCGAGTTGGGCGCGCGGGCCGAGACCAACACCAAATTCATGCTGGAGCACCTGCTGACCTCGCTCGGCTTCGAGCACGTGAACGTCGTCTTCGGCCCGCCCCCGAAGACCGCCCCGACGCCCAGCGGCAGTGCGACTCCCACCACGGCCAGCCCCACGTCCTCCTGACCCCGTCTCAAACGGTCGCCAGGGCCGCACCGCTACGGTGCGGCCCTGGCGACCTTCTTTGTGCTCATCGCGGGTGCGCGCCTCGGATCGTGGGCGTGGGACGCCGTGGCGCCGGCATGGCCGGGCCGTGCCCCGGCGTACGTGAAAGCGCCGGGGGCGGCGCTTCCGCACGAAGCGCTGATTCACCGCGCTGACCATGGGGTTCATCGCTTCACCGACCCCATGGGGCACAACGGGGGCACATTGCCGAGGGCCGCCTCCACCGCGGCGGCGGTGGCATCTTCCTCCTTCGGCCACAGGTGCGTGTAGGTGTCGAGGGTGATCGACGGCTTGGAGTGGCCGAGCGGCTTTTGCACAGTCTTCGGCGTCTGCCCGTCCGCGATCAGCAGCGAGGCGTAGAAGTGCCGGAGGTCGTGCATGGTGGCGGCCTCCGGCACCCGCGTTTCGGAGCCCGCCGTCTCCAACGCCGCATTCGCACGTTTGATCGCGCGCGCCCAGACCTTCGCCCACGACCCCCAGCGGATCGTGTCGGACCCTCCGAAGGAAACACAAGCCGAGCCGTCCGCTGCTTCGGCTTCACCGGGTCCGTACGGTCCTCTAAACGCACCCCGCGGGCGCGGTACTGCGCGAGGTGCGCGGCGAGGGTATCGACGGCCGACTGCGCCAGCGGCACCGTCCGGTAGGACTCGTGGGTCTTGGGCTCACCTTTAATACGGCACGCCCTTATCGGGGCCGACGAGCTGCTGGGCGACCCGCACCGTGCGACGCAGGAAGTTGATGTGCTCGACCTCGATACCGAACACCTCGCTCTGTCGCAGCCCGGAAGCGGCGGCGAGCAGCACCGCCGCCCGGTACCGCGAGGACGCGGCGGCCACGAGCGCATTGACCGCCTCGGGTTCGAGCGGAATGAGATCCGGCTTACGGTCGTCCGGCAGCGTGATGTCGTGACAGGGCGTAGCACGCATCGCCTCGTCGTAGACCGCCGTCCGGAAGACGGCCGACAGGACGTTGTACGGCCCGCGCAAGCTGCCCGGCTTAAGCACCCGCGACCGGTCCTTGACCCATGCCTGCGCCTCCGACCGCCGAATGCTCGCGATGGGGCGGTCACCGAAGGTCGGATAGATGTGCAACCGCAGGGCGCGCTCCACCTTCGGCACGGTCGTGTCGCCGTGGACGGCTGACGTCCGCCAGCGCTCAGCAACCGCCCGGAAGGACTCCTTGGCCGCCTACGGATCGACGTACTGGCCACGGGCGAAGTCGGCGTCGGGTGTCGGCCTCAGCGCGCTTGGCGAAGAACTCCTTGCACTGCTTGCCGTTCAGGTCACGCCAGCGCACCAGCCACCGCTTGCCCCGGCCGTGATCCTTGCCCGCCACGGCGGGCTTCGTCTTGGTGCTGTGCTCGACGCACAGCTCAGCGCCCTCACCGGGGCGCGATAGGTGCCATCGGTCGTAAACCTCAGCCATTGTCCGCCCCAAGTCCCCGGCGATCTGCCGCCTCAACACGGCGGCCCGCGCGGGACGTATCCGCGCCTCTCATGTCAGCGTGGCAGATCGTGCGTAGTGATCACAACGCATGCCCACTGCTGTCAACTCGGGCTGTTCACGCGGAGATGACCTGGGCATCCAGCCATTGGTCGACATCGTCCCAATGTGCGCGCAGGTGGCGGCCCACTCGGATGAACTTGGGGCCGCCCCCACGGCTGCTCCACTGGTAGATCGTGCCGAGCGGGACGCCCAGGTAGTCCGCCACCTGCTGTGGGGTGGCGAGGGGACGACGGGACTCGGGGATCGGTATGGCATCCGGGGAGGGCTTCACGGGAAGATCACCTGAGCCGGCTCGTACCCGCCGTCGCCGACGATCGGACACAACGGTTCGCCGTCGAGGTGCGACCACTCGGGCACAGGACCCCACGTCCGGTTCCAGGACGTGGGCGGCTCCTCCTGGACCTGCTCCCCGCACTCGGCGCATCGCGGTTCCACTACATCGCCTCCGGCCCGGCACTGCCGAAGTGGATGAGCTGGGTGTTGTGGTGCGGATTGGCGTACGACCAGAGCACCATCCACTCGTCGTCCAGCCTGAGCAGGCTGACGCGGTCGCCGTCGGTGATCTCGTAATGCGCCTGCTCGTCGAATTCACGCTGCATGGTCAGAGCCGCCCGTCCACGTCGGAGACGTCCTCGGGCGCCAGCAGCTCGTGATACGCCTGGTCGCTCAGGCTTCCGGGCGCGATGACGTCGCACGATGGAGGGCAGTTGAATCGCCCATCCTCACACCTGACGCAGTCCACGTGACCTCCCCATGATTTTAAAATCTATTGCCCCCATGGAACGCCACAGCCCCCTCCGCATGGGGGCACGGAGGGGGCTTGCGGGGAACACCCTAACGGCTCTGGAGAGGCCGTCCATAACTACCTTATGGGTACCCTTGGAATTGTTGGAGTTCCTCATGGAACGCCTCAAGTTGAATGGCGAGCGCGAGCCAGGCACGGCGCTCGTCAGCGGCGTCCAGGGCGAGGATCTGGCCGCACTCGACATTCCCCTGCTCCCGCAGCTCGTACGCCCTCCGTAGGCCCCTCTGGAGGCCACGGAGGGTCAGCCCGAAGCCGTACTCATCCTCGGTCAGGCCGTGCTCGGCCAGCAGGGCCTCACGCTTCCTGGGGGTCACCATGTCCACCTTCTCGAACCGACAGACCTTGGCGCACTCTTCGTCATAGTGTCCAAGGGTGGATCACGCCTACGCCGTCGAGAAACTGACCGAGTTCATAGAGGACGTCAACGGCCACCTCGGCGAGCTTGAAGCCGCCACGAGCCCAGACATCGGCGCCCCGTGGCCGGACTGGCCTGAGGAACTGAATCTCCAACTCGTCCGCGCGCGCCAGATCATGAACGCCTACGTGCCAGGGCTCGGTGACACCTTTGACGAGGAAGACGGTGACGCTCGCTATTGGTTCCGCGTGCGGGCTGCTTCCGTGGAGGCGTTGGGCCGGGCCACATTCGCAGAGGAGATCGCCGACTTCCTCCGCCCCACCTCGCCCGCTATCGCAGCCGACGGGCTCCATTCCTGGGCCTGGGAGCCGGCCGCTCCCCTGTGGGCCGCTGAGGCCCGCCAGGACGCCGTTCTCGCCGCCGCCCGGACGCTAAACCGCCGCCTACAACAAAAGCTGGACCGCCATGACATCGGCGAAACCGACCTCTGCATGCAGAGCTTCGACCTGAAGGATCCGGTGGAGGGCAAGCCCCGCCTCCGCTTTCCGGGGGATCGGGCGACGCCCACCTGGCGGGCCCGCCAGGAGGGCTCCAAGTACCTCTCAGCCGGGGCGTTCCTCGCACTTCGCAACCTCGCGGCCCACGAGGACGAGGTGGCCTGGACCGAGCAGGAGGCCCTGGAGCACCTCGCCGTCCTGAGCGTCATCGCCCGCTGGATCGAGGAGTGCTCCGTCGAGGTGGCCCAGTAGATCAAGCCGCTAGGGAAAACTCCCGGTACCGGATCAAGGCGATCTGGTACTCGACGGGGTCGAACTGCGCCGGGCTCATCGCCTCCTCGACCTCCGGGTCGGTGAGTTCCCGGCCACATCTGCCCTCCTCCAGAACTTCCAGGATCTCCCCGGTCTCCAGGTCCACGCCTGCGGGGATCGGCTCTCCCCGACGCCTCAGAGCGTTCTCCACAGCCACGCGCTTGCCCCACCGGTCCAGGTCTCGCTTGAACTGGACCCCCTCGGCCACCTTGGACCAGAGCTTGCGCTCAGAGGCGATCTTCGCGGTCCTCTCCTCACCCAGCCCTACAGCCCCGATGTCGGCAGCAGCCTTCGCCAGGCCCCGGTGCGTACGCATGTACGCGGTCGCCGTCTTCTCCACCAGACCCAACTCGACCAACGTCCTGAGGTGCCGGAAAACCGTGGCCTTGGACACCCCGCTGAGGTCCTGTACCTGCTTCGCGGTCAACGGATCCTCACCCGTCACCGCGTAGACCAGAGCGGAGTGCCGGCCGAGACGCAAGAACAGGTCCTCCGAGACATGTCCCAGGGCAGAGTCTCGCAATGGGACACAGTCCTCACGCCCGGTGGAGACCCTTCGGGTCTGTGTCCCATTGCGAGACCGGTCTTCCCGGAACACGGAGGGCTGGGTGAGACGGTAGGAGGAGGCGTCCGAGACCAGCTCCCGGCCCTGGTGACGGAGCCATCCAGCCTTGACGAGACGACCGAGGGACCTGGAGACGGTGGACCTGCCGATACCGGTGACCTCGGAGATGTCGCGGACCGAGGCGTACAGGACCATCAGACCCCTGCGGGTGGCCTCCTTGTGGAGGTGCTCCAGGACCAGGGTGTCCGTGAGGGCCGTACGACCGGTGAGACCGACCGAGCGGAAGGAGCCCCGGATGAGACCTATCTCCTGACGGGCCTGCTGAGGGTCCTGGATGGCCGGGGACTCCTTGGCCTTGGAGACCGCACGGTTCCAGGTGTTCTCCAGACGGGCGAAGGTGTCCGAGGACGACCTGGCCCTGTGGGCGTACTTGCCGCCGCGGAAAGAGACCATGCGGCCAACCGGTGCTGGTGGGTATCGGTCATCGCCGCGTAGAACTGGTCCCAGGTCCATCCGCAGTTGACCATGGCCAGGGTGACGGCGGAGACGGCCTCGGAGCGGGACCCGTACCCGTGCTCACCCGTGACGAGCACGTCGCGCCACTTGGCAGCGAGGGGACGTGCTATGCGCCCAGAAGCGTTAGAATCTGCGGGAGCGTGCTGCATCTTGTTGTTCCTCTGGCCGAGGCGGATGGGTACGCGCGCATAGCGCCTCCAGAGGAGTCGTTGTGGTGAGGGGCTCCTGACCCCTCCGAGCATCGGGATTCTAAAATCAATCCCTTCGACTGAGCCCCCGGTGTGGAGCCGGGGGCTTCGTCATGTTCAGTGCTCCAGCATACGGCGGGCGATGACCACCAGAGGCGCCCTCTGGACGTATGCGAGATCGTTATTACGGGAATCCTTAGAGCGATAGCTCGGACCGCCAATCTCTCTCCAACAATCCTTATGAAGGAGCTGTCTGAGAGCCATTATTTTAGAATCTGTGGCACTCCAGGAACGCTCTCAGGAATTGCTTCACGGAGCCCACGCCGTTAAATTGGACCCATCGCCGCCAGATGCGGCCTGTGACTCCTCTGGAGGCCCCTACGGGCAACTGCCCGAGGGGAACAGGTCCTCTGGGCTCCGTTTCGGAGTGCGCGATGAAGCTCGTCAACATCACCCGCTACGCCCCCTCCCGCGCCGTGGTGGACGGCCTGCTCGCCGACGTCCTGGTCCCCGAGCGCCCCTGGTACGACGCAATCCGAGCCGCTCAGGGCGACGAACTGCTGGACCGCTGGAACCGTCTCGTCTTCCAGGACCTCGGCAGCCCCACCGTCTCGACGGACTGCTGGACGTGGTCCGCGTCCACCGCCACGGACGGGTACGGGACCTTCTCGATCGGCGGTCGCACCGTCCGGGCCCACCACGTCGCCTGGGGCTTCGTGTACGGCAACCCCGCTGCCTACGTGCACGGCCTTCGCGGCTGGGAGCGCGTGGACGTCTCGCACGACTGCCACGACAGTGATGCCTCGTGCGCCGGAGGACCCACCTGCCAGCACCGCAGGTGCGTGAACCCGGAGCACCTCTCCCTGCTCCGCCACTCGGCCAACGTCCGTGCCGGGCGGAGCGGGGAGCACCAGCGCAACAAGGTCGCATGCCCGAGCGGCCACTCGTACTCCGAGTTCGGGCACCTGTACACCGACCCGTCCGGCATGACCCGAAGGTACTGCTCCGCCTGCCGCTCCGGCGGCCGGGCCGTCGAGTTCATCGGCGTCCGCAAGGGCGCCCTGGAGCTGGCGGTGGCCGCGTGAGCTACGTCCGTCGGCTGGTCCACGAGACCGAACTCCTGCCGACCGTCCGCTTGGTCGGCCTGCACATCCGCGACGAGGCCGAACCCGCAGACCACCGCCGAGATCGCCGAGTCGCTCGGCATCGGCACCAACACCGCCTGGCGTGCCCTCAAGTCCCTGGAGGAGCACGGATGGGCTCGGCGGATCCACGTGCTGTGGACGGCTATCGAGGACACGGAGGAGCGGTGCTGACCACCGGCCTCTGGCTCCTCGCCGCCGTGATCGTGATCACCTGGATCGTCCTGACCATCCGCGACCTGCGGAGGTCGCGGTGACCGTGAGCATGATCGACTTGTTCTGCGGAGCGGGCGGGTCCTCCACGGGTGCCGCGATGGTCCCGGGCGTACAGATCGTTTTTTCGCCGCGAACCGCGCCCGGGACGCCATCGACAGCCACCAGGCCAATCACCCCGATACCGAGCACGACTTGACCGACATCAGCCAGGTCGCGGCCACCCGGTACCCCCGGACGGACCTCATGTGGGCCAGCCCGGCCTGCACCGCGCACACCTTCGCCTCCGGCAAGAAGCTCGGCCACGGCGAGTGGGACGGTGGTGTGAAGGCCACCAGCGGGGTAGACGAGGCCGCCATCGCGGCCCGCGCGACCAGGTGGGACACCGTCCGATTCGCGGAGACCCATCGCTACCGCGCGATGATCGTCGAGAACGTCGTCGAGGTCATGATGTGGGGACCTCCCACCAATCCCGGTGCCGTCTTCGACTCCTGGCTGGCCGCGATGCGGGCGTGGGGATACGAGCACTGGCTGATCTTCCTCAACTCGATGTTCGCCCAGGCCCTCGGCCCGGGTGCTCCGCAGTCACGGGACAGGCTCTACGCGATCTTCTGGCAAAGCGGAGACCGTGCCCCTGACTTCAACAAGTGGTTGAGGCCCTCGGCTGAGTGCCCCACGCACGGCCGTGTGAGGGGCATCCAGCACTTCAAGAACCCGGCCCGCCGGTACGGCAAGTACCGCTCCCGGTACGTCTATCGGTGCCCGCACACGGCCTGCGCGGGCCAGATCCTGGAGCCCAAGGTCCGGTCGGCCTCGGAGGCCATCGACTGGACTCTCCCGGCCAGGACCCTCGGAGAGCGCAAGCGGCCCCTCGCGGAGTCCACGCTCCGCAGGATCAAGGCGGGCTTCGAGCAGTTCGCGGAGCCGATTCTCGTCCCGAACGAGGACCTGCGGGCGTACTTCACCGACAGCGGCAAGGGCGTCGCGCCCATATCCTCTGGGACCCGTTCACCGGCCGCTTCTCGCAGTTCCTCCCGGCGAACAGCCGATCCCTCTCCGTAGAGGACCACCCCGGCGGCACCCGGACCAATCGGGCGGGCTCCGTCGTGCTCCAGATCGAGGTCCTGTTCTTCCCCTGGTGCCGGTACGACGGCAAGGCGTACGAGCACCTGTCGGACACGCCCGGCAAGGGCTGGTCCGAGCTGCACGCCTGGATCAAGAGTTGGGGAGTGCCGGACGTCTGGCCGATGGGTGCACCGAACGGCTTCACCGATCACCGCGACGAGCACATCTGGGAGACGAAGGCGGGCTGGTACGCGCACGCCCAGGTCCCCGAGAACTCCCACACCGATCCGGGGAGCTGGTTCGCCTTCCCGGCGCTGCCTAAGCCCGCCACGGGCCCCAGCGCGCCCGCCAAGGCCCTCCAGCCGTTCCCGGGCACCGCGTTCTTCACGAACGGCTCCGGGGCCGCCCTGGGCAAGACGAGCGCCATCTTCACGGCCATGGGCAAGCGCCTGGTCGCCGAGGGCTGCGGCCACTACAAGGTCGGCCCCGGCTCGAAGTTCGGCCAGGCGGACGTGGATTCGTACCAGGCGTTCCAGCGGAAACTGGGCTATACCGGTTCGGCCGCCACCTGGCCGCCCGGTCCGACTTCCTGGGCCAAGCTCCAGGTCCCGAAGGCGGTGTGACCGTGGCCGGACTGTTCGCCAAGCTCAAGGTCGAGGCGAAGGTGTGGGCGGCCACGACGGCCGCCTTCGTCGTCTCGGTGGCCGTGGGTCTGCTCAACCAGATCCAGGACAACCACGCGCTGCTGGGCTCCCTGCCGGGCGCCCTCCAGTTCGTCATCCTGGCCGTGGCGCCGACGGCCGTCACCTTCCTCGCGGGCTACGCCGCGAAGCACACCCCTCGATCCCCCGACGCCCCGTAGCATCGGGCTCCCCCCGGTCTCTGGCAGGACCAGCCGCGCCCCCTCACCTCCGCTGGGAGGTGAGGGGGCGCTTTTCTCGTTCCACCGGCACTTCTCTGTCCGAAGGACAAGAATTCCACCGTGGATGCGGGAGTAGCAGGCGTATTGGGAGCGGCTATCGGTGGCGGTCTCGCCGTGATCACGGCCGTCGGGACAAGCTGGTTCCAGCTTCGGATGGCGAAGGTCCAGAGCCAGGCTCAGCAGTTAGAAGCTGCACGAGAACGTCGCTTTCAGGCGATTACCGAACGGCGAGTGCCACGACAGAAGGCGTATGAGGACTTCCTCGACATCAGTCATCGGATCGAGGAGCTGTTCGAAGACCTGCCTGAGTGGTCGGTCCACAAGCACCTCTGGCGGGAACTGCCTCAGCGGGGAGCAACCGTCGCGGTGGTCGGACCGGAGGCGGTTGCGGAAGCGGCACAGACCGCCATCGATACCTTCACCCTGGCGCTCTTCCGTCACGGCCGGGACGATCACGCCGAACACACTGACACCATCGCCCCCGTGCGGGCGTTCGCCGCTGCGGCCCGCCGTGCCTTGGAAGACGACGGGAACGACATCTCGCGTGGTGTTGACCCGACCGCTTCCGATGGGTGACTGTCGTAGAAGTCTGTAGAAACCAAGGGGATTGGGGAGATCCATGACGCTACGGTTCATCGCTAAGGACCCGAACACCAACGGCGACAACTGCCCGACCGTGTGGGTAGACGCCGAGACGAACGACCTCGTCATCCAGGGCTGGCGCGCGGACGACGAGACGGAGCGGGAGTGCCTGGAGACGGGCACGATCCCCGACACCGAGGCCGTCGTGCGGCTGCCCGCGCGCATGGTGGCCGCCATCAGGGAGGCATGTGATGTCGCAGACGGTGCCGCCGTTCGCTGATCTGCTGGCGGAGTGCCGCTCGTCGGCCGTGCATTTGGAAACCCGGGACGTGTACGGCGTCGCGGACGAGGACCAGGACTTCGCGGCCTGGAAGGCGGGCCGCAGGCACACGCCGGAGACCCGCGACCAGTGGTGGAATTCCTTCCACGACTCGATCTTCCAGGCCGTCGCCCGTGGCGTCTCGATCCGCCGGGCCAGGATCGTTTCCGAGCCCGTCACCGAGTACATCCAGTACGAGCACTCCTGCACCTTCCAGAACGTGATTGCGGGCGAGAAGGTCCGCTGGCTACCGCGCCGCCTGGCCTCGGACCTGCTGATCCCTGGCAACGACTTCTGGGTCTTCGACAACGCCCTGGTCCGCTTCGGCCTGTTCTCCGGCAATGGCGCGTTCGTTGGGCACACCCTGTCCCAGGACCCGGACGTCATCAAGAACGTGAACGGCGCCTTCGAGGACGTGTGGGAACGAGCCATCCCCCACGAGCGGTTCACGGTCTGACCTGCTGAAGCACCGACATGTCCGAATCGCCGTCAGCCGCCGTCCAAGCCGCTCGGCGTCAGCTTGCCGTCCGTCTCCGGGAAATCCGGAAGGCCGCGGGCCTGACTGCGACCGAGCTTGCACGACGGCTGGAGTGGTACCCCTCGAAGGTCTCCCGGATCGAACACGCCAGGACCCCACCGTCGGTGACCGACATCCGGGCCTGGTGCGGGGCCTGTGACGCCACAAACGAGACCGACGACCTGGTGGCCTCGGCCCAGTCCGCCGACTCCCTGTACGTCGAGTGGAGGCGCGTACAGCGCACCGGGCTCCGGCAGCTCCAGGAGAAGCGGGCCGAACTGTACGAGCGCACCAGCTTCTTCCGCGTGTACTGCTCGAACGTCATCCCCGGGCTCTTCCAGACGCCCGCCTACGCCACAGCGCTGCTGTCCTCCATCTCGGAGTTCCACCATGCCCCGAACGACATCGAGGAGGCCGTGGCGGCCCGTATGGAGCGCTCCAGGGTGCTGTTCACTGGCGGCAGGCGCTTCGCGGTGCTGATCGAGGAGTCCGTCCTGCGGTACAGGATCGGCGCCCCCGAGACGATGGCCGGCCAACTTGGGTACCTGCTCACGCTGATGTCTGTGCCCTCCGTCAGCCTGGGCATCATCCCCTTCACGGCCTCCAGGCCGGTCTGGCCGCTGGAGACCTTCAACGTCTTCGACGATGTCCGCGTTCACGTCGAGCTGCTGTCGGCCGCGGTGAAGGTGACCGCGCCGAGCGAAGTGGAGCAATACATCAGGGCATACCGGGAGTTGGGCACGGGGGCGGTCTTCGGGAGCGCGGCGCGCGAACTGATCACCGTGGCCATTAACTCCCTCGGGTAGCCCGCGTAGAAATCCGTAGAAATTCATTGAGGGTCTGACAGTGTCATCCCTACGGTCAGCAGACACCGACTCGCACTGACCGAGGTCTTGATGCCTGTGAGCAGCGTCGTTCGCACTACGGGTCATCCCGGCTACTCCCAGACCATGCCGTGCACGGTGGAGAGCGCCGATCCTGCCCGCCAACTCGTCCGTACCGCCTTATGCACCTGGGGCCTGGAGGACGACGGCGCCCTCGTCGTCACAGAGCTGGTCGCCAACGCCGTCCAGCACACCCAGGGCCACCTCATCCGGGTGTCCGTCAGCCGACCAGCCCCGGGGCTCGTACGCATCGAGGTCGTGGACCGCTCCAAGATCCGCCCCGAGCGCCGCAACGCGGACGACTACTCCGAGCGGGGATGCGGTCTGTTCTTGATCGAGGTGCTGACCGATCACTGGGGAACCGACCTGCTGCCGTTCGGCAAGCGGGTCTGGGCTGTCCTGGCAGAGGAGAGGGTCGTATGACCCTCAACGGCCGGGCCTGGATCGGTGACCAGGTCAGAGACGAAACCGTGAAGCGCGAGGGCATCGTGACCGACGTCCGGCAGGGCACGTACGTGCTCCGCCCCCTCCACGGAACGGCACCCGAGTGGACGGCCAACTCGGACGACCAACTCACCATCACCGTGCCGCGTGAGGACCGCCAGCACAGCATCCCGCCAGAGAGGTGAACCCGTGGAGTCGTTTGAAGTCGCCCGCTTAGACACCTACTTCAGCAAGATCACATCGCGCTTCCGCCCGGACGAACTGCCCGCGTCCATCCTGGTCACGCACCTGCTCCCCGAGCGACCGAGCTTTGTCCGCGCGGTCAACGCCGCCTCCACACTGAAGGCCGTGCTCCCCAAGCCCAAGTCCATCGCCCCGGCCGCCAAGCGCGAGGTGGAGACCATCGCCCAGTGCGACGACCTCAGCCGGGAGCTGTTCGCCGACGCGGACAAGACCGTCGAGTACTTCGAGAACCGTGCCGCCAACGAGCGCCTGGTCCTGCTCGACGTCGGCGGGTACTTCGCCCCCACGCTGAACGCCCTCCACGAGCGGTTCTCCGGGACGATCCTCGGCGTGGTCGAGGACACCGAGAACGGCCACAAGCGGTATGCCGAGCTGGACAAGCTCCCCTGCCTCGTCATCTCAGTGGCCCGGTCTCCGCTGAAGGACCCGGAGGACTTCCTCGTCGGTCAGTCCGTGGTCTTCTCCACCGAGGCCATCATGCGCGGACGCGGGGACATCCTGCATGGCCGGCCCGCGCTCGTTATCGGCTTCGGCAAGCTCGGCTCCTCCATCGCTCGCCTGCTCCACGCCAAGGGCGTGCAGGTCACCGTGTACGACATCGACCCCATCAGGCGCACCCAGGCCCTCTCCCAGGGTTTCACCGTCGCCCGCGACCGGGACAAGGCCCTGCACAACGCGGGACTGGTCCTCTGCGCCACGGGGTCGCTCTCCCTTCGAGCCGAGGACTTCTCGACACTCCGCAACGGTGCTTTCCTCGCCACGGTCACCAGCAGCGAGGACGAACTCGACCTGGCCGCCCTCCCGGCCGTCTACCAGCGCAACGCCGACGGAGCGCACATCACCCGGTACCAGACCACGGGCCACTACTTCTACCTGCTCAACGGCGGCAACGCCGTCAACTTCCTGCACGGCGCCAGCGTGGGGCCGTTCATCTTCCTCGTGCAGGCCGAGATACTCGCGGCCATCCGCATGCTCACCCGTGGCGACCTCGCGGCCGGTATGCACGAGGTGTCCGCCGCAGACCGGGGCGTCATCGCCGATACCTGGCTGACCTACTTCAACCGCTGAGGAGCCCAGTGCCCATCACCGCCCAGCACATCCGCGACACCCTGACCGCGTACCTGGACCAGCGCCCGGAGGACAAGGACTCCCTCTCGGCCCTGATCGACGGCCTCGAAACCTGGGCCGAAACGATCACGTCGCGCAAGGAGTTCCGGGGCCACGTCACCGCCGGAGCCCTGCTGCTGCGCCCCGACGGCCGCGTCCTGCTCATCGAGCACAAGGCCCTCAGGAGGTGGCTCTTCCCCGGCGGGCACCTGGAGGACGAGGACGAGACCCTCATGAGGGCCGCTCTGCGGGAGCTGGCCGAGGAGACCGGCATCGACCCGGCCCTCGTCACCCCCGTCAGCCCGGTGCCCCTGCACATCGACGTGCACCCCATCCCGGCCAACCTCGCCAAGGACGAGGCGGACCACCAGCACTTCGACTTCCGGTTCCTCTTCCGCACGGACGCCGACGTCTCCGGCCTCCAGCTCGAAGAGGTCCTGGATTACTCCTGGCAGTTCACCGACACGGTCACCGCCGAGCCGCTGCGCACCCGCCTCCTGGCGGTACCAGCGCGCTGATCCCCCTCATACGGCCCCGGCCGTCCGCGTCCCGTCGCGGCGGCCGAGGCGTTTTTGCGTGCCCCGGAGTCCTTTCGCACGGGGGCACGCCCGGGGCACATCGGGGGCACTGGACGCTGTCTTACGCTGTGAAACGATGGCAACTACTGACAGTGCTTTTCACAGGTCAGGAGCTTCACAGGGGCAACCATGCAAGCAGAAAAGCCGGGGGCGGCGCTTCCGCACGAAGCGTCGCCCCCGGCGGGGTGGGGTCGGGATCGGGTCGCCGGTCGGTGAGGGTGCCCCCAGGGCAAGGGGCGTCCGGCGGCGGTCCGGGCCCGGCCCGGTCAGGTGGTCGGCGTGGGGGGACGGGCGGCGGCGCGGCCGGCCTCCAGGCGGGCGACGGGGATGCGGAAGGGCGAGCAGGAGACGTAGTCGAGCCCGACGTCGTGGAAGAAGTGGACGGACTCGGGGTCGCCGCCGTGCTCGCCGCAGATGCCGAGCTTGAGGCCGGGGCGGGTGGCGCGGCCGGCCTCGCAGGCGGAGCGGACCAGCGCGCCGACGCCGTCGCGGTCGATGGTCTCGAACGGGGAGACGCCGAAGATGCCCTTCTCCAGGTAGGCGGTGAAGAAGGACGCCTCGACGTCGTCGCGGGAGAAGCCCCACACGGTCTGCGTGAGGTCGTTGGTGCCGAAGGAGAAGAACTCGGCGGCCTCCGCGATCTGACCGGCCGTCAGCGCGGCGCGCGGCAGCTCGATCATCGTGCCGATGGCCATGCCGAGCGAGGCGCCGGTGGCCGCCTCGACCTCGGCGATGACGCGGTCGGCCTCCTCACGGACGATCTCCAGTTCCTGCACGGTGCCGACCAGCGGGATCATCACCTCGGGGCGCGGGTCGCCCTTGACGGACTTGCGGTGCGCCGCCGCCTCCGCGATGGCCCGTACCTGCATGGCGAACAGGCCGGGGATGACCAGGCCGAGGCGTACGCCGCGCAGGCCCAGCATCGGGTTCTGCTCATGGAGCTTGTGAACGGCCTGGAGCAGCCGCAGGTCGTTCTCGTTGGCGTCCCTGCGGGACTCGGCGAGCGCGACCCGTACCGACAACTCCGTGATGTCGGGCAGGAATTCGTGCAGCGGCGGGTCCAGCAGCCTTACGGTCACCGGCAGTCCGTCCATCGACTCGAACAACTCGATGAAGTCGGCCTTTTGCAGCGGCAGCAGCGCGCCGAGCGCCTCTTCCCGCTCGGTGTCGGTGTCGGCGAGGACCAGTCGCTCGACCAGCTCGCGGCGCTCGCCGAGGAACATGTGCTCGGTACGGCACAGGCCGATGCCCTGCGCGCCGAAGCGGCGGGCGCGGTTGGCGTCCTCGGCGTTGTCGGCGTTGGCGCGTACTTGCAGCCGGCGGACCCGGTCGGCGTACGCCATGATCCGGTGCACCGCCTGGACGAGTCCGTCGGCCTCGTCGGCCCCAGCGTGCATGCGGCCCTCGAAGTACTCGACCACCGGGGACGGTACGACGGGCACCTCGCCGACGTACACCTTGCCCGAGGAGCCGTCGATCGAGATGAGGTCGCCCTCCTCTATCACCACGCCCCCCGGCGCGGTCAGCCGTCGCCGCTTGGTGTCGACCTCCAGCTCCTCTGCGCCGCACACGCAGGTCTTGCCCATCCCGCGGGCGACGACGGCGGCGTGCGAGGTCTTGCCGCCGCGGCTGGTGAGGATGCCCTCGGCGGCGATCATGCCGTTGAGGTCGTCGGGGTTGGTCTCGCGGCGGATCAGGATGACCTTCTCGCCGGACCGCGACCACTTGACGGCGGTGTACGAGTCAAAGACCGCCTTGCCGACGGCGGCGCCGGGCGAGGCCGCGATGCCCCAGCCGATCCGGCGTACGTTCCCGCTGTCGGCGACCGTGTCGTCGAAGCGCGGGAACATGAGCTGCGCCAACTGCGCGCCGTTGACCCGTTGCAGCGCCTCCGCCTCGCTGATCAGGCCCTGGTCGACGAGCTGGGTGGCGATCCTGAAGGCCGCCGCCGCGGTCCGCTTGCCGACCCGGGTCTGGAGCATCCACAGCTTGCCGCGCTCGATGGTGAACTCGATGTCGCACAGGTCGCGGTAGTGCGTCTCCAGCGTCTCCATGATCGAGATGAGCTGGTCGTACGACGCCTTGTCGATGCCTTCGAGGTCGGCGAGCGGCACGGTGTTGCGGATACCGGCGACGACGTCCTCGCCCTGGGCGTTCTGCAAATAGTCGCCGTACGTGCCCTGGTGGCCGCTGGCCGGGTCGCGGGTGAAGGCGACGCCGGTGCCGGAGTCAGGGCCGAGGTTGCCGAAGACCATCGAGCAGACGGTGACGGCGGTGCCCAGGTCGCCGGGGATACGTTCCTGGCGGCGGTAGAGCTTGGCGCGCTCGGTGTTCCAGGAGTCGAAGACCGCGCGCACGGCGAGGTCCATCTGCTCGCGCGGCTCCTGCGGGAAGTCCCGGCCGGCCTCCTTGGCGACGATCGCCTTGAAGTCGTCCACGAGCTGTCGCAGATCGGCCGCGTCCAGACCGAGGTCGCTGTCCGCGCCCTTGTGCCGCTTGGCCTCGTCCAGCGCGTCCTCGAAGAGGTCGCCGTCCACGCCGAGCACGGTCTTGCCGAACATCTGCACAAGGCGCCGGTAGGAGTCCCACGCGAAGCGCTCGTTGCCCGCCTGCTGGGCGAGCCCGGCGACCGACGCGTCGGACAGGCCGATGTTGAGGACGGTGTCCATCATGCCGGGCATGGAGAACTTCGCGCCCGAGCGGACCGAGACCAGCAGCGGGTCGTCCGGCTGGCCGAGCTTCTTGCCCATCCGCTGTTCCAGCGCGTCGAGGTGCGCACTCACCTCGTCGCGCAGCGCGGAAGGTTCCGCGCCGGTTTCCAGATAGACCCTGCACGCCTCGGTGGTGATGGTGAAACCCGGAGGGACGGGCAGACCGAGGTTGGTCATCTCGGCGAGGTTCGCTCCCTTGCCGCCGAGCAGGTCCTTGAGGTCTTTGTTGCCCTCAGTGAAGTCGTAGACGAACTTCTGCTTCTTCTGTCGTGCCGACACGGGACTCGACTCCTCGCGACCGGGATGCCCTGACGGCGGGGAGCGTACCCAGGTCGAAGGCGCCGCAGTGCGTCCATGACCTCGACACACGGCGGTAACCGCCCGTCTGCCGGTGTCTCCCGGGCGGGGGGCTCGCCGGCCGGTGTTCGCGCTCCGTTCACGAGTCGAACGGACGGTTTCACTCCGGTGGTCGCTTCGGCGACTCGGTCTACGGAGCGTCACGTGGCGCCGTGCCGCGTGGACACAGCGGGGGTGGCACCGCGTGCCATGCTTTCGGAAGGTGCGACACCCCTCTTCGCGCTCGTTTGAGCGCAAGCCCTATCAACCGTGGCGCGAATCACGCCTCGCGTCTCACATGCCGGACGGCGGCCAGGGCCCGCTCCGGCCGTGCGCGGCCGGCGTTCCCGGACGGTTAGCCGCCCGAGGTGTCGGATTCGGCGTCCTCCGTGAGCACGGCGCAGTCGTACGGGTCGTTGAGCCAGCCGTCCGGGAGGACGACCCGCTTGCCGGGGGCGGTACGGCCGCGCGGGCCGTCGGCGTGCGCGGGCCAGGGCTGGGTGAGGTCGAGGCCGCCGAGGTGCTCGTCCATCTCGGCCAGCGACGAGGCCGTGGCCAGCGCCCGGCGCGCGTCCGAGCCGACCGAGAAGCCCTTGGTGTACCAGGGCACGTGCTTGCGGAAGTCGACGACACCGCGTGCCTCATCCCCGCTCCACTCCCCCAGCAGCTCCGCGTGCCGCCGCATCACCCGCGCGACCTGCCCGAAGTCGGGGGTGGCGGGCGCGGCGCCACCCTCGAAGGCGGCGACCAGGTCGCCGAAGAGCCAGGGCCGCCCGAGGCACCCCCGGCCGACCACGACACCGTCGCAGCCGGTCTCCCGCATCATCCGCACCGCGTCGTCCGCGCACCAGATGTCGCCGTTGCCGAGCACCGGGATCTCGGGCACGTGCTCCTTGAGCCGCGCGATGGCGTCCCAGTCGGCGGTGCCGCCGTAGTGCTGGGCGGCCGTGCGGCCGTGCAGCGCGACCGCCGTCACACCCTCCTCCACCGCGATCCGGCCCGCGTCGAGATACGTGAGGTGGTCGTCGTCGATGCCCTTGCGCATCTTGATGGTGACCGGCAGGTCGCCCGCGTTGCCGACCGCCTCGCGCAGGATCGCCCGCAGCAGATTGCGCTTGAACGGCAGCGCGGACCCGCCGCCCTTGCGGGTCACCTTCGGCACCGGGCAGCCGAAGTTGAGGTCGATGTGGTCGGCCAGATCCTCGTCCACGATCATCCGCACGGCCTTGCCGACGGTCGCCGGGTCGACACCGTAGAGCTGGATGGAGCGCGGTGTCTCCGAGGCGTCGAAGTGGATGAGGTGCATGGTCTTCTCATTGCGCTCGACCAGCGCGCGCGTCGTGATCATCTCGCTGACGAACAGCCCCTTTCCGCCGCTGAACTCGCGGCAGAGCGTGCGGAAGGGCGCGTTGGTGATGCCCGCCATCGGGGCGAGCACGACCGGCGGCCACACGGCGTGCGGGCCGATCCGGAGGGTTTCCGGGCGGGTGAGCGTGGCGGCGTCAGCGGTCATGCCGTCCATTGTCGCGTACTCGCGCACGGCCCTCGGCCGAGATTGGTTGTACGATCAAAATGATTCTGGTCGTACAATCGTTGGTGTCAGCACCTATGACGCCGCCCCCGTACCGGCGACGAGCGCCAAGAACCGACAAGAGGAGCCCGGACGCATGCCTGAGCTGACGCACCGGCGTCGGATGCTCATCCTGGGGATCTGCTGCATGAGCCTGCTGATCGTCAGCCTGGACAACACGATCCTGAACGTGGCGCTGCCGTCGATGAGGCGGGACTTCCACGCCTCCGTCTCCGGCCTCCAGTGGACGATCGACGCGTATCTGGTGGTGATCGCCTCACTGCTGCTGCTCTCCGGCTCCACGGCCGACCGGCTCGGCCGGAAGAAGATCTTCCGGATCGGGCTGGTCTTCTTCACGCTCGGTTCGCTGCTGTGCAGCCTCGCGCCCGGTCTCGGCTGGCTGATCGCCTTCCGGATGATCCAGGCGGTCGGCGGCTCCATGCTCAACCCGGTGGCGATGTCGATCATCACCAACACCTTCACCGACGCCCGCGAACGGGCCCGCGCCATCGGCGTGTGGGGCGGTGTCGTCGGGATCAGCATGGCGGCCGGACCGATCGTCGGCGGCGCGCTGGTGGAGACCGTCGGCTGGCGGTCGATCTTCTGGATCAACCTGCCGGTGGGCGTGCTCGCCCTGATCCTCACCTCGCGCTACATCCCCGAGTCCCGCGCGCCCCGGCCGCGCCGCGTCGACCCGGTCGGCCAGGTGCTGGTCATCGCGCTGCTGGGCTCGCTCACCTACGGCATCATCGAGGGCTCGGGCGCGGGCTGGACCTCCCCGCTGATCGTCGGCTGCTTCGTCGTCACGATGCTCGCGCTGCTCGGCCTGACGCGGTACGAGAAGCGGCGCACCGACCCGCTGATCGACGTGCGCTTCTTCCGCAGCGCGCCCTTCAGCGGCGCGACCCTCATCGCGGTCAGCGGCTTCGCCGCGCTCGGCGGCTTCCTCTTCCTCAACACCCTCTACCTCCAGGACGACCGGGGCCTGTCCGCCCTCGACGCCGGGCTCTACATGCTGCCGATGGCCGTGATGTGCCTGGTCTTCGCGCCGCTGTCCGGGCGGCTGGTCGCCTCGCGCGGCCCGCGCCTGCCGCTGGTGCTCGCCGGTCTCACCATGACGGCCAGCGGCGTGATCTTCGCGGTGCTGGACGCCGAGTCGTCCAACGCTCTGCTGTTCACCTCCTACGTCCTGTTCGGCATCGGCTTCGGCCTGGTCAACGCCCCGATCACCAACACCGCCGTGTCCGGCATGCCCCGCGCCCAGGCCGGGGTCGCGGCGGCCGTGGCGTCCACCAGCCGCCAGATCGGCCAGTCGCTGGGCGTCGCCGTGATCGGTGCCGCACTGGCCGCCGGAATGCCGACCACCGCCTGGTGGATCATCTCGGGCTGCGGCGCCTCCGTCCTGCTCATCGGTACGCTCACCACCGGACGCTGGGCCCGCGGTACGGCCGAACGCGCGGCCGATCTGCTCGTGCCCGAAGAAGACGACACCCCCCGAATCCCGGTGAGCACCTCATGACGACGACGCCAGAAGCCACGAGTTCCGTCGGTACGGTCTCCGGTCCTACGGTCTCCGCCGGTCGTACGGCCTCCGCCGACGCTGTCTCCGTTGACGCTGTCTCGGCCGACGCTGTCACCGTTGACGCTGTCTCCGGCGGCGGGGAGACCGGCCGTACGGACGCGACCGGCCCGGCGGACGCGGCCGATGCCACCGCCGAGCGGATCTGGCGCAATCTGCGCGCCTACGTACTGGAGCGCAACGAGCGCCGCAAGGAGACCTCGGAAGCGCTGGGCATGAGCTTCTTCCGGGTCAAGGTGCTGCGCCGGGTCGCCGCTTCTCCCGCCCGGCTCAGCGAGTTGGCGGCCGAGCTCTCCTCCGACCGCCCGTACACGACGCTGGTGGTGGACGACCTCGCCAAGCGCGGTCTGGTCGAGCGGCACGAACACCCCGCGGACCGGCGCTCCAAGATCGTGACGGCCACCGCCGAGGGCCACGCCGCCGCGGATCGCGCCAACGCCATCATGGGCGCCCCGCCGGAGTCGCTGAGCGCTCTGTCGGCCGCCGATCTGACGGCGCTCGACCGCATCGTGGCGGCCCTGGCGGCCCAGGACTGAGCCCGCCTCGACCACCGCTTCGACCGCGGCTTCAGCCGCCGCCGCGGCCACCGTTTCAGCCGCCGCCTCGACCGGCCGGCTGTCCCTGTCCCCGAGGGGGTGATGGTCTAAGGTCTGGACGGTGACGCCAGAAGCCGATGACCGCGCTGCCGAGGAGGCCAGGCCCGCGTTCCCCACCGAGCGCCGACGGGCCCTGGTGGAACTGCTCAGGGAGCGGCGCAGGCTGACCGTCGTGGAGATCTCGGAGCGGTTCCAGGTCACCGCGGAGACGGTGCGCAGGGACCTGGTGGAGCTGGAGCAGACCGGCGCGCTGCGCCGGGTGCACGGCGGCGCGATCCTGCTGGACAACGAGCACGGCATCCCCGGTCTCGCCCAGCGCACCCGGATCATGGCCGAGGAGAAGACGGCGATCGGCGCGGCGGCGCTCGCGCACATGCCGACCGGCGGCGCGGTGCTCATCGACGCGGGCAGCACCACCGGACGGCTCGCCGATCTCTACGCAGGCGGGCCGCAGTTGGTGGTGATGACCAACTCACTGCCCGTCGCCGTCACGATGACCGGCAAGCCGGGCGCGGCCGTCTACACGACCGGCGGGCGCGTCCGCAACGACACGCTCGCCGAGGTCGAGATGCTGACGCTGCGGGCGCTGGACGAGGTCAAGGTCGACGTCGCGTTCCTGGGCACCTCGGGGATAACGGTGGACCACGGCTTCTCCACCTCGGACGTCTCCGAGAGCGCCGTCAAGCGGACGATGATGGCCTCCGCCCGGCGGGTCGTGGTGCTGTGCGACCACTCGAAGATCGGCACCGCGCTGTTCTCCCGTTTCGCGCCCGTGGACGGCCCCGACCTGCTGATCACCGACTCGGGAATCAGCGCCACGCAGCTCGCGGAACTGCGCGGCGCCGGCCTTGAGGTGCAGGTGGCCGAGCCGGTCTGACGTCGTCACGGCGTCGCCCGCACAACCGTCGCCCCCCTGACCGTCCCCCCTTAACCGTCTTAACCGTCGTCGCCGTCCTTCACCGCCCGGCCGTCGGACTCGTCGAGCGCGGACGCGAGCAGTTGGGCCAGGTGGACCGCTCCGGCGCCGGCCGCGAGGTCGTCGATCTGGGTGCGGCAGGAGAATCCGTCGGCCAGCACCGGGCCGGTGCGCTCCGCCGTCTCCAGCGCGGGCAGCAGCGCGGTCCGCGCGACGGCCACCGAGACGTCGTAATGGCCGCGCTCCACACCGAAGTTGCCCGCGAGCCCGCAGCAGCCGCCGACCGCCGTGACGTCGGCGCCCGCCGTGCGCAGCAGTTCTTCGTCCGCCCGCCAGCCCATCACCGCCCGCTGGTGGCAGTGCGGTTGGGCGACGGTCCGGACGCCCGACAGGTCCGGGGGGCTCCAGCCGGGCGTACGGATCAGCAACTCGGCCAGGGTGACGGTGAGATCGGCCACCCGCCGCGCCCTGGGGTCGTCGGGCAGCAGCTCGACGCCGTCCCGGCGCAGCACGGACGTGCACGACGGTTCGAGGCCGACGATGGGCACACCGTCGGCGACGGCCGGTTCAAGTGCCGTGTACGTACGGCGCAGTTGTCGGCGTGCGCCGTCGAGCTGGCCGGTGGAGATCCAGGTCAGTCCGCAGCAGACCTGACGGCCGGTCAACTCAACGGCGTATCCGGCCTGTTCCAGTACGCGAACGGCCGCCGTGCCGACCTCGGGCGAGAACGACTGGGTGAAGCTGTCCACCCACAGCAGCACGCGGGGGCGGGACGTGCGCGGGCCTCGGGCGTCGCGGTCGGCGCGGGCGTCGCGGTCGGCGCGGAAGGACGCCCGGAAGGTGTGGCGGGCGAAGCGGGGCAGCCCGCGCCGTCCGTCGATCCCGCCGAGCCGCTTGACCAGCGCGCCGACCCACCGGTTGCCGAGCAGCGCGTTGCTGACACCGGCCAGCCGGGTGGCGAGCCCGGCGGTGCGCGGCAGCCAGCCCAGCGAGTAGTGCGTCACCGGGCGGAGCCTGCGCCGGTAGCGCTGGTGCAGCACCTCCGCCTTGTACGTGGCCATGTCGACGCCCGCCGGGCAGTCGCTCGAACACGCCTTGCACGACAGGCACAGGTCCAGTGCCTCGTGCACCGCCGGGTCGGCCCAGCCGCCGTCCACCAGGTCGCCCCTGATCATCTCCTGGAGCAGCCGGGCCCGGCCGCGGGTGGAGTGCCGCTCCTCCCCCGTCGCGAGGTACGACGGGCACATCGCGCCGCCCGAGGTCGTGAGGTCGGCGCGGCACTTGCCGACCCCGACGCAGCGGTGGACGGCGCGGGTGAGGTCGCCGGAGTCGTGCGGGTACGCGAACGCGCCGGTGACGACGGGCAGTTGCGGCCGGACCCGCAGGTCGGCGTCGAGCGGCGCCGGGTCGACCAGCACACCGGGGTTGAGCAGGGCGCCGGGGTCCCAGACCGCCTTGACCGCGGCGGCGGCGCCCAGCGCGGCGGGCGAGTACATCCGGGCGAGCAGTTCGCCGCGGGCGCGGCCGTCGCCGTGCTCGCCCGACATCGAGCCGCCGTGCGCGGCCACCAGGTCGGCGGCGTCCTCGAGGAACGCCCGCATCCGGGCCGCGCCGCCCTCGTCCCGCAGACCGAAGTCGAAGCGGCCGTGCACACAGCCGTCGCCGAAGTGCCCGTACAGCAGGCCGTCGTAGTGGTGCTGCCCGAGCAGCGCGTCCAGGTCCCGCAGGTAGGCCCCGAGCCGTTCCGGCGGTACGGCGGCGTCCTCCCAGCCGGGCCAGGCGTCGGCCCCGCCGGGCGTGCGGCCCGCCAGGCCCACCCCGTCGGTACGAATCCGCCACAGCGCGGCGATCCGGCCCGGGTCGGTCACCACCTGGCCGTCCACCGCGCCGGACGCGGCCAGTACGGCGCGGGCCGCGTGCTCCGCCTCCGCGAGGCTCGCGCCGCCGGTCTCCACCAGCAGCCAGCCCGCGCCGCGCGGCAGCGCGGGCACGGCGGCGGCTCCCTTACGGCGGACCACGACCTCGACCAGCCGCCGGTCCATGCCCTCGACGGCCAGCGGGCCCAGGGCCACCAGCGCCGGGGTCGCGTCGGCGGCGGAGGGCATGTCGGGGAAGCCGAGCACCGCGAGCGCGCGGGCGGCGGGCCCGGGCACCAGCCGTACGGTGGCGTCGAGCACCAGCGCCAGGGTGCCTTCCGAGCCGACCAGCGAACTCATCACGTCGAAGCCGCGCTCGGGCAGCAGCGCGTCCAGCGCGTAGCCGGACGCCTGGCGCGGGAAGCGGCCGTACTCGGTCCGCAGGACGGCCAGGTGCGCGTCGGCCGTCTGCCGCAGCCGGGTGTTCAACTCCGCGTCCGACGTACCGTGCTGATCGGCCGTCACCTGGCGGCCGTCGGCCAGCAGCAGCCGGGCGGACACCACATTGTCACGGGTGTTGCCCCAGGCCACGGCGTGTGCGCCGCAGGCGTTGTTGCCGATCATCCCGCCGATGGTGCAGCGGTCCGCGGTCGACGGGTCGGGTCCGAGCAGCAGGCCGTGCGGCGCGGCCTCGCGCTGGAGGCGGGCCTGGACGGTACCGGCGCCCACGGTCGCGGTACGGCGCTCGGGGTCGATCTCGGCGACCGCGTCGAGCGCGGTGAGGTCGAGGACGACGCCGGGGCCGATCGCGTTGCCCGCGACCGAGGTTCCGGCGCCGCGTGCCACCACGGACAGCCCGAGCCGGTGGCAGTGGGCGACGGTGTCGACGGCGTGCGCCGCCGACTCCGCGCGCACGACGGCGACCGGGGGCACCCGGTAGTTGGACGCGTCGGAGGAGTACAGCGCACGGGTGCCCGCGTCCAACCGCACGCTGGGGCCGAGCAGTTCGCGCAGGCGGCGGGCGCCGCCCGCCGCGTCGCCCGGCCCGTGGGGTGCGTTCGGCTTGTCCATCGCGTTCGTTCCGTTCCTGTCGTCGCTTCCCCGCCGCGTCCGGACGGCGGGGCCACGAGGTCGTCGCCGCGAGGTCGTGTCCCGCCGCCGTCACCACGACGGCGGCACCCCGCGGCCGGCGGGGCGTCGGTACCGGTCCCGCCCACCTCTTCGGCGCCACCCGGCGACCCCGTCACGCGGCGGAGTCCCGGTCGTCGGGCGGCCCGTCCTCGTAGTAGACCGCCTCGGCCGGGCAGACCGGCTCCCACGCGCCGCGGTGCACCCGCTCGTCCGAGTGGATGTACGGCGCCCGCGCGCCGTCGCCTGCGCGGTCGGCCGCGCGTTTTCGCCGGTGCGCGCCGTGTCGGGCGCGGCGGCGCACGCGCGTCCGGTCACTCGTCGGCCAGGTCATTCGTCGGCCAGGTCATTCGTTGGCCAGGACATTGGGCCGACCGGCCGCTCCCCCCTTGGTGCGGCCGGTCGGCCTCCCCCCGGGCCCGCGGACGTGGCGGCTTCCCCTCCGCGCCCGCCCGCGGGCCGGTCATGACGCGCTGCCGGGCGCTGACGCCTGGTACACGCTCTTGGTCCAGGTGAAGAAGTCCACAGCGGTCTGTCCCTGCTCACGGTAGGTGTTGGTGGAGGAGTCGCCGACCCCGCCGAAGGGGACGTTCAGCTCGACCCCGCTGGTCGGCCGGTTCACCTTGATCACTCCGGCCCGCACCTCGGAGCTGAACCGGTGCACGGTGTCCAGGTCGTTGGTGACCACACCGGCCGTCAGGCCGAAGCGGGAGTCGTTGACCAGGTCGATGGCCTGGTCGAGGCCCGTGGCGTCGAGCACCGCGACCACCGGGCCGAAGACCTCCTCCTGGGCGACGGTGTCGGCGGGCCGCACGCCGGTCAGCACCGTGGGGCCGAGCAGCAGGCCGTCCGGGGCCGCGCCGCCGACCACGGTCCTGGCCCCCTCGGCCAGGGCCTTGTCCACGTAGCCCAGATCGGTGGCGAGTTGGGCGCCGCTGACCACAGGGCCCATCCGTACGCCGTCGGTCAGTCCGTCGCCGGGCCGGTAGGCCGCGGCCTCCTCCCGCAGGGCGTCGAGGAAGGCGTCCTTGACGCCCGGCAGGCAGATCACCCGGCTGGTCGCGGTGCACGCCTGGCCGGTGAGGCCGAAGCCGCCCGCCGCGACGATGCGCGCGGCCACCGCGGCGTCGGCGTCGTCGCAGACCACGACGGCGTTCTTGCCGCCGAGTTCGAGCTGCACCCGGATGCGGCGCGGCGCGGCGGCGGTGTAGATGCCCGCGCCGACGCCCACCGAGCCGGTGAAGGTGACCGCGTCGATCCGCGGCGACGCGACGAGTTGGGCGCCGATCCGGGCGCCGGAGCCGGTCAGCAGGGTGAACACCCCGTCGGGCAGGCCGGCTTCCTGGAGCACCCTGGCCAGGTGCCAGGCGCCCGCGGGGGCTATCTGGGCGGGTTTGAGCACCACCGCGTTGCCGCTGACCAGGGCGGGCGCGGACTTCCAGGCGGGGATGGCGATCGGGAAGTTCCAGGGGGTGATGACCGCGACCGCGCCCAGCGGTTCGCGTCGGCTGTAGACCAGGTCGGTGCCCGCGGCCGAGGGGTACGTCGTGCCGCCGATCCGCCAGCCCTCGCTGCCGTGGAAGCGGAGGATGTCGGCGGCCCGCGCGACCTCGCCGCGCGCCTCCGCGAGGGTCTTGCCCTCCTCGCGGGTGATGTCCCGGGCGGCCTCGTCCGCGCGGTCGTCGAGGAGCGCGGCGGCCCGCTCCAGAATCCGGCCGCGGGCGGGGGCCGGGGTGCGTCCCCAGTCGCGGGCGGCGGCGTGGGCGGCGTCCAGCGCGCGCTCCACGGTGGCGGCGTCGAGGTCCGCGCTGAGGCTGACCCGCTGACCGGGGACGGCCGGATTGTCCCGTACCGCCGTCGGGTCACCGGTCCATCGCCCGCCCACCAGGGACTGAATCTCCAGGACGTCCATGCTGTCGGTCATCTCCTGTGGTTCTCAAGGCCGTTGGGGCCGTCGGAAGTCGTCGGTGGCGTCGGGTCCTCGGTGACGTCGGATCGTCGGTGGCGTCAGGTCCTCGGTGGCCCCGGTGGCCCCGGCGCCGTCAGCTCCTTCGGGTCGTACGGGTCCCCGCGTCACTTCAGCGCGAGGGCGTTGGCGGTGGAGCCCGCCGCGCCGGTGAGGTGGAGCGGGGCCGCGGTGAACAGCCCCTCGTGGACGCCGTCCTGGGCGCAGTCCTCGGCCAGGGCCGCGAGGTCGAACAACTCGCCCACCGCGAGCCCCAGTTCGGCGATCAGCGTGTGGTGCAGGAAGGTCTCGGGCCCGCTCATGTCGAACGGCATGGCCTCCACCGCGGGGCAGTCGGCCGCGACCGCGGACAGCTCCAGGCCACGCAGCCACCGTCTGGTCTCCTGATCGACGGCCAGGCCCGGCGAGGCGAAGAAGCCCTCCGCCGCCAGCGCCTCGCGCGCCGCCCGGTCCAGCCCCTCGTACCAGCGCGTCCAGCCGAAGTGCAGCAACAGGACGTCGCCGGGCCGCGGTTGGGTGCCCTGCGCGGCGAGCGCGGCCGTCACGTCGGCCGCGGTGTAGGCGACCCGGCGGGAGCAGTCGCCGCCGTGCCGCCCATGTCCGACCAGGTCGGCCAGGACGAAGCGGCCCGCGATGCCGCGCCGCGCCCAGTGCTCGATGCCCAGCGGCCCCGCCGCCGCCGCGATGTCGGCGGCCCGGTGGCCGCCGTAATAGGTGCCGTCGGGGCCGCGCACGTGCGCCAGCCCGTCCCACTGCGAGGACCCCTGCGGGTAGAAGGAGTCGAGGCGGTCGTCGAAGCCGTTGCCGAGGTCGATACGGGTGTGGGTGTGGCGGCCCCTGCCGAGGATCGGCGGGTCGGGCAGGGCCAGGTCCCAGTTGAGCGAGAAGACCCGGCCCCGGGTCACCAGCGCGGCAGCGTCCCTGACCCGCTCGGGCGTCTGCCGCGCCACGGCGCCCAGTTCGCCGACGACGGCCTCGGCGGTGCGGGTGAGGGCCGACGTACCCGAAGCCGAGTCGTACGCGTCCGACGCACCGGAAACCGAGTCGGCCGCGTCCGACGTACCGGAAACCCCGGCCGTCGAAGCCGAGGCCGCACCGGATGTCCCGTCCGCCCGGCCCCCGTCGGGCTCCTCGCCCCGCGTGCCGGTCATGACGCGTCCACCGAGATCATGGCCTTCATGGCCACCCTGCCCGCCGCCGCGTCGGCCAGCGCCTTCGGCCCCTCCTCCAGCGCGTAGTGGTCGGAGACCAGGTCGTCGACCTCGACCGCGCCGCTGGAGACCAGCTCGATGGCGCGCGGCCAGGTGTGGGCGTAGCGGTGGACGGTGGTGAGGGTGAGTTCGCGGTAGCGGATCAGGGTGGACGACAGTGTGATCGTCGGCGCGGCGGGCACTCCGACCAGTACGGCCCGGCCGCGCGGCCGCAGCCGGGTCATCCCGTCGTCCAGCGCGGTGGGCGCGCCCGAGCACTCCAGGTAGCAGTCGAGGTCGGCGGCCACGTCCTGGAAGGCGGTGCCGGGGTCGGCGCCGACGTGAGCGGTCTCCACACCGGGCGTGGAGTGCGCGAGCCGGGCCAGTCGGCGCTCGTCGACGTCCGCGACGATCACCCGGCCCGCCTTCTCGGCCAGGGCCACCCGCGCCACCAGGGTGCCGATCGGGCCCGCGCCCGCGATGAGCACCTGCTCGCCGGGGAGTACGGCGGCCCGGCCGACGGCCCATACGGCCACCGACAGCGGTTCGAGCAGGGCCGCCCGGGTCGCGGTCATCGCGGCGGGGACGGCGTGCACCGCGCGGCGCGGCAGCACCACGCGCTCGCGCGCCAGCCCGGCGTGCGGCGGCATCCCGAGGAAGCGCATCCGCGCGCAGAGGTTGTACGTACCGGCCAGGCACTCGCGGCACCGGCCGCACCACAGGCCGGGTTCGACGGCGACCAGGTCGCCGGGGGCGAGGTCGGTCACCCGGTCACCGGTCTCCAGGACGGTGCCGGACGCCTCGTGGCCGAGCACGTGCGGCCCGGTGAGCCGGAAGGCGCCGATCCGCCCGTGCGCGTAGAAGTGGGTGTCCGAGCCGCAGAGGCCGACCCGCGCGACCGCGACGCGTACGTCGTCGGCGCCGAGCGCTTCCTCGTCGGTCTCGCCGAGCGCCGCGTCATGGGCGCCCCGCAGGGTGAGAGCACGCATCACGCCACCTCCGCGGCATCGCTCGCGTGCGCGAGCGGATCGGTGAGGTCCGGCGGATCGGGTTCGCCGGAGGGTTCGAGGGTCGGTTCGAGGCCGAGGAAGTCCGCGGTCGGCCCGAGTTGGTGGAGGAGCATGTGGACGCCGGGCACGACCGTGCATCCCGCGCGCCGCGCGTGGTCGAGCAGCCGGGTCCTGGCGGGCTTCATGATGATGTCGCTGACGGCCGTGGCGGGGCTGAGCGCGGCGAGGTCGACGGGCAGCGGATCGGCGGCGTGCATGCCGACCGAGGTGGTGTTGACCAGGACGTCGACGTCGGCGGCGGAGTCCCGCTCGCGCACCTCGCAGCGCACGGCCGGGTAGTGGCGGCCGACCTGCTCGGCCAGGGCGACGGCGCGGGCGGTGGTCCGGTTGCGGACGGCCAGGTGCGAGACGCCCGCGGCGGCCAGCGCCATGGCGACGGCGCGCGCGCTGCCGCCCGCGCCGAGCAGCAGCACCCGCGCGCCCTCCAGCCGCACCCCGTGCGCGCGCAGCCCCGCGACCAGGCCGGGGCCGTCGTACTGCCCGCCGAGCAGCCGCCCGTCGGGCAGCCTGCGGATGACGTTGCTCGCCCCGGCCCTGACGGCGTCCTCGGTGAGGTCGTCGAGCAGCCCGGCGATGTGCTCCTTGTGCGGCATGGTGACCCCGATGCCCGCCAGGTTCTTCCAGGCGCGCGCCGCGGCGACCGCCTGCGCCAGGTCCTCGACCCCGACCTGGTACGGCACCACGGCCGCGTCGATGCCGCGCTGGCGGAAGAAGCGGTTCATCACCTCGGGCGTGCGCACATGGGCCACCGGGTCGGCGAAGTGCGCGTAGATCCGGGTGTGCCCGGTGATGGGGTGGGACTTCATGATGCGGTGAACTCCGTCCAGTCGTCGATCCAGGTGCCGAGGTCGGGGATGAGTCCGCAGGCCAGCGCCGCCATCCGGGCGGCGCCGCAGGCGCCGGCCTCGGCGCCGACGGGCAGCCGGACCGAGCCGAGCACGCGGGCGCGGACGGCCCTGATGTAGCCGGACGTGTACCAGCCGCCCGCGGCGATCAGCGCGTTGCCGGGGCCGCCGAGCGCGTCGAGCAGGCCGATCGCGTCGCGGCAGCGCCAGGAGGTCAGTTCGACCAGGACGGCCCACGCCTCGGCGTCCGGCAGTCCGTGGAGGGCGGCCACCACGGCGGCCGGGTCGAGCGGGGCCATCGGCCGGGCCGCGCTGCCGAGGGTGACGGCGAATTCGGCCGCGCGGCCGGTCGCGGGCAGGCGGGCCGCGGCCCTGCCGAGCGCGTCGACGTCGGCGAGGGTCCGTTCGGCGCCGAGCCGGTCGTCGAGCAGGGCGCGCAGCAGGCGTCCGGTGCCGAGGACGCCGAAGAGGTAGTCGCGGCCGGGGACGATGTGCGGGCCGCGCTCGAATCCGGCGGCCACCGCCCGGGTCAGCGGGCCGGGGTCCTTGGCGGCGGGCCGGGAGCGGATCAGCGCCTCCCCGGTGCCGAGGCTGTCGAAGCAGTCGTCGGGGTGTACGGCCCCAGCGCCGATCGCGCCCGCCAGGTGGTCGTGGCCCGCGACGGTGACGACCGCGCCGCCGACCAGCGGCAGACCGGCCCGCGCGGTGCCGGTGGGCGACCCGGCGGGCAGCAGTTCCGGCATCGCGGCGGGGTCGAGCCCCGCCCGGTCCACGCCGTGCTTCCACCACTCGCGGGCGGTGACGTCCATGAAGCCGCTGCGCGCGGCGAGCGACCACTCGGCGGTGGCCCGGCCGCCCGCCCAATGGGCGGCCCACTCCGGTACGTTCAACCAGCTCACGGCCTTCCCGGCCGGGCCGGACCTCGTACCGGAAGCGGTGGACGTAACCGTCCGGGGCCCGGCGGACGACGCCGACCGTCCGTCCAGCCGGGGCAGCAGCCACGCCACCTTGACGGCCGAGGCGCGGGTGGTGGGCCGCAGGCCGGTGGTGGCGGTGAAGCCGTCGCCCTGTTCAGCGAGGAGAGCGGCCAGTTCGTCCGCCCCGCTGGTGTCGAACCAGGCCACGGCCGGTGCGACGGGTGTGCCGTCGGCGGCGAGCGCGTACCCCGCCTCGGCCATGCCCGCGAAGCCGACGGCGAGCGCGTGGCGGCCGGGCAGGCGGTCGGCGAGCTGCCGGAAGAGGCCGTCCAGCGCGCCGGACAGGTCCTCGTGCCCGAGCACCGTCGTCCCGGCGGCGAGCCGCCACGGGGTGTCGGCCCTGACCACCGCCAGCTCGTGGCCGCGCTCGTCGGTGGCGCACACCTTCACCGTGGTGGTGCCGATGTCCACGCCGACGACGCATGCCGTCCTTGCCATCACAGCCTCCTCAGCCGAAGATCCGGAATCCGCCGCTTTGTCCTGTCTACCGGTCGCGCGCCCGTCCGTACGGCCACGGCACGGTCCGGTCAGCGCGCCGCGCTCGGCACGTCCTCTCCGAGGGAGTACGCGGTGACCAGCCGTCGCAGCCGGCCGGCGATCGAGGCGACCACCTGCTCCTCGTCGAGGTCCCCGCGGAGATAGCCGTCGAAGGCGTCGATCCACAGGCTGCGGCCGATGGCGAAGCCGATGTAGCCGTCCACCCCGCGGATCTGCCGCACCCACTCCGCCACCGCGTCCATGTCCGCGCCGCCGCCGAGCAGCACCAGGGAGGTCGGGTACGGCGCCCCGGCCCGGCAGTGGCCGGCGACCACCGCGTAGTCGGCCTCGGCGGCCAGCGGTTCCAGCTTCCACACGTGCGGCCACACGCCCGCGTCCTGGTACTCCGAGACCGTCCGCAGCAGCAGTTCCGTGTGGTGCGCGCGCTGCCAGCACTCCTTGTCGCCGCCTTCCGCGGCGAGCTGCGCGTCGGTCGGCGGGACCAGCATCTCCAGCATGAAGGGCCGCCGGTTGGCCAGGCACCAGTCGAGCACCTGGCGGGCGCGGGCGGTCTGCCGGGCCCTGCGCCCGGCGGGCAGTTCGGGGTTGTGCACGATGAGCGCCTTGACCATGTCCGGGCCGAGCGCGTCCAGGCGGGCGGCGAAGTCGTCGCCGCCGGTGAGGACGAACTCGCCGGTGTTGATGTCGAAGACCGAGGACCGGCTCTCCTCGACGGGCAGCACCAAACAGCAACCGGCCTCCCGTACGCGGGGGATGGTCCGTTCGCCGTACTCCTCGTCTATCAGCACCCCGAGGTTGGCCGGGTCGGTGCCGCCTTCGGCGATCGTGCGGACCAGCGCGTCGAAGGCCAGGTCCTTCACCCGGCCGAACGCCTCCCGGCGTTCGGCGGCCGGCACCGCGTCACCGAACAGCCCGCGCATCACCGCCCGGTGGTCCATGGCCAGGACCAGGAGCGGATGGGGGACGTCAGTCATCGTGTGTCCTTTCGAGAGGGGGTGGGGCAGCGGCCGACCGGACGGGCGGGTCATGCCGGACCCCGGCGTTCACCGGTCCTGCGGCGGGCGACGAAGCGCGCGGCGAGGACGGCGACCAGCAGGGCGAGGCCGTTGAAGAGCGGCTGCACCCAGAACGGGACGCCGAGCAGGCTCAAGCCGTTGAAACCGACGGCGAGCAGCAGGATCGCGACGATCACACCGGGCACGTTGTAGAAGCCCGGACGGTAGGTGGTGACGCCCAGGAACGCGGCGGCGTAGGCGGGCAGCAGCAGGTCGGGGCCGAGACTGGGGGTCACGGAACCGGCCTGGCCGAGCTGGAGCACGGCGGCCAGCGAGACCAGCCCGCCGGCGCAGCCGAAGGCGAGGATCTTGTACCGGCCGGTGCGCACACCGGCCAGGAACGCCACGCGCTCGGAGCCGCCGATCGCGTACAGCCGGGCGCCGACCGGGGTGTGCTGGAGCAGGTAGAAGCAGATGACGGCCACGATCGCGACGATCCACACCGCCCAGGCGACCTGCACCGCGTAGCCGCGGCCGAGGGTCTTGGCCAGGCCGGGAACGGTGGTGAGGATGGCGCCGTTGCTGAGCATCAGGGTCATCGCGGAGAGCACGATTCCCATGCCCAGGGTCGCGATGAACGAGTTGATGCCGAACACCACGTTGAGCACACCGTTCCAGGCACCGGCCACCACCCCGCAGCCGGCCATCGCGAGGAACACCGCGGTCACCGGCCAGCCCTGGCCGGTCAGATAGGCTCCGAGCATCGCGCAGAAGCCGAGCAGATAGCCGACCGACAGGTCGAACTCGCCGACGATCAGCGGGAAGAGCACCGCCAGCGTCATCAGCGCGATCACGGACTGGCTGACCAGCAGCGAGGTCCAGTTCTGCCGGGTGGCGAAGTTGGGGGTGGCCATGCTGAACACCACGATCAGCACCACCAGCAGCACGATCTGGGCGTAGCGCTGGATGAGGGCTTCGCCGATCGTACGCAGGAGGCCGGCGCCGTGGGACCGCCCGGCAATCGGCTGCCGGTCGACGGCCGGTTGCCGGTCGGCGGTCACGGCGCCCCCGGTCAGCGCGTCGGGCTTCGCTGTGTCGAGATCTTCTCTGCTCATCTCGGACCGTCCTCCTGTGGACTCGCCACGATCCTGGCCAGCTTGACGGGGTTGTCGGGGACGGGGATCTCCTGCGCCCCGGCGCCGGGGCGCAGCACCACCATCCGGTCGCAGTACGCGGTGAGCTGCTCGAACTCCGAGGAGAACAGGACCGCGCCCATGCCCTGGTCCACGCGTTTCCTGACCGCTTCGAACATCAGGAGCCGCGCGCCCGGGTCGACGCCGTTGGTCGGTTCGTCGAGCACCAGGACCTTCGGGTCGGTCGACAGCCACTTGCCGAGCAGCACCTTCTGCTGGTTGCCGCCGCTGAGGCTGCCGAGGGAGGCGGAGGGGTCGCGCGGCCGTACGTCGAGTTCGCGGATCACCCGGCCGATCGCCTCGCGCAGCGCCGACCCGCGGTGCCAGAAGCGGCGCAGCGAGGGGAGCGCGATGTTGTCGGCGACGCTCAGGACGGCGACGCCGCCGTGCGAGAGCCGGTCCCTGGGCAGCAGCGCCACGCCCTGCCTGCGGGCGGTGGAAGCGGTCCAGGCGCGGGTGGGTTCGAACCCCCGCAAGCGGACGGTGCCCGAGCGGGGCGGCACGCCGCCCGCGAGGAGATACGGCAGTTCGTCCACGCCGGAGTCGGGCAGGCCGGTGACGCCGACGATCTCGCCCGCGCGGATGTCGAGGTCCAGCGGGTCGAGCCGGTGGCCGGTCAGCCCGCGGACCTCCATCAGAGTCCGGTCCGCGCCGTCCACGGGCGGCGCCCCCTCGCCGTACGCCTCGCGGGAGCCGGGGGCGGCGGGCTCCTTGCGGTGCCCGGCCCCGGCCGCCTGCTCGGCGGCCAGCCGCTGCTCAGGGAGCATGTACTCGATGATCCGGGCCGCGCTGACCTCGGCGGACGGTCCCTCGTACTGCGTACGGCCGGCCGCCAGCACGGTGAGGCGGTCGGCGTACTGGGTGATCTCGCCGATCCGGTGGGTGACCATGAGGACCGCCGTGCCCCGGTCGGCGAGCCTGCGGACCAGGCCGAGGACCTGTTCCGCGTCGTCCTGCCGCAGCGAGGCGGTGACCTCGTCGAGGATGAGGATGCGGCTGCCCTGTCCGGTGGCGACGGCGAGGGACACCATCGCCCGGTCGGCGGGGCCGAGTTCGGCGCAGGTGGTACGGGCGTCGACCGGCACCTCGTGCTCGTCGAGCAGCCGCTGCGCGCGCCGTACCAGCGCCCGGTGGCTGAGCCCGAGGGCGGGGACGCCCTCGAAGCCGCCGAGCAGCGCGACGCAGTCCGCGACCCTGAGCGTGTCGACCAGCGGCGCCTCCTGGTGGACGACGCCGACGCCCGCCGCGCGGGAGTCCATCGGCGACGACCACTCCTGCGGGGCGCCGTCCACCAGCAGGTGGCCGCTGTCCGGGCCGAACACCCCGCTCATGATCTTGATCAGGGTGGACTTGCCCGAGCCGTTCGCCCCGGCCAGCGCGTGCACCGCGCCGGGGACCAGGCCGAGTGAGACGTCCCACAGGGCCTGGGTGGCACCGAAGGTCTTGCACAGCGAGCGCGCCGCCATGACCTCATCGGTTGCCCGGGTGGTCACTTCGTGCCCCAGAGCTTGTGGTACTCGGCGGCGACGTCGAACGGCAGCTTCCACTGGTCGTTGTTGCCGATCATGTTGTCCTTGGTGAGCAGGACCGTGATCGCGCCCTCGTTGGCCGGTTCGACGGCGGGCTGCTTCTGCACCGTGCGGATCATCTGGTCGACGGTCGCGTAGCCGTACAGCGAGGGGATCTCGATGACAGTCGCGCCCTGGATGTCGCCCTCGCGGATGAACTGCCGGTTGATCGGGTCGCCGACCGCGCTGACCAGCTTGACCTTGGCGCCGAGACCGGCCTGCCTGATCGCGTTGACCTCCGCCGCGGCGGCGGCGTCGAAGCCGGTGTAGACGTAGGTGGCGTTCGCGTGCTGCTGGAGGGTCGAGACGGTACGGGTGCCCAGGGCGCCCGAGGCGATCTCGTCGGTGGTGAAGTTGACCGGCTTGAGCACCTTGCACGCCGCGCACTTCTTCATCTCGGCGACGAAGGCGTTGTACGTGACCGTGTTGGACAGGTACTCGCTGGTGATGACCGGCTGGACCACGGCGGTGCCCTTGGAGTCGGCGATCACCCAGTCCGCCTGCATCCGGCCGTTGGCGCCGTAGTCGGGTGCCACGTCGAGGTCGAAGTCGATCTGGCCGGGCTCCAGTTCGGGCTTGGGGTTGGGGGAGCCGGTGCCGTTGTTCATCGAGATCACCGGAATCCCGGCCTTCTTGGCTGCCTCCAGGCCCTGCTGGACGAGCTTGGAGTCGATGGAGACCGTGGCGATCACATCGGCCCGGTTGGAGACGGCGTTGAGGATCATGTTGTTCTGGGTACGGGCGTTGGACTGGCCGTCGTAGATCGTGGGCTTCCAGCCGAGGGTCTTCACGATGCCCTTGACCGCTTCGGCGGGGGTGTTGCAGCCGCCGATGGCGACACCGCACGGGATGATCGCGACCTTGATGTTCTTGGGCACGGTGACCGGCTTGTCGGTCGGTCCCGCGAAGGACTCGGGACCCTTCTGCGCGGCCTGCACCGCGGTGACGAACTGGCTGACGTCCTGGCTCTGCCCGGAGTCGGCCGCGCCGCTGTCACCGCCGGAGCCGTCGTTGGAGGGCGCGCACGCGGTGGCGAGCCCGAGCCCGATGCACGCGGCAGCGATGACCGCTGCCCTCGCCCTTGACGTGAGGACTGTGGAAGGCATACCTCGCTCCTTTGCGGTGGTACACGTCGCCGTGGCGGCGGTGTCTGCGGGATCTCTTGTCATGGGATCGGAACCACTTCGATCGCCAGCCCGGAGGTCTCCAGGGCCCGCAGCAGTTCCGGTGGGGCGTCGGCGTCGGTGATCAGGAGATCGGGCTGGGAGGTGTCGGCGAACCGGGCGAAGTGGTCCTTGCCGATCTTGCTGCTGTCGCAGAGGACGACGGTCCGCTTGGCGGCGCGGATCATCGCCTCCTTGACCGCGGCCTCGGCCGGGTCGGGGGTGGAGAAGCCGTGCCGGGGCGAGACCCCGTAGGTGCCGATGAAGGCGACGTCGACGTGGACGCGCGCGATGGCGCCGAGCGCGGGGGCGTCGACCTCGGCCAGGGTGTTGGCCCGGACGCGGCCGCCGAGGGTGTGGACGCTGAGTCCTTGTTTGCCCGCGAGCGCGATCGCCGCCTGGAGGCTGTTGGTCATGACGACCAGCGAGGGACCGCCGGGAAATATCTCGGCCATCCGGCCGGTGGTGGTCCCGGCGTCGATGATCACCGCGCCCTCGTCGGGCATGTGCTTGACCGCGGCGTGGGCGATCAGGTCCTTCGCCACCGCCATCAGCCGCCTGCGCGACTGGAGGTCGGGGACGAGGTGCTCACGGTCGAGGAGGATCGCTCCGCCGTGCACCCGCTGGACGAGACCGCGGCGCTCCAGCAGCACCAGATCGCGGCGGATCGTCTCCGACGTCACCTCCAGCCGGTCGGCCGCGGCGACGACTTCGAGCCGCCCGTTGGCCTTGAGCTGGTCGAGCAGCGCTCGCCGACGTTCCTCCGCGAAGTGCGCGGATGTGCCGTTAACGCTCATCGCGGGCCCTTCCGTGCCAACCTCACTTTTACTTCGTGTGGAATTCATACCTGTATCCACGCAATGCCACAAGAGGCTGCGCGAGGAAGAGTGTCCGAATGAGACATTCCGTGGCCGATGAGCGACCACATATGACCACAGAGTGATGAGTAGATCACTCAGAGGAGCAGGAAGCGGGCATTCCCTCCCATAGGCTCCCTATGGAAACGCCACACCCGGCATGGGTCTGTGTGGATATTCCAAATCTGCAGACGCGTCCGGCCCCCCGTGCCGAGGAGGCACGGGGGGCCGGAGGGGGTCCGGAAGGGGGGCCGGAAAGCGGGTCAGCCGGCGGCCGGAAGGCCGGGGCTCGCTCGCGGATCAGCCCGCGATCGGCTGCCGCTCCCGCGCGGAGACCAGCGCGTGCAGCCGGTTGAGGCGCTCGCGGGTGAGGTCGTCGGCCGGGGTGTACGTGGTCAGGCGGGGGCCCTGCTGCGGGCCGAGCCACAGGTGGGTGAAGTCGAAGGAGAGCAGGCCGACTTCGGGGTTCAGATAGCGCTTGATGTGGCCGTCGGGCTGGAGCACCTCGTGCCGTTCCCACATCTCGCGGAAGTCGGGCGAGCTCTGCTGGAGCCGCTTGAGCAGCTCGCGCCAGGCGGGCTCCGCCAGGTGCTGGGCCATCGAGACGCGGAATTTGGCGGCCATCAGCCGGATGCTCTCCTCGCGGTCGACCATCCGCTCGCGCCACAGCGGGTCGGTGAACGACAGCCACATGACGTTGCGGTCCTCGACGGGCAGCGCGTCCAGGTCGCTGACCAGCCGGCCGTAGGTGCGGTTGTACGCGATCACGTCGTACCGGCTGTTGACGACCGCGGCGGGCAGCGGCGCGAGCTGGTCGACCATGGCGAGCAGCGCGGGTGACATGCCGGGGCATTCCAGGTGCGGGTGCGGGTCGGCGGTCCCGGCGAGGGTGAACAGGTGCTTGCGCTCGTTGTGGTCGAGCATCAGGGCGCGCGCGATGGCGTCGGCGACCTGCCCGGAGACCTGGATCTCCCGCGCCTGCTCCAGCCACGTGTACCAGGTGACCCCGACGGCGGCGAGCTGTGCGACCTCCTCGCGGCGCAGTCCGGGCGTCCGGCGCCGACGGCCGGGCGGCAGCCCGACCTGGTCCGGCGAGATCCGCTCCCGGCGGCTGCGCAGAAAGGACGCCAGCTCCTGGCGGCGGCTCTCCGCGGCGGCGGCCTCGGGCACATCGGCCCCGGAGACGTCCAGCGAGACGTTCCCCTGACCCGACGGGGCGGCGGCCGAGTCCGGCGACACGGTCCCCGTCCCCGCGGGAACGGGGACCGAATCCGGGGAAACGGCGCCCGAATCCGGGGCGACAGTGCCCGCGCTCGGGGTCACGCTGCTCGGCGGGAAAGCGCTGGCGTCTGCGGTCATATTCCCAGAGTGCCCGATCCGGCAGCCGGTTGCCAGGTGGTGCGTATACCTGGATAAACGCTCTCTGGTACCACCCTGAGAACGGGTCCAGTGTGGACCATGTGACCGACCGAATGGAACCCACCATGACCTCCCGGGCTCAGGTGCTCCCCCGCGTGACCCGCATCGGGGCGCCCGCCCGGAACTCTTCCGTCCCCACCCGCTCGCACTCCCCCGCCCCGGCCCCCGGCCTGAGCTCCCTCGGCCTGCTGACCGTGCTGCTCGGCGCGGCGCTGCCGATGGTGGACTTCTTCATCGTCAACGTGGCCCTGCCCACCATCGACCGCGACCTGCACGCCGGACCCGCGGTCCTGGAGATGGTCGTCGCGGGCTACGGCGTCGCCTACGCGGTGCTGCTCGTGCTCGGCGGGCGGCTCGGCGACATGTTCGGCCGCCGCAATCTCTTCCTGTGGGGCCTCGGCCTATTCGCCGTGACCTCGCTGGCCTGCGGTGTCGCCCCCTCCGCCTGGACCCTGGTGGCGGCCCGCGTCGCCCAGGGCGCCGCCTCCGCGCTGCTGCTGCCGCAGGCGCTGGCCACCATCCAGTCCGCGACCTCGGGCGGCGCCCGCGGCAAGGCGCTGAGCTACTACGGCGCGACCGCGGGCATCGCCAGCGTCGTCGGCCAGGTGCTCGGCGGCGTGCTGGTCTCCGCGGACATCGCGGGCAGCGGTTGGCGGGCGATCTTCCTGGTGAACGTGCCGGTGGCGGCCGTCGCGCTGGCGCTGGCGCTGAAGTCGGTGCCGGAGACGCGGTCCGCGCACCCGGCCCGTATCGACAAGCCCGGCACCGCACTGCTCGCGGTCACGCTGATCACCCTGCTGCTGCCGCTCACCGAGGGCCGGGCGGCCGGCTGGCCGCTGTGGTCGTGGGTGCTGCTCACGGTCTTCCCGCTCGCTGCGGCGGCCTTCGTGGCGGTCGAGCGGCGCGGTGAGCGCGACGGCGGCAATCCGCTGATCCCGCCGTCGCTGCTGCGCGTCCACAGCGTGCGCAGCGGTCTGCTGCTCATCGTGCCCTTCTGCCTCGGCTTCGGCGGCTTCATGTTCGTCGTGGCGGTGGCCATGCAGGACGGGCTGCGCTTCGGGGCGCTGGAGGCGGGGGCCGCGCTGGCCCCGCTGTGCGCCGCCTTCTTCGCCGCCTCGCTGCTCGGTCCGCGGATGGTGGCCCGCTTCGGCCGCCGTGTGGTGACCGCGGGCTCGCTGGTCCAGGGCGTCGGCCTGGTGGCGCTGGCCGCGACCTTCCACTACGGCGGCACGGGTCTGAGCATCGCGGAGCTGGCGCCGAGCATGGCCGTGATCGGCTTCGGCCAGGGCTTCGTCCTGCCGGTGGTGCTCCGGATCGTGCTCAGCGAGGTGCCGGCCGCGCAGGCCGGGGTCGGCAGCGGCGCGATGGCGACCACCCAGCAGTCCAGCCTCGCGCTGGGCGTGGCCACTCTCGGCACGCTGTTCCTGACCCTGTCCGGTTCGATCGGCGTACGGGACGCCCTGGTCTGGGTGCTGGTCGCGCAGCTCGCGGCGGTGGTCGCGACGGTCGCGCTGAGCACCCGGCTGCCGCGCAGGATCGTCTAGCGACGGGCACCTCGGCCCGAAGTCCCCGCCCCGAACCGGCCCCGGTCCGCGCCCCCGAGAGGACCGGCCCACCGCCCCGGGCCGAGGACGGCCCCCGGGGGCACGGCCGCACGACATGTGGACTGACAGATGTTGATATCTGTCAGTCCACATGTGACGGTGGGAACGCACACCCGTCCCGCCGACGACCCCGAAGGGGACCCCCACCGATGCGCACCCGCACCCTCGGCACCACAGGACCCGTCGTCTCCGCCCTCGGCCTCGGCTGCATGGGCATGTCCGGCGCGTACGGCGCCTCCGACGACGCCGAGTCCGTCGCCACCATCCACGCCGCGCTGGACGCGGGCGTGACCCTGCTCGACACCGGCGACTTCTACGGCATGGGCCTGAACGAACTGCTGATCCGCGACGCCCTGCGGGCCCGCCCCGGCAGCCGCGGCCAGGCCGTCATCAGCGTCAAATTCGGCGCGCTGCGCGATGTCGAGGGCGGCTTCGGCGGCTACGACGGCCGCCCGGTCGCGATCCGCAACTTCCTCGCGTACTCCCTGAACCGGCTCGGCACCGACCACATCGACATCTACCGGATCGCCCGCGTCGACCCGGACGTGCCGATCGAGGAGACCGTCGGCGCGATCGCCGAGCTGGTCCAGGCCGGGCACGTCCGGCACATCGGGCTGTCCGAGGTCGGCGCGGAGACGCTGCGCAGGGCCGCCTCCGTCGCCCCGATCGCCGATCTCCAGATCGAGTACAGCCTCTTCTCGCGCGGCATCGAGGACCGGATTCTGCCCACCGCCCGCGACCTCGGCATCGGCGTGACGGCGTACGGCGTGCTCTCGCGCGGGCTGCTCAGCGGCCACTGGACCCGGGGCAGCGGCACGGAGGCGGGCGACTTCCGCAGCTACAACCCGCGCTTTTCCGGGGAGAATCTGGAGCGCAACCTCGGCCTGGTCGAGGCGCTGCGCGAGGTCGCGGACGGCAAGGGCGTCACGGTCGCGCAGGCCGCCATCGCCTGGGTGCTGTCCCGCGGCGACGACATCGTGCCGCTGATCGGCGCCCGCCGCAGGGACCGGCTCACCGAGGCGCTCTCCGCGCTCGACCTGACGCTGGACGCCGCGGACATCGCCGACATCGAGCGGGCCGTCCCGGCCGCGGAGGTCGCGGGCACCCGCTACGACCCCCGGCAGATGACCCATCTGGACAGCGAGCGCTGAGCCGGCGGCGCCCTGCCGCACACTGGACGGCGACGGCTGCGGCGATCTCGGCGGCCGTCGCCGTCGCAGAAGCCGTGTCCCGACCCGCCGAAAGGCCGCCTCTCCCATGCCGCCGGAGCCCCTGACCCGTGACCGCGTCCTCGAAGCCACCGAGGACGTGCTGCGCCGCTACGGCCCCGCGAAGGCCACGGTGGTCGATGTGGCGCGGGCGCTCGGGGTCAGCCACGGCAGCGTCTACCGGCACTTCCGCAGCAAGGCGGAACTGCGCGAGGCGGTCACCCAGAAGTGGCTGGCCGAGGCGCACGCGGCGCTCGCGGACATCGCCGCGGAGGACGGGCCGGCGCCCGAGCGGCTGCCGCGCTGGCTCGCCGAACTCTTCGCGGCCAAGCGGCGCAAGGCCGGGCTCGACCCGGAACTCTTCGCCACCTTCCAGGCGTTGGCGCGCGACAACAGCGGCGCCGTCAGCCGCCACGTGCAGGAGACGATCGACCAGCTCGCCGGGATCGTCGCGGACGGCGTCAGGCGCGGTGAGTTCGCCCCCTGCGACCGGGCGGCCACCGCCCGCGCCGTCTGGGACGCCACCTGCCGCTTCCACGACCCGGCGCACGCGGCCGAGTGGACCCTGCCGGGCGTCGACGCCGAGTTCACGGCGGTGTGCGAGCTGGTGCTGCGCGGCCTGCGCGCGGACTGACGCACGGGACGACGAGGGCGGGGCCGCGCGATCCGGTCCGTCCGGCTCGCGCGGCCCCGCCCGTGTGCAACCGGCGTCAGCAGCCCAGCAGTCGGCTGCCCAGGTAGGTCTCCACCTGGTCGAGCGACACGCGCTCCTGCTTCATCGTGTCGCGCTCGCGGACCGTCACCGCGTTGTCCTCGAGCGTGTCGAAGTCGACGGTCACGCAGAACGGCGTGCCGATCTCGTCCTGGCGGCGGTAGCGGCGGCCGATGGCGCCCGCGTCGTCGAACTCGATGTTCCAGTTGGCGCGCAGCGCGGTGGCCAGGCCCTTGGCCTTCGGGGACAGCTCGGGGTTGCGGGAGAGCGGCAGGACGGCGACCTTGACCGGCGCGAGGCGCGGGTCGAGCCGCATCACGGTGCGCTTCTCCATGACGCCCTTGGCGTTGGGCGCCTCGTCCTCGTTGTACGCGTCGAGCATGAAGGCCAGCATCGCGCGGTTGACACCGGCCGCGGGCTCGATGACGTACGGGAACCAGCGCTCGCCCGCCTCCTGGTCGAAGTAGGAGAGGTCCTGGCCGGACGCCTTGGAGTGCGAGGAGAGGTCGTAGTCGGTGCGGTTGGCGACGCCCTCCAGCTCACTGAACTCCTGGCCGCCGAAGTTGAAGCGGTACTCGATGTCGGCGGTGCGCTTGGAGTAGTGGGAGAGCTTCTCCTTGGGGTGGTCGAACCACCGGATGTTCTCCTCCCGGATGCCCAGGCCCGTGTACCAGTTCCAGCGCTCCTGCATCCAGTACTCGTGCCACTTCTCGTCCTCGCCGGGCTTGACGAAGAACTCCATCTCCATCTGCTCGAACTCGCGGGTGCGGAAGATGAAGTTGCCCGGCGTGATCTCGTTGCGGAACGACTTGCCCATCTGGGCGATGCCGAACGGCGGCTTCTTGCGCGAAGTGGTCTGCACCTGGGCGAAGTTGGTGAAGATGCCCTGCGCGGTCTCGGGCCGCAGGTACGCCACCGAGCCCGCGTCCTGGGTCGGGCCGAGGTGGGTCTGGAGCATGCCGGAGAACTGCTTGGGCTCGGTGAAGGCGCCCTTGGTGCCGCAGTGCGGGCAGTTGATGTCGGCGAGGCCGTTGGCCGGGGGCTTGCCGTGCTTGGCCTCGTACGCCTCCTCCAGGTGGTCCGCGCGGTAGCGCTTGTGACAGGAGGTGCACTCGGTGAGCGGGTCGGAGAACGTGGCGACGTGGCCGGAGGCCACCCAGACCTCGGGGGCGAGGATCACCGACGAGTCGATTCCCACCACGTCCTCACGGGAGGTCACCATGGCGCGCCACCACTGGCGCTTGATGTTCTCCTTCAGCTCGACGCCCAGCGGCCCGTAGTCCCAGGCGGCCTTGGAGCCGCCGTAGATCTCACTGCTCGGGAAAACGAAGCCACGGCGCTTGCTCAGGCTGACGATGGTGTCGATCTTGTCGGCGGCCACGGTGCTCTCTTCAGTACGACGAAGCGGTCAGTTGCCTCAGATTACCGGCGGGTGCGGTCCCCTTATCAAATCCGTTCCGGAACCCGGCTCCAGGAACCCGGCCGGGAGCGGATCGCGGACCCCGCCCTACGGATATTGACAATCGTTTCCACATCAGATGAAAATGACAGTCATGAACATCCATCGCCGCCCGATATCCGCCGTCTCCGTCGCCGCCGCGGCCGTGCTCGGCCTGCTGGCACTGTCGGCCTGCTCCGGTGCCGACGCCTCCGAGAACACCTCGGGTGACTCCAAGAGCGGCGGAAAGCTCAAGGTCACGGCCGCTTTCTACCCGCTGGAGTACCTGGCGGCGCAGATCGGCGCCGACCATGTCGCGGTGACCGACCTCACCAAGCCGGGCGTGGAGCCGCACGACCTGGAGCTGACGCCGAAGGAGACCGGCAGGCTCGGCCAGTCCGATGTGATCGTCTACCTCAAGGGCCTCCAGCCCGCCGTGGACGACGCCGTGAAGCTCTCCGGCGTCAAGCACAAGGTCGACGCCGCGTCGCTGACCCCGCTGGAGTCCCACGGCACCGAGGTGGACGGCACGCACCACACGACCGGCGACAACGGCACCGGCGGCGGCAGCGAGGAAGGCGCGGGCGCCGACCCGCACATCTGGCTGGACCCGGTGAAGTACGCCGAGGTCGCCAAGGGCGTCGGCAAGGCGCTGGAGCAGGCCGACCCGGCGAACGCGGCGGCGTACGGCAAGAACACCGACGCGCTGGTCGCCCGGCTCACCGCCCTGGACACCGCATTCCGCGACGGCCTGAAGAACCGCGCCTCCGACACCTTCGTCACCACGCACGCCGCCTTCGGCTACCTCGCCGAGCGGTACGGGCTGGTCGAGGAGGCCATCAACGGCATCGACCCGGAGAGCGAGCCCAGCGCGGCGCGGGTCAAGGCGCTGCACGACCTGGTGAAGAGCAAGCACGTGTCGACCGTCTTCTTCGAGACGCTGGTCAGCGACGCCACCGCGAAGACCCTCGCGGGCGACCTGAGGCTGCGCACCGACGTCCTCGACCCGATCGAGGGCATCACCGACAAGTCCAAGGGCACCGACTACTTCCAGGTGCAGCGGAGCAATCTGACGGCCCTGCGCGCGGCGCTCGGCGCGAAGTGACGGAGGTCACCGCCATGGACCAGCAAGCCGTCGAAGCGGCCGGGGACGCCGGCGCGGTCACGGACCCGGTCATCGCGCTCAGCGGCGCCACCGCCACCCTCGGCGCTCGCCCCGTGCTGCGCGGCATCGACCTGACCGTCGGGCGCGGCGAGGTCGTGGCGCTCCTCGGCGCCAACGGCTCGGGCAAGTCCACGGCGGTGCGCGCGGTCATCGGCCAGGTGCCGCTGACCGGCGGCTCGCTGGAGCTGTTCGGTACGCCGCTGCGCCGCTTCCGGCAGTGGGCGCGGATCGGGTACGTGCCGCAGCGCACCACGGCGGCAGGCGGCGTGCCCGCGACCGTACGCGAGGTGGTCTCGGCCGGGCGGCTGGCCCGTACCCGGCTGCGGCCGATGCGCCGCGCCGACCGGGCGGCCGTGGACCGGGCCATCGCCGTCGTCGACCTCACCGACCGCGCGGGCGACTCCGTGGACGCGCTCTCCGGCGGCCAGCACCAGCGGGTGCTGATCGCCCGCGCGCTGGCCGGGGAGCCGGACCTGCTCATCATGGACGAGCCGATGGCGGGCGTGGACCTCGACAGCCAGCGCATCCTCGCGGCGACCCTGCGCGCCCAGGTCGCGGCGGGCACCACCGTCCTGCTGGTCCTGCACGAACTGGGGCCGCTGGAACCGCTGATCGACCGCGCGGTCGTGCTGCGCGACGGCTGCGTGACGTACGAGGGCGCGCCGCCGCGGGCACTGGGACAGCACGCCCTGCCGGGCCACGACCACGTACACCCGCACGCGGACACCTCGGCCGCGCCGGTCAGGACGGGACTGCTGAGCTGATGGAATTCCTCGACTACGCCTTCATGCAACGGGCCCTGATCGCCGCCGCGCTGGTCGGCCTCACCGCGCCGGCCATCGGGATCTACCTCGTGCAGCGACGGCAGGCCCTGATGGGCGACGGTATCGGCCATGTCGCGCTGACCGGCGTCGGCCTCGGCTTCCTCCTCCAGTCCAACCCGGTCTGGATGGCCACCGCCGTCTCGGTGGCGGGCGCCGTCGCGATGGAGCTGATCCGCTGGTACGGCAAGACGCGCGGCGACATCGCGCTGGCCATGCTCTTCTACGGCGGCATGGCGGGCGGTGTGATGCTGACCAGCCTCGCGCCGAACGGCTCCAACGCCAACCTGGAGACGTACCTGTTCGGTTCGATCACCACCGTCTCGCCGTCCGACATCACCACGATGTGCCTGCTGGCGGGCTTCGTCATGCTGGTGACCGTGGGCCTGCGGCGGCAGCTCTTCGCGGTGTCGCAGGACGAGGAGTTCGCGCGGGTCACCGGGCTGCCGGTGCGGCTGCTGAATCTGCTGGTCGCGGTCACGGCCGCGCTCACCGTCACGGTCGCGATGCGCGTGGTCGGGCTGCTGCTGGTCAGCGCGCTGATGGTGATCCCCGTCGCGGCGGCGCAGCAGGTCACCCGCAGCTTCCTGGTCACCTTCGTCAGCGCGGTGGCCATCGGCGTCACCGTGACACTGTCCGGCACCGTCACCTCGTACTACGTGGACGTGCCGTCCGGTGCGACGATCGTCCTGATCACCATCGGGCTCTTCATCGTGCTCACCGCGCTCGCCACTCCGCTGGCCAGGAAACGCGCCAGGCGGGCCGCGGCGGAGCGGGAACGGTGCACCCTGGAGGTGGAGGTGCCCGCCGCCCGCGGCGCCGCCGACGAGGTACCCGCCTGAACGGAACGGCCTGGCACAATGGGCCGTCCGGACAGGTGCACGAAGCGACCCAGAAGGAGGCACCGGTGACCACCCATCCCGTACGTGGCCGCTCCACCCGGCAACGGGCCGCCGTGTCGGCCGCTCTCTCGGAGGTCGACGAATTCCGCAGCGCGCAGGATCTGCACGACATCCTGAAGCACCGCGGCGACTCCGTCGGGCTCACCACGGTCTACCGGACCCTTCAGTCGCTGGCCGACGCGGGCGAGATCGATGTCCTCCGGACCGGTGAGGGCGAGTCCGTCTACCGCCGCTGCTCCGGCGGCGGCCACCACCACCACCTCGTCTGCCGCGTCTGCGGCAAGGCCGTCGAGGTCGAGGGGCCCGCCGTCGAGAAGTGGGCCGACGCGGTCGCCGCCGAGCACGGCTTCGCCGATGTCGCCCACACCATGGAGATCTTCGGCACCTGCTCCGACTGCGTCGAGCACCCCCAGCCCTAGCCCACCCCCAAGGGCGTCCCCCGCCCTTCCCCGACCCCGCCCGGACGGCTCTTCCACCGGGGCGGTAGGCCGGTCTTTCCCGGGCGCGACCCCCGGACGGCTCTTCCACCGGGGCGCCGGCCACGTGTCTTTGGGGGCGCGGGGAACTGCGCGCTCAGCCACCACCGGGCTTTCAGCCCGAAAACACACAGCAACTGCCCCGCTGGGGCCGGTTTTCAACGGCGCGCCACCGCCGTGGCTGGTCGCGCAGTTCCCCGCGCCCCCAAAAAAGCAGGCCCTGCGCAAGGGCACCCGGCGGCCGGGAAGGCCGGACCGCCGTCCGGGGCGGAGGAACCGTCCGGGGGCGGCCCCGGGAAGGATCGGGTCACCCCGCCCGGGAGGGGCTAGGGCCTGTCCGGCGGATCATGGGCGGTCCAGGCGGCGCCTGGCGCGTGCGAGCGCAAGGCGCCGGGATAGCCTCATAGCGGAGCTATTCGGGTATTCCGGCAACGCGGCGGGCGTGCGTGCCAGGGGTCGAAGGGGCCGTTCGTGATCCGCCGGACAGGCCCTAGGCGCGTTGGTCGCCGGCGAGCTGGGCCTCGTTGGGGATGGCCCCGCCGAAGCGACGGTCGCGCGAGGCGTATTCGACGCAGGCCCGCCACAGATCGCGCCGGTCGAAATCGGGCCACAGCACGTCCTGGAAGACCATCTCGGCGTAACTGCTCTGCCAGAGCAGATAGTTGGAGGTGCGCTGCTCACCACTGGGACGCAGGAAGAGATCCACGTCGGGCATGTCGGCGTAGTAGAGATACTTGGCGAAGGTCTTCTCGTTGACCTTGGACGGGTCGAGCCGCCCGTCGGCGACATCACGGGCGATGGCCTGCGCCGCATCGGCGATCTCGGCGCGCCCCCCGTAGTTGACGCAGAAATACAGCGTCATCGCGTCATTGTCGACGGTCTGCTCCTGGGCGACCTGGAGCTCCTGCACGACGGACTTCCACATCTTGGGCATGCGCCCGACCCACCGGATGCGGATGCCGAGTTCGTCCATCTCGTCGCGGCGCCGCCGGATCACGTCCCGGTTGAAGTTCATCAGGAAGCGCACCTCCTCGGGCGAGCGCTTCCAGTTCTCGGTCGAGAAGGCGTACAGCGAGAGGTTCTTGACGCCGATCTCCAGGCAGCCCTTCAGCACGTCCAGGACGACGCCCTCGCCGACCCGGTGGCCCTCGGTGCGCGGCAGGCCGCGCTCCTTGGCCCAGCGGCCGTTGCCGTCCATGACGACGGCCACGTGCTTGGGCACCAGCTCGCTCTGGAGCTTCGGCGGACGCGCCCCCGACGGGTGCGGGTCGGGTGTCCGGTACGAGCTTCGGGAACGGGCCAGAATCCCGTGACGTGCCATGGTGGTACTTCTCCTCATGCCTTCTCGGCTCAGGTCTTCTCGACGAACCGCAGGGAGCGCAGTCCGCGCTCCAGGTGCCACTGGAGGTAGGCCGCCACCAGCCCGCTGCCCTCACGGCAGTGGCGCGGCTCGCAGGCGTCCGCGGTCTCCCAGTCGCCGCCCAGCAGCGCGCCGAGCAGTTCCAGTGACTCCCGTGAGGGTACGACGCTTCCCGGCACCCGGCAGTCGCCGCAGACGACTCCTCCCGCGCCGACCGAAAAGAACCGGTTGGGACCGGTCATACCGCATTTGGCGCAGTCGTCGAAGCTGGGCGCGTATCCGTTGACGGCCAGCGACCGCAGCAGGAAGGCGTCGAGCACCAGCCGCGGCTCGTGGTCGCCCGCCGCGAGCGTCCGCAGCGCGCCGACCAGCAGCAGATACTGCTGCACGGCGGGCTCGCCCTCGTGGTCGGTGAAGCGCTCCGCGGTCTCCAGCATCGCGGTGCCCGCGGTGTAGCGGTCGTAGTCGGTGACGATCGAGCCGCCGTACGGCGCGATCGTCTCGCCCTGTGTGCACAGCGGCAGACCGCGGCCGACCAGTTCCCCGCCGCGGACGAAGAACTGCACGTCGACGTGGCTGAACGGCTCCAGGCGCGCGCCGAACTTCGACTTCGTCCTGCGCACACCGCGGGCCACCGCCCGTACCCGTCCGTGCCGCCGGGTGAGCAGCGTGATGATCCGGTCCGCCTCACCCAGCTTCTGGGTGCGCAGCACGATGCCGTCGTCGCGGAACAGACTCATGGGCCCATTCTCGCGTACGGCGGGAGCGGTACGGCGACGGACGGCCGACCGGCCGCCGCCGGGCCCCGGCTCAGCGGTCGGCGCCGGGCGCGACCAGGCCGGACTCGTAGGCGGTGATGACGAGTTGGGCGCGGTCGCGGGCGCCGAGCTTGCCCATGATCCGGCTCACGTGCGTCTTGGCGGTGAGCGGGCTCAGGCCCAGCGCCTCACCGGTCTCCGCGTTGTTCAGGCCGCGTGCGACCAGCGTGAGGACTTCGCGCTCGCGCTCGGACAGCCCGCCGAGCCCGGCCGGGGCCGGGGCGCTGACCAGCGGCCGGTCCGGCAGCCGCAGCACCCGGGCGATCAGCCGCGCGGTGGGGCCGGGCGACAGCAGCGAGTCCCCGGCCGCCACGGTACGGATCGCGTCCAGCAGCTCCGCGGGCCTGGTGTCCTTGACCAGGAAGCCGGACGCGCCCGCGCGCAGCGCCGACACCACGTGCTGGTCGTCGTCGTAGGTGGTCAGTACGAGGATGCGTACGCCCGCCAGGTCGTCGTCGGCGGCGATCCGCCGGGTGGCCTCGATGCCGTCGAGCTCCGGCATGCGGATGTCCATCACGATGACGTCGGCGCGGGCGCTGCGGGCCTGCTCGACCGCCTCCAGGCCGTTCGCCGCCTGCCCGACCACCTCCATGTCGCGGGCGGACTCCACCAGCATCGCGAACGCGGCCCGCACCAGCGTCTGGTCGTCGGCGAGCAGCACGCGGATCGGCGGCGGCGAGGTCATCTGTGGTCTCCCTGGTGATCGACGGTGAGCGGCAGCACGGCGCTGACCGCGAAGCCCGTACGGTCCTGGCGCGGCCCCGCGGTGAGGGTGCCGCCGACGCTGCGGGCGCGCTCGCGCATACCGGCGATGCCGAAGCCCTCGGTACGCCCCTCGGCGCGGTTCGCGGGCGCGGGGCCGCCGCAGGAGCCGTCGTCCTCGATCAGCAGGTGCAGGGCCGTCTCCCGGCGGTCCACCCGTACGGTGATCAGCGGGCTCGGGACCCCCGCGTGCCGTACCGCGTTGGTGAGCGACTCCTGGACGATCCGGAAGGCCGCGGCGCCCACCGCGGGCGGCACCGGCGCGACGCCCACGGCGTCGCCCAGGTCCACCCTGGCCCCCGCCGCCTCGGCGGCCTTGGCGAGGGCCGGTATCCCCGCGAGGTCGGGCAGCGGGCCGTCGCCGTCCGCGCGCAGCACCCGCAGCGTGGTCCGCAGCTCGGCGCGGGCCTCCCGGCAGGTGTCGGCGATCGTGTCGAGCGCGGCGGCCACCGCCGTACGGTCGAGCCGGTCGGGGTCGGCGACCAGGATGTGCGCGGCCACCGACGTCTGCACGCCGATCAGGGTGATGCTGTGCGCGAGCAGGTCGTGCAGGTCGCGGGCGATCCGCAGCCGTTCCTCCGCGACCCGGCGGGCCGCCTCCTCCTCGCGGGTGCGCTCGGCGCGCTCGGCCCGCCCGACGATCGCGGCCACGTAGTTGCGGTGCATCCGCACCACCTCGCCCGCCACCGCGACCGCCACGATCCAGCCGGCGCTCTTGAGCATGTCGGTGCCCGCGTGCGGCGCGCTGATCGTCGACATGATGGCCGCCATCAGCGCGATCACCGTCGGCAGCAGCAGGAACGTACGCACGGGCGGCCCCGCGACCGCCAGCGCGTACAGCGCCACCATGCTCGACGGGATCGGCGCCACCTGGATGTTCTCCAGGTAGTGGTACGGCGCCACGAACGCCAGCATCCCGAGCATGCACACCAGCGGCGAACGCCGCCGCCACACCAGCACCAGCGCGCTGCCCACCAGCAGCGCCCAGCCCGCCAGGTCCGGCCGCCCGCTGGCCGGCTCCTCCGGCAGACAGCACGCCAGGAACGCCTCCACGGCGAACACGAGCGCGGCGAACGCCACGTCGGCGGGGGCGACCCGCGGTCCCGGCGCCGCCGGGATGCGCGGGGCGCGCAGAAGGTCCATGGTGAGCGCCACGGACCCATCCTCCCGGACGCGGGGTGCGCCGAGCCAGGTCACGGGGTCGCGGCGGGGCGCAGACGGGCCAGCGGTACGGCCCTGAGCCGCGGTACCGCCCACGGACGTGTGGTGACGTTCATGGGCTCCTCCGAAAGCCGAGGTCTTCTCCTACCGTCAGCTTCCTCCGCCGGGCTCGGCTTCCTCGTCCCGCCCAGGACCGATCCGGGGGCTACTCCCCCAGGAGTACGCCCCCCTTCACGCAGGGCCTGTGCCCTGCCAGGGGCGCTGGGGGGGGCACCTTGAGAACAGGCCCTGCGCGCCAGGGCGCCCACGCGCGGGCGGACCGCAGGTCAGAGGGCCGCGGCGGCTCCGGCGAGGAGGCGGTCGATGTCGGTGAGGGGCAGGGAGAGACAGCGGCCGACGGCTTCGAGGACTTCGCGTTCCGCAGGAAGGTAGGGCCCGTCGGCGAGGGCGATGTGCGCGCCCTGGAGGAGAACCCGCTCGCGCCCGAGCGGGTCGAGGTGGTCGGCCAGGGGCTCGAGCGCCTCGTGGAGCTCGATGGACAGCCAGCTCCCGCACCCGTCGACCTCGTCGGCGAAGGAGTCGGGCCCGAGTGGGGCACCCCCCGAGCCGGAGGCGCCGTACCGGCCCTCGTCGGCGACGATGGCGGCGAGCAGCCCGAGCAACTGGTCCTCGGTGCAGTCGGAGAACCCGGCGGAGCGCACGGCGCCGACGGCGGCCTCGCGGGCCGGGCGGCCGGTGGCGCCGCCCGCGGTGAGGACGGCGAGCGCGATGGTGTGCACGGCGTCCCGCAGCATCGCGGAGAAGCGGGTGGTGGTGGGCCGCAGCAGGACGTCGGAGGCGTACTGCCGGTGGCAGGCGGTGCACTCGATGACGGTGCCCGCGGGGCCCCGGCGCAGGACCGGCACATTGAGCACGGTCAGTCTGCGGGTGCCGGTTCTGCGGTGGTAGGCACGGTCGCCGCCGCAATCAGGGCAGAAGAACTCACCGTCGTCCTCGGTGTGCCACGCCGTTCGCACACCCCAGATACACAGCCTCAGCTTCATCACGCTGCACCCTCCGGCCGTTCGGCAACGCTGCCGCACTGCCGTGATGTTAGCCACAGTCGGCGGTCGCAGTCAGTACCGCGTAAGGGGCAATTGCCTTGCGAGGGTGCTCGAACCGGTCCGCCCGGGGGATTTCGCCCCTCGGACGGACCGGGTGAACCGGGTCAATCCCGTCAGCGCGCGGCCCGGTTGACGGCCGAGACCAGCGCCTGCAACGACGCGCGGGTGGTGTTGGGGTCGACGCCGATCCCCCACAGCACCTTTCCGTCGATCGCGCACTCGATGTACGAGGCGGCCCGCGCGGAGGCGCCCTCGCTCATGGTGTGCTCGGAGTAGTCCAGGACGCGGGCGTCGATGCCCACCCCGGCCAGCGCGTCGACGAAGGCCGAGATCGGGCCGTTGCCCGTACCGCTCAGGGTGGTCTCGACGCCGTCGACCACGGCCTCGACGGTGAGGGCGTCGGTGCCGTCGCTGGAGGTGGACGTCTGGGCGGAGCGCAGGGCGACCCGGCCCCACGGGTTGTCGCTGGTGGGCAGGTACTCGTCCTGGAAGACCGACCAGATCTGCGCGGGGGTGACCTCGCCGCCCTCGCTGTCGGTCTTGGCCTGGATGATCCGGGAGAACTCGATCTGCATGCGCCGCGGCAGGTCCAGCTTGTGGCCGTTCTTCAGCACGTACGCGACGCCGCCCTTGCCGGACTGCGAGTTGACGCGGATGACGGCCTCGTACGAGCGGCCGACGTCCTTGGGGTCGATCGGCAGGTACGGCACCGCCCACTCGATGTCGTCGACGGTCTTGCCCTCGGCGGCGGCGGTGGCCTCCATCGCCTCGAAGCCCTTCTTGATGGCGTCCTGGTGGGAGCCGGAGAAGGAGGTGTAGACCAGGTCGCCCGCGTAGGGGTGGCGCGGGTGGACCTCCATCTGGTTGCAGTACTCGGCGGTACGACGGATCTCGTCGATCTGCGAGAAGTCGATCTGCGGGTCGACGCCCTGGCTGAACAGGTTCATGCCCAGCGTCACCAGGTCGACGTTGCCGGTGCGCTCGCCCTGCCCGAACAGGCAGCCCTCGACCCGGTCCGCGCCGGCCATGAGCGCCAGTTCGGCGGCGGCCACGGCCGTACCGCGGTCGTTGTGCGGGTGCGCGGACAGGCACACGTACTCGCGGCGGGACAGGTTCCGCGACATCCACTCGAAGCGGTCGGCGTGCGTGGAGGGGGTGGAACGCTCCACGGTGGCGGGCAGGTTGAGGATGATCTCGCGGCCCGGCTCGGGCTGCCAGACGTCCATCACGCCCTCGCAGACCTCCAGGGCGAAGTCCAGCTCGGTGTCGGTGAAGATCTCCGGGCTGTACTGGTAGCCGAAGACGGTGTCGTCGCCCAGGATCTTCTCGGCGTACTCCATCACCAGCCGGGTGCCGTCCACCGCGATCGCCTTGACCTGGTCACGGCTGCCGCGGAAGACGACGCGGCGGAAGACCGGCGCGGTCGCGTTGTACAGGTGGACGGTGGCGCGGGGTACGCCGCGCAGGGCCTCGACGGTGCGCTCGATCAGTTCCTCGCGCGCCTGGGTCAGGACGGAGACCGTCACGTCCTCGGGGATCGCGTCGCCCTCGATCAGGGAGCGTACGAAGTCGAAGTCGGTCTGGCCCGAGGACGGGAAGCCGATCTCGATCTCCTTGTAGCCCATGCGGACCAGCAGGTCGAACATCTCGCGCTTGCGGGTGGGCGACATGGGGTCGATCAGCGCCTGGTTGCCGTCGCGCAGGTCCGTGGAGAGCCAGCGGGGCGCCTGGGTGATGCGGGCGTTCGGCCAGGTGCGGTCGGCGATGTCCACGGCCTCGTAGTGGCCGTACTTGTGGACCGGCATCACGCTGGGGCGCTGGCGCGCGGTGGCCGTGGTGATGGGCGTGGGACGGCCGACGCGATTGGGGGTTGTCATGGGGCTCTGGCTCCTCGGGGGTCCGGCTGAAAGTCGGCCGACGGCGATGGCACGCCTGAACTCCGCGGGGAGGGGGTCGGCCTACGACTACAGGCCCTCGCCGCGGCAGCTAAGGAGAAGCAGCCCGAAACGCATGATGGGACGACCATAACCGAGGCGGACGGAATCACGTAGCCGGTACGAAGATCCTCTCAGCATGCAAGATGCACGGTTCTGTCCACTCAAACCATGATCCTTCGCTCCTTTTCGTCAATCATCGTCGCAACCCGTGACAGCGACTGTGACGCGTGCCACATTGCCGCCATGACTGCCACGCATGCGCCCAACGCCGTCTTCTGCACGATCGTGCCGCCGCACGTGCTCGACAAGCTGTCCCGTTCCGAGGACTCCGGGGTCTCGGGACCCGCTCGCCGCACCCTGGAGCAGGACGCGCTGCAACGCACCAGGCGCCGCCTGACCACGGTGATCGGCGCCACCGCCGTCACCGGGGCCGCCGCCTCCGACCAGCCGCGACGGACCGTTCACGACGCCAAGCACCAGGACACGCTGCCGGGGCGCAAGGTGCGCGCCGAGGGAGCCAAGCCGTCCAAGGACGCGAGCGTCAACCGGGCGTACGACGCGCTCGGCGCGACCTTCGAGACGTATCTGAAGGCGTACGGGCGTCACTCGATCGACGACGCGGGCCTGCCGCTGGTGGCCAGCGTCCACTACCTCCAGGGCTACAACAACGCCTTCTGGAACGGCCGGCAGATGGTCTTCGGGGACGGCGACGGCGAGATCTTCCTGGACTTCACCCTTCCGCTGGACGTGATCGGCCACGAGTTGACGCACGGCGTCACCCAGTACAGCGCCAACCTGGACTATTTCGGGCAGTCCGGCGCGCTCAACGAGTCCGTCTCCGATGTCTTCGGCAGCCTCATCAAGCAGTTCACGCTCGGGCAGAGCACGGAGCAGGCCGACTGGCTGATCGGCGCCGGGCTGCTCGCACCGGGCGTCGACGGCCACGCGCTGCGCTCGATGAAGGAGCCCGGCACCGCCTACGACGACCCGCGGCTCGGCAAGGACCCGCAGCCCGGCACGATGGACGGCTACGTCACCACCTCGCGCGACAACGGCGGCGTGCACATCAACTCGGGCATCCCCAACCACGCCTTCTACCTCCTGGCGGCCGAGCTGGGCGGCAACGCCTGGGAGCAGGCCGGGCAGATCTGGTACGACACCCTCACCGGCGGCTCGCTGTCGCCGCACGCCCAGTTCGCGGACTTCGCCGCGGCCACCGCCGCGGCGGCCAAGGCCCGCTACGGTGAAGGCGAGCAGCACCAGGCGGTGCTCTCGTCCTGGTCCCGGGTGGGCGTCGCTCCGGCCGCCGCCCCCGCGGCCGAGGTCCCCCGCCAGCAGCCCGGCCAGCCGCAGGAGGCGTGACACAGCCCATGCGTATCGAGGTGGTCCGCTCCGGCGGCTTCGCGGGCATCCCCCGCCACGCCGCCCTCGACACGGCGGGCCGCCCCGACGCGGGCCGCCTCACCTCCCTGGCCGAGGCCGTCCTGGCCGCTCCGCCGCCCTCGGGCCCCCCGGTCCCCGACGGCTTCACCTACGCCATCACCGCCGACGGCCGCACCGCCCACTGCGCCGACCCCCACCTGACCCCCGCCCAACGCGAATTGATCGAGGCGGTCCTGGGCGAGGGCGCGTAGGCCGCCCCCGTCCGAAGACCTGGAATCCCGGTGACCGTCCCGCTGCTTCTCACGGGCGTCTAGGCACCTGGCCGACCGGCGGGCGCCGCTGACGCCGGAAGGGCGGCGGGGCCGTGGGGCCTCGCCGCCCTTCCGGGGTGCGGTGGGTGGTGAAGTGCGCGATCAGTACGCGGAATTCACGTTGTCCATCGAGCCGTAGCGGTCGGCCGCGTAGTTGCAGGCGGCGGTGATGTTGGCGACCGGGTCGTAGATGTCCCACGAAGTACCGGACACGTGGTAGGTCTTGAAGGTCGGGTCGATCACCTGGAGCAGGCCCTTGGAGGGAATGCCGTTCCGGGCATTGATGTCCCAGTTGTTGATGGCCTTCGGGTTACCGCTGGACTCGCGGATGATGTTCTTGTGAATCCCGTTGTAGCTGGCGGGAATTCCCTTGGAGTGCAGGATGTCCAGCGACTGCTTGATCCAGCCGTCGAGGTTGTTCGAGTAGGACTTGGCGGCGGCCTTCACGGGCGTGGCGGCGGCGGCCTTCTTCGGCGCGGCGACGGGGGCGCGCTTGGTCGAGCGGTTCGCGGCGGACTTCTGCTTCGCGCGGTCGGCGGCGTCGGCCGCGGCCTTCTTCTTGGCGGCCTCGGCGTCCGCCTTCTTCTTCGCGGCGTCGGCCTGCTTGGCGGCCTCGGCCTTCTTCGCCGCGTTGGCCTGGTCGGTCTTCTTCTGCGCGGCGTCCCTGATGGACTTCTGCGACGCGAGGCCGGTCTGCGCGTTCAGGTCCTTGACCTGCGTACCGGTGGAGACCGAGAACCCGGCCGGGTTGCTCGCCGCGGTCGCCGAACCGGCACCTGCGGTCGCTTCCAGACCGGTCACGGTCAGCACGACCGCGGCAGCGGCGACAGCGCCGGCGGCCGTGATCTTGTGCTTCTTCGGCATCCGGTTGAACGCGGTGAACGTAGGGAGCTTCTTCGGGATCGTGGGGAGCTGCATTCGGGAATTACCTCTTCCTCCGTAGCGGACCAGTGAATTGTTAGAGGCGGGCAATTCAGAGGTCAAAGACCCCGTCTACGGATTGCATTCGTAGACGGGGTCGGGAGGAGGCGTTTTCCCGTCAATACGGGAGGCGCGGTGTACTAAGCGGCTTCGTATGTGACCTGCGTCCTATCGAGGGGATCACAAAGGGGTGCCCCCTCTGTCGCGGTGCGTGAAAGAGGGGGCACTTTATGTGTCCGTCATATGTGGCGCCGGTCACTCAAAAGCGGGTGAATCGGATGAAGCGGTCGCCAGCCGTCATTTCCGGCCGGTGGCGACCTCCTCCACCGCGCTGACCTGGGGCTTTCCCTCAGCCTCGGCCGAGGCGTCACCGTCAGCGGCCGGAGCGGGAGCAGAGGCGGCAGCGGCGGGGCGGAGCGTGGCCAGGACGAGCACGGCTCCGGCCAGCGCGGCGACCGCCGCGTAAAGGGAAATGCGGTCCAGGCCCGAGGCGTATCCGGCCCGCAGCGAGCCGCCGCCCGCGGTCGTGTCGCGCAGCCGCGAGGTGAAGACGGCGCCGAATACCGCGATGCCGAGCGTCATTCCGAGCTGGCGGAAGGTGTTGACGGCGGCGCCCGCCATGCCTGCGCGCTGCGGGGGCACGGCCTCCACGGCGGCCGAGACCAGGACCGGGGTGGCCAGCCCCGCGCCCACACCGACGACCGCCAGGCCCGCGAAGAGGGCGGACTGCCCGGACGAGGCGTGCACGGACAGCCACAGCACCGCGCAGCCCGCCGCGATCAGGACGAGACCGCCGGCGATCGGCAGCCGGGGCGCGACGCGGTGCATGTGCCGGCCCGCGACGGCCGCTGCCAGGAAGGACGCCCCGGCCAGCGGCATCAGGGCCAGACCGCCGCGGATCGGGCTGAGGCCGAGGACGTTCTGGAGCCACAGCGAGAGGTAGACCAGGCCGCTGAAGGCCGCCGCCTGGTAGAGCAGGGCGCCGCCGAGCAGGCCGGAGAAGCTGGCGCGGCGCAGCAGCGCCAGATCGAGCATGGGGTGCGCGGACCTGGCCTCGGCGACGACGAAGCCGACGACGGCCAGGGCGGCGACCGCGAAGGCGGTCAGGGTCAGCGACTCGGTCCAGCCGTGCTCGCCGCCGCGGATCAGCGCGTACGTGAGCGAGGCCGCCGCGAGGGTGAAGGCGGCGGCGCCCGGCAGGTCCAGGCGTCCGGCGCCGCGCCGCCCGGCGGGCAGCACCTTCAGCGTGAGCGCGACGGCGACGACCGCGATCGGCAGGTTGACCAGGAAGATCGCCTGCCAGCCGAAGCCCTGGGTGAGCAGGCCGCCGAGGATGGGCCCGGCAGCGGCGGCGGCGCCGTTGACCGCGCCCCAGACGCCGAAGGCGGTGCCGCGGTCGCGGCCGTGGTAGGTCGCGGACACCAGCGCGGCCGAGGTGGCGAACATCGCGGCGCCGCCCACGCCCTGCACGGCCCGCGCGGTGATCAGCGCGGCGGTGTTCGGCGACAGGGCCGCCGCCAGCGAGGCGAGGGCGAAGACGACGAGCCCGGCCGCGTAGATCCGCCGGTGTCCGAAGAGGTCGGCGAGCGAGCCCGCCACCATCAGCAGGGCGGCGAGGGCGAGCGCGTAGATGTCCATCACCCACTGCAAGGAGGTGAAGGACGCGTCGAGGTCGGACGCCATGCTCGGCAGGGCGACGTTCACGATGGTGACGTCGACCAGCAGGATGAAGGCGCCCAGGCAGATCGCCACGAGGGGCAGCCATTTGCGCATGGGTGGAACTCCGTTCGGGAGCGGACCTCGCGGGCCTGACGGACCTCATGGGGTCCGCGAGTCCGGCGGATCGTGCGGATCGTGGGGTGCAGCGGTTCCCACGATCCGTGACGGCCGGTCCACGCCACAGTCAGCGACACCTTGGCGGTGGAATCCGACATCTCCTAGCCTTGACCGATGGAATCCGACACGACATGGGACATGCTGGAGGGACTCGACGAGCTGGACCACCGGGTCGTGCACGCCCTCCAGATCGACGGCCGGGCGCCGTTCCGCCGGATCGGCGAGGTGCTCGGCGTCTCCGACCAGACCGTGGCCCGCCGCTACGGCCGCCTCCGCTCCAGCGGACTGCTGCGGGTGGTGGGCCTGACCGACCCGCACCGGATCGGTGTGACGCCGTGGTTCGTACGGGTGCGGTGCACCCCGGACGCGGCGGCCTCGGTCAGCGAGGCGCTGGCCCGGCGTACCGACACCCGCTGGGTCAGCCTCATCTCGGGCGGCACCGAGATCTTCTGCCTGGTGCAGGCCGCGCTCCCCCAGGGGGACGACTCGCTGCTGCTCCAGAAGCTGCCGCGCACACCGCGCGTGGTGCAGGTGACCGCGCAGGCGATGCTGCACGTCTTCTTCGGGCAGGATCTGAGCCCGGTGACCAAGGCGGGCTGGCTGAGCGCGGACGAGGCGCGGGCGCTGGTCGTGGCGGACGCGCAGGCCCCGGCCCCGGAGAGCACGGCGCCGTATCCGCTGGCCCCCGACGACCAGCCGCTGCTCGACGCGCTCGCGGTGGACGGCCGGACACCCGCCGCCGAACTGGCCGAGGTCACCGGCTGGTCGCAGACGACGGTACGGCGGCGCATGTCGGAGCTGCGGGCGGCCGGGGTCCTCTACTACGACCTGGACTTCGACCGGCGCGCGCTCCAGCCCGCGCTGCGGACGGGGCTGTGGCTGGAGGTCGAGCCCGCCCGTCTGGCCGAGGTGGGGGCGGCGCTCGCCGCCCACCACGAGATCGCCTTCGCGGCGGCGACCACCGGCACGGCCAACGTCTACGCCTCCGTGAACTGCCAGGACGCCAGCGCGCTCTACCGCTATCTGACCGGGCCCGTCGCCGAGCTGCCCGGCATCCGGCGCACCGAGACCTCGCCCCTGCACCGCACGATCAAGGGCGCGAGCCCCCTGCCCGCCCCCAGCGCCAGGACCCGCCTGGCGGACGCCGACCGCACCTGACCCGCCGCGGGCGGCCTACGGTCGGCGAACCGCGAGCCGGCCGCGGGTCAGAAGCCGAGCTTGCGGAGCTGCTTCGGGTCGCGCTGCCAGTCCTTGGCGACCTTCACATGGAGGTCGAGGAAGACCGGGGTGCCCAGCAGGGCCTCGATCTGGGTGCGGGACTTCATGCCGACCTCCTTCAGGCGGGCGCCCTTGGGGCCGATGATGATGCCCTTCTGGCTGGGCCGCTCGATGTAGAGGTTGGCGTGGATGTCGAGCAGCGGCCGGTTCTCGGGGCGGCCCTCGCGCGGCAGCATCTCCTCGACGACGACCGCGATGGAGTGCGGCAGTTCGTCGCGTACGCCTTCGAGCGCGGCCTCGCGGATCAGCTCGGCGACCATGACCTGCTCGGGCTCGTCGGTGAGGTCGCCCTCGGGGTAGAGCAGCGGGCCCTCCGGCAGCAGCGGCACCAGCAGGTCGGCCAGCAGCTCGACCTGGTCGCCGCCGGTCGCGGAGACCGGCACGATCTCGGCCCACTCGATGCCGATGTCGCGGCCGAGCTTGTCCACGGCGAGCAGCTGCTCGCGCAGCGTCTGTCCGTCGACCAGGTCGGTCTTGGTGACGATGGCGACCTTCGGCGTCTTCTTGATCCCGGCCAGCTCGCGCGCGATGAAGGTGTCGCCGGGGCCGAGCTTCTGGTCGGCGGGCAGGCAGAAGCCGATCACGTCGACCTCCGACCAGGTGGTGCGCACCACGTCGTTGAGCCGCTCGCCGAGCAGCGTGCGCGGCTTGTGCAGCCCCGGGGTGTCGACCAGCACGAGCTGGGCGTCCGGCCGGTGCACGATGCCGCGCACGGTGTGCCGGGTGGTCTGCGGCCGGTTGGAGGTGATCGCCACCTTCTGGCCGACCAGAGCGTTCGTGAGGGTGGACTTCCCGGCGTTGGGGCGGCCGACGAAACAGGCGAAACCGGACCGGTGCGGGGTGTCTGCGGGCTGGGTACGAGCGCTCATGCGCCCATTCTCCCCGAAGACGGGGGTGCCTGAGCCCGCCCCCGCCCGTACGGCACCCGCCGGGGCCCTTCTCCGGCGGCCCGCGGGTGACGGCACGGTGATCCGCCGGAAACCCTCGCGCAACACGAAACACGGCGGAAACACGTATGCCCACAACCGGAAATACGCGCCCGTGACGCTCTTCCCCAGCCGTCCATGGAAGGGACTCCCCCGTGCTGCTCCTGTCCGCCGGTCAACCCGCGGTCGACGCGGGCGACACCGCCTGGCTGCTGGCCGCCACCGCGCTGGTCCTGCTGATGACCCCCGGCCTCGCGCTCTTCTACGGCGGCATGGTCCGCAGCAAGAGCGTCCTCAACATGTTCATGATGAGCTTCGTGTCGATCGCGCTGGTCACCGTGGTCTGGCTGACCGCCGGTTACACCCTCGCCTTCGGCCCCGACGCGGGCGGCCTCGGCCTGATCGGCGGCCTGGACCACCTCGGGATGCACGGCATCACCCCGACGACCGTCACCGGCCATGTGCCGACCCTGCTCTTCGCCGCCTTCCAGCTCACCTTCGCGATCGTCACCGCCGCGCTGATCAGCGGCGCCGTCGCGGACCGCGCGCGGTTCGGCGCGTGGGTGGTGTTCGTCCTGGTGTGGACGCTGGCCGTATACGTACCCGTCGCGCACTGGGTGTTCGGCACCGGCGGGTGGATCGTCGGCGAACTGGGCGCGCTGGACTTCGCGGGCGGCACCGTCGTGGAGGTGTGCTCGGGCTCCTCCGGGCTCGCGCTGGCGATCGTGCTCGGGCCCCGGCTCGGCTTCCGCAAGGACTCGATGCGCCCGCACAATCTGCCGCTGGTGCTGCTCGGCGCGGGCCTGCTCTGGTTCGGCTGGTTCGGCTTCAACGCCGGGTCCGCGCTCGGCGCCAACGGCCTGGCCGCCGCCGCCTTCGTCAACACCCAGGCGGCGGGCTGCGCCGGGCTGCTCGGCTGGCTGCTGGTCGAGAAGCGCAGGGACGGGCACGCCACCACCCTGGGCGCCGCGTCCGGCGCGGTCGCCGGTCTCGTCGCCATCACCCCGTCCTGCGGCAGCGTCGACATGGTGGGCGCGCTGGTCGTCGGGCTCTGCGCCGGGGTGCTCTGCTCGTACGCCGTGAGCTGGAAGTTCCGCTGGGGCGTGGACGATTCGCTCGACGTGGTCGGCGTCCATCTCGTCGGCGGCGTGGTCGGCACCCTGCTCATCGGCCTGCTCGCCACCGCCACCATGACCGGCGGCCCCGAGGGCCTGTTGTACGGCGGCGGCCTCGGCCAGCTCGGCAGACAGGCCGTCGCGGTCGCGGCGGTCGGGGCGTACGCCTTCGCCGTGACGTACGGCATCGGGCGGGCGATCGACCGGCTGATGGGCTTCCGGGCGAGCGAGGAGGAGGAACGGACCGGCCTCGACCTGACCGTGCACGCCGAGACCGCCTACGATCACGGCGTACTGACGCACGGCACGTCGCTCCCCGCGCACAAGGCCGCTGCTCACGTCCCGGACAGGAGCACCCTCGGATGAAGCTGGTCACCGCGGTCATCAAGCCGTTCAAACTGGACGACGTGAAGACCGCACTCCAGGAGATGGGCGTGCACGGCCTCACCGTCACCGAGGCCAGCGGCTACGGGCGCCAGCGCGGCCACACCGAGGTCTACCGCGGCGCGGAGTACCGGGTCGACCTCGTCCCCAAGGCCCGGGTGGAGGTGCTGGTCGAGGACGCCGACGTCGAGGCCGTCATCGAGACGCTCGTGGCCGCGGCCCGCACCGGCAAGATCGGTGACGGCAAGGTGTGGGCGGTGCCGGTCGAGACGGCCGTACGGGTCAGGACCGGGGAGCGCGGACCCGACGCGCTCTAGGGTGCGTCCCGCCGCGCCGGACAGGCCCCAGGGCCTGTCCGGCGGATCACGAACGGCCCCTTCGACTCCTAGCCCGCGGTGACCGTGCTTCGGACCGTGCCGTCCGGGGCCGCGAGGATCACCGGCGTGGCCGGGCCGCCCAGGTCCCCGACGACGGCGCGGTCCCGGTCCGCGGCGGCGGTCTCCGCCGTGACCACGACGGCCGCCTCCAGCGAGGTCGCCCCGCTCGCCACCGCCATCGCCACCGCCGTCTGGAGCGCGCTGAGATTCAGCGACGCCAGCGCCACGGGGCCCGCCACATAGGTCCGGCCCATCTCGTCCCGTACCGCCGCGCCTTCCGGCGCGCCGTTACGGGCACGGACCGACCGGGCCAACGTGATGAGTTTCCGGTCTTCCGGGTCCACGGTCGCATCGCTCATGCGCCGACCTTATCCGCCGCGCCGCACGCGCCTTCGCGGAGGTGGCTCCCGGTGTCGTCACCCTGGGTGGCCGAAGATGCGCGGACAGCGAACCGCGCTTAGCGTGGGTCGTGCAGTCCTCCTCGTCTGAGGTGATTCGATGCTTCTGCACCTGCCCTTCGTCATCGTCCTCGCCGTCGCGGCCTTCTTCCTGAAGCGGAAGGGCTCGATGAAGGCGACCCACGCTCTCGTCTGCGGTGCCTTCGGGTTCTATCTGGCGGACACGAGCCTGGCCACGTCGATCCAGGCGGCCAGCGCCAACCTGGTCTCGATGATCGGCACCTTCGGCACCTGAGGTCCCGAGAGCCCGAGAGCCTGAGTGCCTGAGGTCCCGAGAGCCTGAGTGCCTGAGAGCCCGAGGTCCCGAGACCCCGGCGATCCGGGCCCGTCCGGGGGACCCGCGGGCCCGGAAATCCTGAGGCCCCCGCGGTCAGCTCGCCTGCTCGTCCACCGAGCGGAACGACCCGCGCCGCTGCTCCGGTGACGCCAGCCACTGGAGCTTGGCGGCCGTGTCGGTGTCCGGCAGCGGATTGTGCATCACGATGGTGAGGTCGGGGCGGGCCGGGATGCGCAGTTGGGTGCTCTCGAAGTGGAGGTCGCCCACGAGCGGGTGGCTCAGCTCCTTGACGAGCTGGCCGCTGGGCTGGACGTCGCCGAGCGCCCACAGCTCGGCGAATTCCGTGCTGACCGCCGCCAGTTCGGAGACGATCCGGTGGAAGCCCTCGTCGTCCGGGTACTCCGAGGCGGCGGCGCGGTACTGGGCGACGATGGTCGCCGCCAGCGTCGCGTGCCGGTCGGCGCGGCCCCGGTAGACGGGGTCGGTGAAGAAGCTGACCAGGCAGTTGGTGTCGCGCGCGGTGAAGGCGAAGGTCTGCCGGGCCGGTTCGTTGAACGCCAGGATGTTCCAGTAGGCGTCCATGATGTGCGCGGGGAACGGCGACCAGGACTCGATCAGCCGGTAGAGCCCCTCGCAGAAGTCGGCGTCGGGCACCGCTTCCGGCAGCGGCGGATTGAGCCCGGCGAGCACGTACAGATGGCGCCGCTCCGGACCGGTCAGGCGCAGCACGCGCGCGACCGCGTCGAGGACCTGCGGGGAGACGGTGATGTCGCGTCCCTGTTCGAGCCACTGGTACCAGGACGCGCCGACCCCGGCCAGCACGGCGACCTCCTCGCGGCGCAGCCCCGGTGTGCGGCGCCGGGCGCCGCCGTCCGGGAGTCCGGCCTGCGCGGGCGAGATCCGGGCCCTGCGGGCCATCAGGAAGTCCCGCAGTTCCCGGCGGCGGTGCGGCTTCGACGACAACGGCGCGGACACGGTCTGTTCCACTCGCTCCCCCTCGGCCTGCGGCCTGGCTGGTGGTCCGGCCACCAGCATAAAGGGCGGCTCCCCACCGGCCCGTGGATCGCCGGAAGGTGGTCGCATGGCAACCGACACCACCGCGTCCCCTTCGAGCACGTCCGCCTCGGGCCCCGCCTCTTCGAGCACGTCCGCCTCGGGCCCCGCCTCGGGCACGACGGGCGCCCTGCGCGCCCCGGCTCCCCAACACCTCGGCATACGCGCCAAGCTGGTGCTCCTCGTGCTCTGCGCCGCCCAGTTCATGATCTCCCTGGACTTCTCCATCCTGAACGTGTCGCTGCCCGTCCTCGGCTCCGACCTCGGTATGAGCAGGGCCAATCTCCAGTGGGCGGTGACCGCCTTCGCGCTGCCGTCCGGCGGATTCCTGCTGCTCTTCGGCCGGATCGCCGACCTGTACGGGCGGCGCCGGCTGTTCCTGACCGGTCTCGCGGTCTTCGCCGCCGCCTCGCTGCTGGCCACCCTCGCCTGGAACCCGGCGGCCTTCCTGGCCGCGCGGGCCGTGCAGGGCCTGGGCGCGGCGGCCGTGGTGCCGACCGGCATGTCGCTGCTGACCACGACCTTCCCCGAAGGGCCGCTGCGGGAGCGGGCGTTGGGGATCAGCGGCACGCTGCTGTCGCTGGGCTTCACCATCGGCATGGTGATGGGCGGCACGCTCACCGACGCCTTCGGCTGGCGGTCCACGATGGCGCTGCTGGCCGCCGCGGGCGTCCTCGTCCTGGCCGCCGCGCCCGCGCTGCTCACCGAGTCGCGGCACCCGCGCCGCCCGCGGATCGACGTACCCGGCGCGGTCACCGTGACCGGCGGGCTGCTCGCGGTGATCTACGCGCTGTCCACGGCCGCGCAGCGCGGCTTCGGCGGCGCCGACGTGATCGCCGCCCTGGTGCTGGGCGTCGCGCTGCTGGCCGCCTTCGTGGCGGTGGAGTCGCGGGCCGCCGAGCCGCTGGTGTCGCTGCCGATGCTGCGCCGACGCACGGTGGCCTGGGGCAATCTGGCCGGGCTCGCCACCTTCTCGATGATGAGCACGGTGGTCTTCCTGCTCACCCTCTACCTCCAGGAGATCCGCGGCCTGTCGGCGTTCCGCACCGGCCTGGTCTTCGGTGTCCAGGGCGTGGCCGCGGCCGTCACGGGGATGACCGCGGCGCGGGTGATCGGCCGGATCGGCACCCGCGGCACGCTGCTGGCCGGTCTGGTGGTGCAGGGCGCGCTGACCGCCGTGCTGGTCCTGCTCGGCCCCGGCTCCTCCGGCACGTGGCTGGCGATGGCCGGGGTCACGCTGGCGTGCGTCGGCCACCTGTGGGTGATCGTCTCGTACGGGATCACCGCGACGTCCGGACTGCCGGACCACGAACAGGGCCTGGCCACCGGACTGGTGACGAGCAGTCAGCAGATCGGTCTGACGGTCGGCATCCCGCTGCTCTCCGCGCTGGCGTCCAGCCGGGCGCACCTGCTGTCCGGTATCCACCTGGCGCTGGCGGTGGACGCGGCCGTGCTGCTCGCGGTGGCGGTCATGGTCGCGGTGGGGCTCGGCCGCGGCCGTACAGCCGGGGTCTGAGCGGCCAGGGCTCAGCTCTCCGGGCGGTCCAGGACGCGCAGCCAGCGGCCGTCCGGCTGGCGGCGGGCGACCTGGACCCGGCCGCCCGTGCCGTCCTTCGGGCGGGTGGAGGTCAGCGCGAGGTCACCGCTGATCAAGGTGGGCAGCGGCTCCTCGACCTCGAAGACCGGCTTGGCGGCGAGCAGCCCCGCGTACAGCTCGCGCAGCGCCGCCGTGCCCCGCGACGGGCGGTCGATCGGGAAGGCGACCACCGCGTCCGGTTCGAAGAGCTCCAGAATCCCTTCCAGGTCACCGGAGTTGACCCGCTCCACGAACAGCCGGGCGATGTCCTCCGGGTGGGTGGCGCAAGCGCGGTTCTCGGTCATGGTGTGGCGCTCCCTGGTGTGCTCCTCGGTTCCCCCGCTGTCCATTCTCGACGGCCCCCGTCCATAAGTCCAAGATCTGGATCTTCTGCGAGCTAGCATGTCCGGTTATGGAACTGCGGCAGCTCGAATACTTCGTGACGGTGGCCGACGAGGCGGGATTCACCCGGGCGGCGACCGCCTTGCACGTGGCGCAGCCGGGGATCAGCGCGCAGGTCAGACAGCTCGAACGGGAGCTGGGGCAGCCGCTGTTCGACCGCTCGGGCCGTACCGTGCGGCTCACCGAGGCCGGGCGCGCGGTGCTGCCGTACGCGCGGGCCGCGCTCGACGCCGTCGCCGGGGCGCGGCTGGCGGCGCAGGAGCTGACCGGGCTGGTACGCGGCCGGGTCGCCATCGGCACCGTCACCTCGCTGGGCGCCGACATGGACGTGCCGGGGATGCTCGCCGGTTTCCACGACGCGTATCCGGGCGTGGAGATCACGCTCGGCGAGGACACCTCGGACCGGCTGCTGGCCGGGCTGCGCGACGGGCGCTACGACCTGGCCTTCGCCGGGATCGCCGGGGAACCGCCCGAGGGCATCGGGACGCAGACGGTCATCGACGACGCGCTGGTGGCGGCCGTCGCGCCCGGCGACCCGCTGGCCGGGCGCCGGACCATGCCCGTCAAGGCGCTCGACGGGCGGCCCCTGATCGTCCTGCCCACCGGCACCGGGCTGCGGGCCGCCGTCGACACCGCGTGCGCGGCGGCGGGCTTCACGCCCCGGATCGCCTTCGAGGCGGGCAACCCGGAAGTCCTCGCCGCCCTCGCGGAGCGCGGCCTCGGCGTCGCGCTCCTGCCGGCCGGTCTCGCCGCCTCACGCCCCGGCCTGCGCGTCCTGCCGCTGACCCGGCCCGCGGTCCGCTCCCGGCTGGCGCTCGCCTGGCGGGAGCACGCGGGCGCGTCCCCCGCCGCCAAGGCGTTCCTCGCCCACGCCCGCCGCTTCCTCGCCGAGCGCACCCGCCCCTGACGGGCCGACCGTCCTCAGGAGCCCGGGGGTCTCAGGAGCCCGGGGATCTCAGGGCCCGGGGGTTTCAGGAGCCCGGGTGTCTCAGGAGGCCGGGACCTCCGCGACCGGGTCGACCCGGACGGTGTGGATACGGTTGCGGCGGCCCGCGGGCGCCTCGGCCGTCAGCCGCAGCGCGGCCGTACCGCGGTCGCCCGACCCGTCCTCCGGCAGCGGCACCACCGTGGTGGCACCGGGGATCGGGACCCGGCCGAGGGACTTGGCGAGCAGCCCGCCCACTGTCTCGACATCGTCGTCGTCGAGTTCCACCCCGTACAGGTCACCGAGGTCGCCGATGTCCAGGCGGGCCGTGACGCGGTACGAGCCCTCGCCCAACTCCTCGACCGGGGGCGTCTCGCGGTCGTACTCGTCGGTGATCTCGCCGACGATCTCCTCCAGGATGTCCTCGATGGTGACGATCCCGGCGGTCCCGCCGTACTCGTCGATCACCACGGCCACGTGGTTGCGCTCCTGCTGCATCTCGCGCAGCAGGTCCCCGGCGTTCTTGGTGTCGGGCACGAAGGACGCGGGCCTGATCAGCGTCGAGACCGGCTCGGACTCCGACTCCCGGTTGATGTGCACCCGGCGCGCCAGGTCCTTGAGGTAGACGAAGCCGACGACGTCGTCCTCGCTCTCCCCGGTCACCGGGATACGGGAGAAGCCGCTGCGCAGCGCCAGCGTCATGGCCTGACGGATCGTCTTGAACCGTTCGATCATGACCAGTTCGGGCCGCGGCACCATCACCTCGCGGACGATGGTGTCACCCAGTTCGAAGACCGAGTGCACCATCCGGCGCTCCTCGTCCTCGATCAGCGACTCGGACTCCGCGAGGTCCACCATCGCGCGCAGCTCGGCCTCGCTCGCGAACGGGCCGCGCTTGAAGCCCTTGCCGGGCGTCACCGCGTTGCCCAGCAGGATCAGCAGCCCCGGCACCGGGCCCATGACGCGGGCCAGCGGCAGCAGGACGTACGAGGCGGCGGTCGCGGTGTTCATCGGGTGCTGGCGGCCGATGGTGCGCGGTGAGACGCCGACGGCCACGTACGACACGAGCACCATGACGCCGATCGCGACGACGAGGACTTCCCAGGTGCTGTCGAAGTGCCGGTCGCACACGACGGTGATCAGGACGGCCGCGGCCGTCTCGCAGCCGACCCGCAGCAGCAGGGCGACATTGAGGTAACGGGTCGGGTCGGAGGCGACGGCCAGCAGATTGGCGGCGCCCTTGCGGCCGGAACGCAGCGCGTCCTCGGCGCGGAAGCGGGACACGCGGGCGATGGCCGTCTCGGCGCAGGCGGCGAGCCAGGCGACGACGACCAGGACAACAGCGGAGACGATCATGCGGAAGTCACCGTCGGCGTCAGTGGGTGGTGGGCGCGGGCGACGGGCCCTCGGCCCCTTGCTCGTCGCGCCAGCCGTCCAGAATGGCCTTCTGCAGACCGAACATCTCGGCCTTCTCGTCGGCTTCCTCGTGGTCGTAGCCCAGCAGATGGAGGACGCCGTGGACGGTGAGCAGTTGCAGCTCCTCGTCCATGGAGTGCTTCGTCGGCGCCTCCTCCGCCTGCTTCTTGGCGACCTCGGGGCAGAGCACGATGTCGCCGAGCAGCCCCTGCGACGGCTCCTCGTCCTCTTTCCCCGGACGCAGCTCGTCCATCGGGAAGGACATGACATCCGTCGGCCCCGGCAGGTCCATCCACTGCATGTGGAGCTGCTCCATGGCGTCGGCGTCCACCACGATCACCGACAGTTCGGAGAGCGGGTGGATTCGCATGCGCTGAAGGGCGTAGCGGGCGGCGTCCAGGACCGCCCGCTCGTCGATCTCCCAGCCGGACTCGTTGTTGACGTCGATCGCCATGATGGTGAAGTGGTTACTTTCCGTTGGCACCGGTCGCGCCGGCGATGCTGTCGTCGTAGCGCTCGTAGGCGTCCACGATGCGTCCGACCAGCTTATGGCGCACCACGTCCGTGCTCGTCAGCCGGGAGAAGTGGATGTCCTCGATATCGGTGAGGATGTCCTGGATCTGCCGCAGCCCGCTCTTCGTCCCGTTCGGCAGGTCGACCTGCGTCACGTCACCGGTGATGACGATCTTCGAGTCGAAGCCGAGCCGGGTGAGGAACATCTTCATCTGCTCGGCGCTGGTGTTCTGCGCCTCGTCGAGGATGATGAACGCGTCATTGAGCGTGCGACCGCGCATGTATGCCAGCGGGGCGACCTCGATCGTGCCCGCTGCCATCAGGCGGGGGATGGAGTCGGCGTCGAGCATGTCGTGCAGGGCGTCGTAGAGCGGGCGCAGGTACGGGTCGATCTTCTCGTAGAGGGTGCCGGGCAGGAAGCCGAGGCGTTCGCCGGCCTCGACCGCGGGGCGGGTGAGGATGATCCGGCTGACCTGCTTGGACTGGAGGGCCTGGACGGCCTTGGCCATGGCCAGGTAGGTCTTGCCGGTGCCCGCAGGGCCGATGCCGAAGACGATGGTGTGGGTGTCGATCGCGTCCACGTACCGCTTCTGGTTGAGCGTCTTGGGGCGGATCGTGCGGCCGCGGCTGGACAGGATGTTCTGCGTGAGGACCTGGGCGGGCGTCTCCGCGTCCGGGTCGACCGCCGTGCCGTTGGCCCTGAGCATAGCGATGGAGCGTTCCACCCCGTCCTCGGTCATCGGCTGGCCGGTGCGCAGCACCAGCATCATCTCGTCGAAGAGCCGCTGGACCAGGGCCACCTCGGGGGCTTCGCCGACGGCGCTGATCTCGTTGCCTCGGACGTGGATGTCGACGGCCGGGAACGCCTGCTCGATCACGCGGAGGAGAGCGTCTCCCGATCCCAGGACGGTCACCATGGGGTGCTTGGCCGGTACGACGAAGTGGGCGCGCGCCTGCTGCGGCGGCTGCGGCTGCTGCTTGGTCGGTGTCTGAGTCATGGGCCGGCGCTAGGGCCTGCTCATCCCGCTTTCTGCTGATCGGCAGGCCCGGAGGGGCCTGGGGGTTCCAAGCGTACGACGCCGCGCCGCGCCCGCCGAGGGGATTTGGCGGTGTGCCCGCGGCGGAAGGGGCACGGGGAGCCACGCGGGGAGCCGCGTGGGCAGGGGCGCGGGCGAGGGTCCGGGCGGGGGTGCGGGGAGCGGCTCGCGGGCCGGGGCTCAGGCGGGGCGGAAGCCGACGGTGGGGACGGCGCGGCGCAGCGGCCAGGGCCGGGGGTCGGTGGGCAGCAGGGCGTCGAGGAAGGCGTAGCGGCCGAGCGGGGAGGCGGGGTCGCAGGGGCCCGGGTCCGCGGCGGCCCGCGCCCGCGCCTTCGTCTGCTGCCACCAGGCGGCGATCTCGGCCCAGCCGGGCGCGGACAGCGAGCCGCCGAACTCCTGCACGGACAGCGCCGCGCACAGCGACGCGAAGGCCAGCCGGTCGGCCAGCGGCCAGGCGGCGAGCGTGCCGGTCACGAATCCGGCGACGAAGACGTCGCCCGCGCCCGTGGGGTCCAGGGCCTCCACGATCAGGGCGGGCACCTCGGCCGTCTCTCCGCTGCCGGAGTCCACGGCGAAGGCGCCCTCGGAGCCGAGGGTCACCACCGCGAGCGGCACCCGTTCGGCCAGGGCCCTGGCGGCCTCGCGCGGGCAGGCCGTCCGGGTGTACCGCATGGCCTCCTCGGCGTTCGGCAGAAACGCGGCGCAGTGCCGTAGCCCATCCAGGTCTGCCGGGTCCCAGCGGCCGGTCTCGTCCCAGCCGACGTCCGCGAAGACCTTCGTCCCCGAGGCGGCGGCGGCCCCGATCCACTCCTGGTCCCGCTCCTGGTCGCCCGCCCTGCCGTGGTGCCCGAGCGACGCCACCGCCGCCCGCGCGGGCGGCGGGCAGGCAGGCACCGACTCCTGCGCGGGCGGCGCCTCGTGCCCGTGGCTGACCATCGTCCGCTCGCCCTCGTACGCCATCGACACCGTCACGGGCGAGTGCCAGCCGGGGATGCGACGCGACGGCGCCAGGTCGATGCCCTCGCCCGACGACAGGCTGTCCCAGCAGTAGTCGCCGTACACGTCGTCCCCGAACGCCGCCGCCAGCGTCGTCCGCAGCCCGAGCCTCGCCAGCGCCGTCGCCATGTTCGCGATCCCGCCGGGGCTCGAACCCATCCCCCGCGCCCACGACTCGGTGCCGCGTACGGGCGCGCTGTCCAGTCCCGTGAAGATGATGTCCAGGAACACGGTGCCGGTCAGGTAGACGTCGGTCGCCGGGTCGCCCGCCGCGCGGAGCGTGCCGAGGGGGTCGAGAACGGGCATGTCGTCCATCCCGTCACTGTGCCACGGCGTCCGCGCCCGGGGCTGCACGTACCGCCACCTGATGTCGGTTGCCGCACCGCGGGGCCGGTGGGCGCGGCGAGCCCCCGCCGGGGGAAGATCCGGGGGACGACATCAGCCAGGCAGGACGGAAGGTCACCGCGCATGCGCCTGACGATTCTGGGAGGCGGCGGCTTCCGCGTCCCCCTCGTGTACCGAGCCCTGCTCGACGACCCCACGGTCAGTGACGTCGTGCTGTACGACACGGACCCGCGGCGGCTGCGGGTGATCACGGCGGTGCTGGCGACGATGCCGGGCGGCCCGCCGGTGCGGGCGACGACGGACCTGGACGACGCCCTGCGCGGAGCGCGGTTCGTCTTCTCGGCGATCCGCGTCGGCGGCACCGCGGGCCGCGTCTCGGACGAGCGGGCGCCGCTGGCCGAGGGCGTGCTGGGCCAGGAGACGGTCGGCGCGGGCGGGGTGCTGTACGGGCTGCGGACGCTGCCGGTCGCGACGGCGGTGGCGGAACGGGTCAAGGCGGTGGCGCCGGACGCGTGGGTCATCAACTTCACGAATCCGGCCGGGATGGTGACCGAGGCGATGAGCCGGGTGCTGGGCCCGCGGGTGATCGGGATCTGCGACTCGCCGGTGGGGCTGGTGCGGCGGGCGGCGCGGGCGGCGGGCGCGGACCCGGACGGACCGGGCTTCGGCTACGACTACGTGGGCCTCAACCACCTCGGCTGGCTGCGGAAGTTGACGGTCGACGGTACGGACCTGCTGCCGGGCCTGCTGGCCGACCCGGCGGCGCTCGGCACCTTCGAGGAGGGCCGGCTCTTCGGCCCCGAGTGGCTGGGCGCGCTGGGCTCGCTGCCCAACGAGTATCTGCACTACTACTACTTCCGGCGCGAGTCGCTGGCCGCGGTGCGCGCCGCGGACGCCACGCGCGGTGAGTTCCTGGACCGGCAGCAGAGCGCGTTCTTCGTCGCGGCCGATGAACAGCCGGGCCGGGCGCAGGAGTTGTGGGAGCGGACCCGGCTGGAGCGCGAGGAGACGTACATGGCGGACAGCCGTGCCGCGTCCGGCGGTTGGGAGCGCGACCCGCACGATCTGGACGGCGGCGGTTACGACCGGGTGGCGCTCGCGCTGATGCGGGCCATCGCGCGGGACGAGCGGACGACGCTGATCCTCAATGTGCCGGGCGGCGGGGCGGTGCCGTTCCTCGACCCGGAGGCCGTGGTCGAAGTGCCGTGCGAGGTCGGGGCGTTCGGGGCGAGGCCACTGCCGGTGGCGGCGCCGGACGAGCACCAGGCGGGGCTGATGCTGGAGCTGAAGGCCGTGGAGCGGGCGGCGATCGAGGCGGCGGCCACCGGCTCGCGCCGGGCCGCGCTGCGGGCGCTCGCGCTGCACCCGCTGGTGGACTCCCCGGCGGTCGCGGCGCGAATCCTGGCGGCGGCGCTCCCCGACGACGGCCGACGCTGACGGGCGGGCGCCCGGCCGGCCCCATCCGGGCCGCCCGGCCGATCCGGGCCGCCCGGCGCAACGGCCTCTGAACTGCGGGTTAACTCAAGGGAAACGAGTTGACGGAACCCGCGCTCGGTGCCACGCGCGTAGACCTCCCTTGACCAGCCAGGATCGACGGGTCTAGGTTCACCGGCACCAACCGAGCGTTGAAGGAGCACCGTCATGCCCCGAGCCCGACTCTCCGCCCGCACCCGCACCTTGGCCGTCGCCGTGGTCGCGGCGTCGCTGGGCGCCACGGTCTACGGAGTCGGCGTCGCCGGCGCCCACGATTCCGTGCCGCGCAGCGACAAGCAGATCCCCAACCTCACCGACGTGGTCAGTGAGATCAAGGCGTACTACGGCGACACCGTGGACGCCTCGGGCGAGCACTTCGCGTCGCCGAGCAGCAACTACGCCAAGCAGGTCGCGGGCATCGAGGCCAAGGCCAAGCAGTATCTGGCCCACGAGGTCGGCCACGGAGGCCACGGAGGCCGCGGCGGCCACGCGGCCAAGCCCGCCATCGTGCTGGACGTCGACGACACCAGCCTGAACACGTACAACTACGAGCTGGAGGTGGGCTTCGCCTACACGCCCGCCAGCAACTCGGCGTACATCGCGAACAAGAACATGGACGCCGTCTTCGGCATGGAGAAGCTGACCAACTGGGCGGCGGACCAGGGCATCACGGTCTTCTGGGTCACCGGCCGCCCGGAGGCCCAACGCGCCGACACCGTACGGAATCTGGCCGCCGTCGGCTACAAGCCGACCGCCGACGCCGCGCACCTCTACCTGAAGAACGCGGCCAGCCCGCCGTCGTACCTGCCGTGCGGCTCGACGTGCACGACCATCGAGTACAAGTCCGGTACCCGCAAGCACATCGAGTCGCTCGGTTACAACATCGTCGGCAACTTCGGCGACCAGTACAGCGACCTGACCGGCGGCTACGCGGACAAGTCCTTCAAGCTGCCGAACCCGATGTACTTCCTGCCGTAGGACGCGAAGAGGCGTCAGCCGAACGCGTACGCCTCCACCTCGGCCAGGCACGCCGCCCTGCGCGGCTCGTCGTGGTCGAGGAAGGCGGCGAGGAACGAATTGCGGGCCAGGGTGCGCTCGTCCTCCTCGGTGAGAGCGAGGGCGGCGCGCACCGCCGCGAAGTTGTCGTCCGCGTAACCGCCGAAGTAGGCGGGGTCGTCGGAGTTGACGGTGACGCGCAGGCCCTCCGCGAGCATGCGCGGCAGCGGGTGGGCGGCCAGTGAACCGACGCAGCGCAGGCGGACGTTGGACAGCGGGCAGACCGTCAGCGGCACCTGCTCGCGGACCAGCCTGGCCACCAGCGCCGGGTCCTCAAGGCAGCGGATGCCGTGGTCGATCCGCTCCACGCCCAGCACGTCGAGGGCCTCGCCGATGTACGCGGGCGGCCCCTCCTCCCCCGCGTGCGCGACCCGCCGCAGCCCGGCCGCCGCAGCCCGCTCGTACACCTCGCGGAACTTCGCGGGCGGGTGCCCGACCTCCGCCGAGTCCAGGCCGACGCCGGTGATGAGGCCGGGGCCGGCGCCCGAGCCGAAGTACGGGCGCGCCGCCTCGAAGGTGTCCAGCGCCGACCGCTCGGACTCGTCCCGCAGGAAGCACATGATCAGGCCGCCGCTGATCCCGTGCCGCCGCCCCTCGCGCTCCAGCGCCCCGGCCAGGCCCTCCACGACCGTCCCGATCGGCACCCCGCGCGCGATGTGCGCCTGCGGGTCGAAGAACACCTCCGCGTGCCGTACGCCCTGCTCCGCCGCCCGCGCCAGATACGCGCCCATCAGCTCGGCGAAGTCCTCCTCGGTGCGCAGGACGGCCATCAGCGCGTAGTACAGGTCGAGGAAGGACTGGAGGTCGGTGAAGGAGTACGCCTGCCGCAGCGCCTGGGCCGTCGGGTACGGCAGCGCGACCCGGTTGCGCGCGGCGAGCTCGAAGGCCAGCTCGGGCTCCAGGGTGCCCTCGATGTGCAGGTGCAGTTCGGCCTTGGGGATGGGGGGCATGGCGGGGTTCGCTTTCAGGGGGTTCGGGCTCAGCGGCGGCGCGGGACCGGGACGCGGATCAGGTCGTGGGCGACGGTCAGCTCGCCCTGGTAACCGGCCGTCCTCGCCTGCCGTTCGAAGACGGCGGGATCGCCGTAGCGCTGCGAGAAGTGGGTGAGGACGAGGTGCCGTACGCCCGCGTCCCGTGCGACGGCGGCGGCCTGACCGGCCGTCAGATGGCCGTAGTCGGCGGCCAGTCCCGCGTCCTCGTCCAGGAAGGTCGACTCGATGACCAGCAGGTCGCAGCCCTCGGCGAGGGCGTGGACCCCGTCGCACAGCCGGGTGTCCATGACGAAGGCGAAGCGCTGGCCGCGCCGCACCTCGCTGACCTGGTCGAGCGTGACGCCGTTGAGACCGCCGTCGCGTTGCAGCCGGGCGATGTCGGGACCCGCGACACCGTGCTCGGCCAGCCGCTCGGGGAGCATCCGGCGGCCGTCGGGTTCGACGAGCCGGTAGCCGTACGACTCGACCGGGTGGGAGAGCCGGCGCGCCTCCAGCGTGAAGGCGGGGGTCGTCGCGAGCACCCCGTCGGCCGCGACCGGCTCCTCGCGCAGGTCGGCGGCCTCGTGGTAGGCGGTGGCGTACCGCAGCCGCTCGAAGAAGCGCTGCCCGCTGGCCGGGTAGTGCGCGGTGACCGGGTGCGGGACGCGGTCGAGGCTGATCCGCTGGAGCACACCCGCCAGGCCCAGCGAGTGGTCGCCGTGGAAGTGCGTGACGCAGATCCGGGTGAGGTCGTGCGCCGCGACGCCCGCGTGCAGCATCTGCCGCTGGGTGCCCTCGCCGGGATCGAAGAGGATCGCCTCGCCGTCCCAGCGCAGGACGTACCCGTTGTGATTGCGGTGCCGGGTCGGCACCTGGCTGGCGGTGCCGAGGACGACCAGTTCGCGTACCGACAAAGGCCGGACCTCAGACCAGCCGCTGGAGGTCGCGCCCGCCGAGCACGTGGGCGTGCGCGTGGAAGACGGTCTGTCCGGCGCCGGGGCCGGTGTTGAAGACGATCCGGTAGCCCGTCGTGTCGACCTTCTCCTGCGCCGCGACCTCGCCCGCCTCGCGCAGCACGTCGGCGGCCACCAGGGGTTCGGCCGCCGCCAGGGCGGCGCCGTCCGGGTAGTGCACGCGGGGGATCACCAGGACGTGGGTCGGGGCCTGGGGGCTGATGTCGCGGAAGGCGACGGTGGTCTCGGTCTCACGCACGATCGTCGCGGGGATTTCGCCGGCCACGATCTTGCAGAACAGGCAGTTGGCCTGCGGCTCTCCCGCCATGGTGGCGGCCCCCTTTTCGTACGGATACGGGTCGTGTGCATGCTATCCGCCGCTTGCGGGTCGCCGCTGTGCGGCTTGTCTTTCCCGCCCGCCCGCCCACCCGTGCGGGTGCTTTCTTCGTCTGCGGGTGCCGCCCGTGCCTCGTCGGTCCCGGCCCGGGGCACCTCCTCGGGCGACGAACCTGCGGCCACCTGCGCCTGCTTCTGCCCCTGCCCGTTCGTCCCCCTGCGGGGGCACCCCGCACCGACCCCTCCGGTCCGCCGGCGCCCGCCTGTCCGGTGGGGGTGGCCGGGGAAGGGGGGTGGGTGGCCTCGGGTACGTCGGCGTCCGACCCTCCGGCGGGGGTGGGCCGAGGGGGTGGGTGGGAGCCCGAACTCTGTGGATGCAGCTCCCGGCCGGGTTTGCGGTGCGCCAAGGTATCTCATAGCACCCGAATGGAAGTGGTACGTGGCGACGAATCACGCGCGCAAGACGGACAGCCACGCGGCGATCGTGGACCTGTTCGCGGGCCATCTTCCGGCGGCGGACCGGCGGTAGGGCTTCTCCCGGGTGGCGCCCGTGCCGGAGCTCTTCGCGGGGCGGGCCGCGAAGGCCATTGTCAGAGGAGATTGGCAAGATTGCGGCCATGAATGTCGCTCCCGTCACTCCGCCACGGCCGATCGACGTTGTCGCGGTCTTTCCCGAACTGGCCCCACTGGCCCGCGCGGCGACCCGCCTGCACCCCCGTCCCGGTGCGCCGACGCGGCACGACAGCTCGATCGGCGGGCCGCTGCTGTGGCCCGCCGACGAGCCGTGGCCGTACTGCGAGGAACCGCATGTGGTGGACGGCGTCAACCCGGTCCGGTCCCCAGCGGATCTGCGGCAGGAACGCCGGATCTTCGCCGGCGCGTACGGCCGGGACCTGAACGCCGAGGAACGGGAGGCCCTTGAACGGATCCGGCCCCCTCGGACGCGTCCAGTGTGGCTGGCGGTTCAGTCGTACGACGGCCCCATAGAGATGCTGCCCGTCGCGCAACTGTACGCACGCGACGTGCCCGATCTGCGGCCGCCGGAGGGCAAGGACCTTCTGCAGGTGCTGTGGTGCCCCTTCGATCATCCGATCATGCCCAGGACCCTGCTCGTCTGGCGTTCGGCAGCCGCTGTCACCGACGTCCTCGACACGCCCCCCGAGCCGCCCGCAGTGCAGTTCGACGGCTATCTGCCGGAGCCGTGCGTGCTCGAACCGGAGCAGATCACCGAGTATCCCGACCATCTGGAGCTGAGCGAAGAACTGCGGGAGCGGATCAGGCAGTGGAATGTGCCGCAGGCGGCGGAGGAGGACATGGACCCGGACACGTACTACGACTGCGCGCTGTCCAACGCACCCGGCTGGAAGGTCGGCGGCTGGCCCGCCTGGGACTCCACCGACCCCGACCCGGAACGCTGCTCCGAGTGCGGTACCCGTATGGAGGTCCTGATGACCGTCGCCACGTTCGAGGAAGGGGACGACGCCGGGAACAGCTGGTCTCCGCACCCCCACCCCGGTGCCGGACCGTACCCGGGCCACCGCGGCTACAACGCGACCGGGGTCCAGATAGGCAGCGGCTACCGGCAGCATCTGTTCGTCTGCACGGCGAATGCCGAGCATCCGCACATCGAGTTGATGACGTAGCCCGCCCGCAGTGTGCTGCCGGTGCGTCACCGTGGGGGCATGCCGCGATGCAGGATGTCCGCGAAGCTCGCGGTCCCGGACACCCGACAGATTTGTTGACCTGCAGGGACGTGACCTCCGACGCATGGAGTTCCGCGCAGGTTAGCGCTTGTGTCTGAGCCTCGGTTTTGGGTAGCTCTGGGTCCTGGGCTGGGGCTGCGGGAGACGGTTGCCGTCGGTGGCTCCAGCTTGGACGAGGTTCCGTTCGTCGGCCTGCCGCGGTAGGAAGTGGCGGCAGGATCAGCGGTTTCGGAAGCGTGTGGCCGCGGAGTTGAGCGGGGCCGACCGGGCTGAGTGCGTGGAGGGCGGGGCGACGTGGGTCGTGGGGGTGGATCGCCGTTCGAACGCGATCTACTGCTCGCGGCGGTGTGTGACACGAACCTGGGGGGGCGCGAAAGGAACCGTGTTCGTGATGGCCACCCCGGCCGACATGACCGACCGCAACGCGGCCAAGGAAGTCCTCTCTCGGCTGCGGCTCATGCGTCCCGAGATCACCATCGTCGGGGCCGACGGAATCGCTGATCACCTGGGCCGCGATCACGCTCATGACCAGGCGCATCACCCGCCGAAGCTCCCAAGGAAGCGGACAGCCAGCTTCTCGCAAAGCCTCACGCGACTGATCATCTTCAACACGCCGGTCGGCGTGTTGACCACTACCTCGCCGGAGCCCGGCTGATCCCACTGTTCCACCGCGGGCGCTGGGCTGGCTCACATTCGCAGTCGCCGCGCGCGGCAGGGTTACATCACCATCTCGATCACAGCCCGCAGCCCCTCGGGTCGACTCCCAGCCGGTCGCAGGCGAGCTGGAAGATCCGCGGATCGGGCTTGTCCACGCCCACCTCGTACGAGAAGACGTTTGCGTCGATGTCCGGCGTGAGGCCGAGCGCGTCGAAGACCGGCCGCCGGTCCCAGCCGACGTTGCTGACGACCGCGATCCGTACACCCTGTTCACGCAGGCGCCGCACCACGTCGAGTGCATCCGGACAGAGCCGCCACGCGGCGGCCTGGAACGTCCGCCCGTACAGCGCGTCGTACAGACCCACCCGGGGCAGCTCTGCCTGCCGCGCCAGACCGGTGAACGCGGCGCGATGCGCCTCCTCGCTGCGGTCGCGCGCCTGCCACACCGCGGCCAGCTGATCCGGCACCGCCCGAGGCGGAGTGCCGCCAGGTACAGCCCCTGCTACGTCGAGCCGCTCCCCGTACAGGCGCACCTCCGTGTCGGAAGCCTCGATGCCACGGTCGTCGAGCACACCACGAAGCCAGCTCTACGCCGACTCGATCCGTAGCAGGGTCCCGGACGCGTCGAACAGCGCACCTTTTATTGTCGTGATCGCGACCCTACTCGCAGTGAGACTTCGAGTCCTCGCCACAGGTCACCGCTGGGCCTCAGGACCGGGCAGCCGAACCCGGGATCGGAAACAGGCTCTGAGCTTGTTCTTTATGGTCTGACCTCGAACAGTGCCCCGAACGTGATCACTCATACAGGGATTCTGGGGATGTGAACACGGCCTCCGTCTGATCATGTGCTCCGACCAAAGAGGCACTTGACCAGTAAGAAGGCCATGGGGGGAATGAGTCTGTTGCATCACGATGTCCGGCGCGAAGCGTACGCGGTGGCATCACACTTCCGGAACGACTTCTTCGACTGTCTGACCGCGCGCGGGGCCGACCGATCGACGCGGTGCTGTGCGCGGACGGGCCGGACGCTGACGGCCGAACACCGGCGTGGGACGGTCCTCGGACCAGTTCATCCCCGGCTGGCCGTACTCCTTCGTCGCCGCCCTCGAATCGGGCCGGACGTCTTGGTGCCAGCTCCTGGACGCCGTCCGTCTCGGACCCGAGGACAACGTCGCCGAGGTCACCGCCGCCCAACTCCGCCGGGTCGTCACGGACCTGATCGAGATAAGCCGCTGGCACTTCGGCGATCGCGACATCCTCATCGTCTTCGACGCCGCTTACGACGCCCCGCGCATGGCCCACCTCCTGGCCGGCCTCCCGGTCGAGGTGCTGGGGCGGATGCGCTCCGACCGCGTCATGCGACGGCCGACGCCCTCGCTCAAGAAGTACGCCCTGTCCTACCCCCATGGCGGGCGACCGCCGAAGCACGGCAAGGAGCTCCGCTTCGCCAAGCCGGAGACCTGGGGCGAGCCGGACGCGGCAACCGAGCAGGTCACCGACCGGTACGGCACCGCCCGCGCGATGGCCTGGGACCGCATCCACCCCCGTCTGACCACCCGCTCCGCCTGGATCGACTACACCGGCGAACTCCCCGTCATCGAAGGCACATTGATCCGCCTCCAGGTCGACCGCCTGCCCGGCGGAGGCGACCCACTCCCGCTCTGGCTCTGGTCGTCCGCCACCGGCCTGGACAGCGAGGACGTCGACGTGCGCTGGCAGGCGTTCCTGAGGAGGTTCGACATCGAGCACCTCCTCAGGCTGATGAAACAGACCCTCGGGTGGACCCGTCCGAAGCTGCGAACCCCCGAGGCCGGCGAGCACTGGACCTGGCTGATCATCGCCGCCCACACCCAGATCCGCCTCCTGCGCGAGGCCGCCGCCGACTTACGCCACCCCTGGGAGAAGCCCGCCGGGCCCGGCCGACTCACCCCGGCCCAAGTCCGCCGGGGGTTCAGGAACCTCCGCCCGAACCTGCCTTGCCCGGCGCATGCACCCAAACCAAGCCAGCCGGGCCCCGGCAGGCCACCCGGCTCGAAAAACCGGCACCCCACCACCCGCTACGACGTGGGCAAGACCACCAGACGCCCCGAAAGCATCATCGAACGCGATCAGCTCAGAGACGGAGTACAACGTCAGAATGGAACAGCCAGCCCGGCCTCGCGCAATCGAAGCAGTGCCACGTCCATGCACTCGGCGACCGAGGCCCCGTCCGCCCTCATCCCACCGCCCAGCGGCCCACCTGAAGCAGCGAACGTCCACGCCGGCTGACCGTCACGCATGCGCTCCGCGTCGACCCGGATCATGGCACCGACTCCCTGCTCGCCAAGCCACTCCAGGATGGACAGCGTCACGTCCTCGATGCCGCTGTCCAGATCCGCCTTGGGCCGCCGCCCCATCCCCTTGGCCATGACCACAACCCTACTCAGCAGCTGAACGAGTCGTGTCACGCACTCTCAAAGCGGCTCAGACCATAAAGAACAAGCTGAGCTTGCCATTTAATGTCCGGGGGATCATCGAGTCGGTGTCCCGGAAGCTCGAACCGGTATTGCGGTGTGCCCGAGAGTGTTGTGGTCACGCCAGTGGGCATCGCTACTGCTGGCGGGCGGGCCCTGGGCCCGGATCCTGTATCGCGGCTCGGTAGCGTCACCCTGGTGGACCTTAATCTTTTCAACAGCGTGCCCAATGGCCTGACGCCACGCGCCCGGTCGTTCGTCAGCTCGCACGGCGTCAAAGTAGACCTCCGATCCGTCGAGGCGCACAGGCAGTGGTGGCTGGAGCGAGCTATTCCAGCAGCGACGATCGACCGGATGGCGGCGTGTCAAGAACGTTGGGGCGGTCTGCTCCTGCCGCCTGCATCGCAGTACGACGGCGGCCCCAAGTTCTTCGATCCGGACTCGCCGGAAGGCTCTGCCTCCGAAGGGTGGTGGTTCGAAGCCGGACCGCAGCGTACCGCCGTCCCCTACTCGTTCATGATCGGACCAAATGATGAATTCGGCATCCATGCGGACCGTTGGACGCCACTCCACGCGACCGTCGAGGGCTGGGTGGAGTCGCTCGCGCTGACTCACCACGCATCCATGTGGGCAAAGCAGATCACCAAGGTCACGGGCGATGATGTCGACGGCATCGACCTGGACGCCTACGAGCCGGTAATAGAGGTGCGGGGCCTGGCCGACACGTGGTGGCGGGGAAGCGAATCGTTGGTGGCGATGTACACGGGTGAGGCTGAATCCCTCTCCTTTCCCAGAGCACGCACCGCGCTGATCTATTCGGGCCTGGACGACTGGGGACTGCGAGGTGGTTGAGGACGTCAGCGCCTGAGCGCTTCAAGAGGGGCGGCTTCCACCCAAACGGCGATTCTCCGGACGAAAGGTCGGCCTTCGCATAATCCTGAACTCAGCTACGGGGAACAGGGTTCGACATGGAGGCCGCAGTGCCGGGTCTGCTCCACCAGGACGCCCGCCAGCAGGCATTCGCGAGACTGTCACGCTTTCGGGGCGATTTCTACGACTCCCTCACCGCGCGGGGTGACGCGCTGTTCGAGCTGGCGGACGCGTTGCTGTGCACGGACGGACCGGTCAAGACCTTGGTGGACCTGTCATTGGCGCCCGAGCACCGACGCGGACACGGCTCCCCCTATGCCGCGCTGAACAACGGTGCAGTCGACGGGACCGGCTGCGACGGCGGTTGGCCGAGCTGCCGCGGGCGGCCGACGGCCGCCTGATCTTGGCGGTGGACGTGAGCCCGTGGCTGCGGCCGGACGCCGGCACCGCGCCGGACCGTTCGTTCTGCCACACCTACGGACGGGGCAAGGACGAGCACCGGATGATCCCCGGCTGGCTACTCGATCGTCGTCGCCCTGGAGAGCGGCCGGACCTCGTGGACCGCACCTCTGGACGCGGTCCGCCTCGAACCCGGCGCCGACGTCTGCGCCGTCACGGTCGCCCAGCTCCGCCGAGTCGTGGAGGAACTGGTCACAGCCGGGCGACCGCCCAAACATGGTGGTGAGTTCGTCTTCGGACAGCCCGACACCTGGGGCCAGGAACACGCGGTGACCGTCACCGAGACCCGACTCTACGGGAAGGCCACCGCCCGGGCCTGGGACCGGCTCCATCCCCGCCTCACGAAACGGGCGGCCTGGCTCGACCACGACGGCGAGCTGCCCCGTGCACCCAAACCGACCCGACCAGGACCAGGACGCCCTCCTGCCTCGAAGAACAGCACCATCGCCACCCGCCACGACGTGGGAAGAGTCCTCGCAACCGGCGAGCCGCACCAACGACCGGCCCATGCCTGCGTTTCGTCACTCGGTAAGGCCCATTTCGTCGGTACCTCTGGGTGGGGTCCGGGCCCTGCGCGACTGGCCGTCCGCCCAGGGCAGGCGGGGGGTGCGGGCCGGGCGGGGAGGGGTGGAGGGTTATGAGGGAGGACGGGGAACGGGTGGGGGTGTCGGGGGCCAGCCGTGGAGGGAGATGGCCAGGCCGCCGTCGAGGTAGGAGCGGAGGGCGAGGTCGGTGGACGGGACCATGGGGGTGGGGAGGTCGGTGACGGGCGTCCAGCGGACCTGGCTGTGCTTGCCGGGCTCGCGGTTCTCCGGCTGGCCGTGCCAGGTGCGGGTGGCGAAGACCACGGTGAGGAATCCGGCCGGGGACTCCACGCCCCACGCGCCGTGCACGACGTGGGCGAGAGTCAGGTCGCCGGGGTCGACGGTGAGGCCGGTCTCCTCGTACAGCTCCCGGACGGCCGTGGCGGTGACCGGCTCCCCCGGGTCGCTCTTGCCGACCGGGAGGTCCCACATGCCCTGGCCGAATTTGGACCGCTCACCGCGCTGGAGCAGCAGGACCCGGTCGGCAACGGTGTCGTGGACGATGACGGCCGCGACGAGCAACGTCATGGAGTCGACAGCGGGCGGCAGCGCCGGGGGTCGGTCGCCAGGCTGAGACATCGAGGCTCCCTTCATACGGACCGGCACGGACAGATGAGGCGTAGGGGGACCTCGGGTCCTCCCCTCCTGGGCCCCCCTCCCCCGGCAACCCCCACCGGCAGGCGGACGCCGACGTACCGGAAGGGGACGGGCCGGGGTGCCCCCGCAGAAATGCGGTGACAAGAAGGGCACCGGATACGCGGGACCAGGTAGCCGCATTTCGAGGAGGTGCCCCGGCCCGGCACCGACCAGGCACAAGCGGCACCCGCAGACGAACAAACACCCGCACGGGTGGGCGGGCGGGCAAAACCAGGCCCGAAGGGCCAACCACCGCCGACCCGATCAACCGCCCATACCCGGCAGCGCCGGCGGCCTCTTGGCCGGAGACTCCTCCAGCGCGGCAAGCGCCATGCCCACGGCAGTGTCAAGCTGCGGATCCCGCCCGCCAACCGAATCCTGCGGAGCGTGAACAACCTCGACGTCCGGATCAACCCCATGGTTCTCGACGCCCCAGCCGTACCCCTCCAACCAGAAGGCGTACTTCGGCTGCGTGACAGCCGTCCCATCGACCAGGTGGTACCGGTTGTCGATGCCGATGACCCCGCCCCAGGTGCGGGTACCGACCACAGGCCCGATGCCGAGAGCCCGAATCGCGGCGTTGACGATATCCCCGTCGGACCCGGAGAACTCGTTGGCGACAGCCACAATCGGCCCCCGCGGGGCATCCTGCGGATAGCTGACCGGGTGCGCGTCGCGCGGCAGGTCCCAGCCGACGACCCGGCGGGCCAGCTTCTCCACGACGAGCTGCGACGTATGGCCGCCGCGGTTCTCGCGGACGTCCACGACCAGGCCCTCGCGGGCGACCTCGACGCGCAGGTCGCGGTGGAGCTGCGCCCAGCCGCTGCCGACCATGTCGGGCACGTGCAGATAGCCCAGCCGCCCGCCGGACGCGCGGTGGACGTGGGCGCGGCGGTCGGCGACCCAGTCGTGGTAGCGCAGCGGTTCCTCGTCGGCGAGCGGTACGGCCACGACATGGCGTGCGGGGCCGCCCGCGGCGGGGGCGACGGTCAGTTCCACCGGCTTGCCCGCGGTGCCGACCAGCAGCGGCCCCGGTCCCGTCACCGGGTCGACCCGGTGGCCGTCCACCGCCAGCAGGAGGTCGCCCGCGCGGACGGCGACGCCCGGCGCGGCCAGCGGGGAGCGGGCGTACGGGTCGGAGGACTCGCCGGGCAGCACCCGGTCGATCCGCCAACCGCCGTCCTCCGTACGGGAGATGTCCGCGCCGAGCAGACCCTGCCGGTGCAGCGGGTCGAAGTGGCCGCCGGACGGGATGACGTAGGCGTGCGAGGTGCCCAGCTCGCCGTGCAGCTCCCACAGCAGGTCGATCAGGTCGTCGTGGGTGGCGATCCGGTCGAGCAGCGGCCGGTAGCGCTCGCCCGCCGCCGCCCAGTCGACGCCGCCCATGTCGGCGCGCCAGAAGTTGTCGCGCATGAGCCGGTGCGTCTCGTCGTACATCTGCCGCCACTCGTCCTGCGGGCGGACGGTGACCCGGACCCGGGTCAGGTCGACGGTGATGGAGCCGCCGGACTCGTCGTCCGCGTCGGACTTGCTGTCGGCGGGCGTGATCCGCAGCCGCGATCCGTTGGTGAGCAGCACCTTGGCGCCGTCGCCGGTGACCGCGAAGGCGTCGGCGTCGTCGGCGATCTCCTCGATACGGAGCTGCGCCAGGTCGTACCGCTCCAGCACGGTGTTGGGCGGCTGGGCGTCCGGGGTGGCCAGGGCCGCGCCGAGCGCGCCGACCAGCGGGTGGCGCAGCCACAGCACACCGCCCTTGGCGGCGCGCAGCCCCGAGTAGTGCCCGGCCTCGACGGGGAAGGGCACGATCCGGTCGGCCAGGCCCTCCAGGTCGACGCGGGTGACGGGCGTACGCGGCCGGTCGTCCTTCTTGCCCTCGCCGCCGCTCTCCTTCCCCGCGCCGTCCTGCTCCTCCTTGGCCGGGCCGTCCTGGTCGTCCTCGTCGGCGTCGTACGGGCGGCCGTGGCGCTGCGGGCCGAACGGCGAGGGCGTCGTCGCGCACAGCGTGATCAGGTGCGGGCGGCAGGCGTTGGGGAAGGACAGGTCGAAGACGTGCGCGTCGTAGACCGGGTCGAAGGCGCGCTCGGACAGGAACGCCAGGTGGCGGCCGTCGGCGGTGAAGGCGGGCGCGAAGTCGTTGAACCGCAGCGGGGTCGCGTCGGCCACCGACAGGTCGGCGGTGGCGGCGATCTTCACCTGCCGCAGTTCGCCGGGGCCCGGCTGCGACCAGGCGAGCCAGGCCGAGTCGGGCGAGAAGGCGAGGCCGGACGCGTCGCCCGAGTCGCCCGCGATCACCTCGCGCACCTCGCCGGTCTGCGTCTCGACCAGCAGCACCCGGCCGTCGTGCGAGGCGACGGCGATGCGGTGCCCGTCCGGCGAGACCTCCATGTGCAGCACCCGGCCCAGGCGGCCCGCGGCGAGCCTGCGCGGCGCGGCGCCGGCCGGCAGGCCGACGGCGGGGGCGACCTCCAGGGCGTCCTCGCCGTCCGCGTCGGTGACCCACACCACCTGCTGCTCGCCGTCGGCGCCGCCCTGCCCGAACACCCGCGGCATCCGGGTACGGACGCCGGGGTCTGCCGCCAACGCCCGTGCCGGGCCGCCGCGGTGGGTCAGCCAGTGCGTGGTGCCGCGGATCTCCAGGGCGCTGCCCCGGCCGGTGTGGTCGGGGCGCGCGTCCCCGAGGTACCGGGCGGCGCGTACGGGGTATGGCCGCAGGTCGGCGCGCTGGCCGCCGAGGCGTACCTCGATCTCGCGCGGTGCCGCGTCGGCGTCGGTCAGATCGTCCAGCAGGTGGACGCGGCCCCCGGCCATGTACGCCACGCGGGCGCCGTCGGTGGCGGCCTGCCGGGCGTAGAAGCCGTCGATGCCGTCCGCGGGGGTGTGGCGGCGCAGGCCGGTGCCGTCGGGCAGGCTCGAATAGAGCGCTCCGGCGCCCTCGTGGTCGGACAGGAACGCGATGCGGTCGCCGACCCACATCGGGCACTCGATGTTCCCGTCGAGGTCCTGGTGCACCCGCTCGAAGGCGCCGTCGCCCGCACGGTCGATCCACAACTTGCCCGCCGTGCCGCCGCGGTAGCGCTTCCAGTGCGCGGCTTCCCTGCTCATCGTCGGCGACTGGATCAGCACCGCGCCGTCCGGGCCGTACGCGAGATCGCCGACCGGACCGTACGGCAGGGTCCGCGCGGGCCCGCCGTCCAGCGGCACCGCCCGCGCCCATGTCCGCCGCGAGGACGCCTCGCCGTACGGCGTGACCGCGACCAGCTCGCCGTCCGGCGTCCACGTCCGCACGGCCGTCCGTACGTTGCCCCAGTACGTCAACCGGCTGGCCTGGCCGCCCTCCAGGGGCGCGGCGTGCACCTCGGGCGCCCCGTCCCTGGTCGACGTCCACGCCACCCACTCGCCGTCGGGCGAGACCCTGGGCCGTCCGACCGGCATGTTGTCCGCGCTCACCCGCCACGCCCGGCCGCCGTCCAGCGGCGCGACCCACACGTCGTCCTCGGCGGCGAACGCGAGCAAGTCGCCGTGCGGGTGCGGGTGTCGGAGGTAGGAGGGCTGCGGCGCGCTCGGGCGCGGCTGCCGCGTCACGTGCTGGTCGTGGTCGGTCACCACGCCAGCCTAGCGACGGCGATCATGTCTTCGCCGAGCAGTTTCCGAGACCTCGTACGTCGAAGACGGTCTTCTTTCCGACCACCGCGGTCAGGTGGCCCTGGACGCACTTGTCGTCCAACTGCTTGGTCACCGTGCCCTTTACGGTGATCTTCTCGTCGTGGTCGGTCCGGCCGAGGCAGTCGACGTCGTCCTCGGTCCTGCCCGTCGTCGCGCTGCACGACAGCCAACTCACGTCAACGTTGTCCTTCTTGAGCGCCCGCGTCGCCAACTGGTCGGTCGTCGCCGACACCGCGCTCGCCCCCAGCCCGTCCGCCGGGTCGCATCCGCTGATCGTCATCGCCATGAGGGCTGCCGTCACGGCCATCCCCCCGGCTCCCCATGTCCCCATTCGTCCCATCCCCCCAACCTCCGCCCGCGACCGCCCTCCCGTAAATCCCCCGAAGGCAGGACCTTCCCCTTACGGGTGGCTGCCCCGCCCGTAAGGCCGGGTGGGTCGGAAGGTCAGGACCAGCGGCCGGTGCGGGCGAGGAGGACGGAGGCGGCGGCCACCCCGGCGGTGGAGGTGCGCAGGACGGTGGGGCCCAGGCGGTAGGCAGTGGCGGCGAGCGTGGCGATCTCCTCGGCGGAGACCCCGCCTTCCGGCCCGACGACGAGCACGACGGACCCGGACGCGGGCAGCGCGGCGGAGGCCAGCGCGGCCGAGCCCTCCTCATGGAGGACCCCGGCGAATTCGGCGCCGGCCAACAGCCCGGCGACCTGACGGGTCGTCATCAGGTCCGCCACGGAGGGAAATCGCAGGCGCCGCGCCTGCTTGGCGGCCTCCCGCGCGGTGGACCGCCACTTCGCCAGGGCCTTGGCGCCCCGGTCACCGCGCCACTGGGTGACACAGCGGGCCGCCGCCCAGGGAACGACGGCGTCGACCCCGGCCTCCGTCATGGTCTCGACGGCCAGCTCCCCGCGGTCCCCCTTGGGCAGCGCCTGGACGACGGTGATCCGCACGGCGGGCTCGGGTTCGACCCGCGTCTCGCGTACCTCGACGTCGAGCACGTCCTTGCCGGAGACGGCGGCGACCACCCCGTACGCACCGCGCCCGCCCCCGTCCGTGAGGACGATCGCCTCGCCGGGCGTGAGGCGGCGCACGGAGACCGCGTGCCGCCCCTCGGACCCGGTGAGGGTGACGGTGGACGGGGAGCCGTCCAGCACGGCGGGTTCGACGAGGAAGACGGGGGCCGTCATGCGAGCGCCTCCCGGGCGGCGTGGAGTTCTTCGACGAGGAGTTCGACCAGGCGCCCGGCGGAGACGTCACGGGCCAGCCGATGGCCCTGACCGGCCCACAGGGCCATGCCCTGCGGATCGCCCGCCGCGGCGGCGGCCTTGCGCAGCCCGGAGGTGAGGTGGTGGATCTGCGGGTACCCGGGCGGCGCGTACGGCCCGTGCTCGCGGATGAAGCGGTTGAGCAGTCCGCGCGCGGGCCGCCCGGAGAAGGCGCGGGTCAGTTCGGTGCGGGCGAAGACCGGATCGGTGACGGCCCGCTTGTGCAGCGGACTCGCCCCGGACTCCGGGCAGACCAGGAACGCCGTGCCGAGCTGCGCCGCGTCCGCGCCCGCCGCGAGCACCGCCGCGACCTGCCCGCCGCGCATCAGCCCGCCCGCCGCGATCAGCGGCAGCTGCACGGCCTCGCGTACCTGCGGCACCAGCGACAGCAGCCCGAAACCCGCGCCGTCGAGCTGCGGGTCGTCGCGGTGGGTGCCCTGGTGGCCGCCCGCCTCCACGCCCTGGACGCACACCGCGTCCGCCCCCGACCACTGGGCGGCCAGCGCCTCGGACGGCGAGGTGACCGTCACGACGGTGTACGTACCGGCCTTCGCGAAGGCGTCGAGCACCGAGCGCTCCGGGCACCCGAAGGTGAAGCTCACCATCGGCACCGGGTCCTCCAGCAGGATCGCGATCTTCGCGTCGTACGCGTCGTCGGTCCCGCTGTCCGGGTCGCCCAGCGGCGTCCCGTACCAGGCGGACTCCCCCGCCAACTGCTCGGCGTACACCGCGACCGCGGACGGATCGGCCGTCGCGGGCTGCGGCATGAACAGATTCACCCCGAACGGGTGCGAGCTGAGATGCCGGACCTGCCGGATCTCCTCGTACATCGCCTCGGAGGTCTTGTACCCGGCGGCCAGAAAGCCCAGGCCGCCCGCCGCCCCCACGGCCGCGGCGAGCTGCGGATTCGACGCGCCTCCGGCCATCGGCGCCTGAATGATCGGATACGCCGAGAACGACGAGAGATCGGTCAACGCGGACATGACGTTCATCGTGCCATGCCGCCTCCCGGCGAGGTGCGGTACCCCGTGCGGGGCGAGGCACCGCCTCACGTGAGGCGGTGCCTCGTTTTCAGGGGCGCGGGGAACCGCGCGACAAGCTCCCGCCGGGCCGGTGGTCCGAGGACATACCGATCCCGCCCCTCTGGGGCCGGTGGTGACCCGCGGGAGCCATTCGGCCGGTCCGCGGTTCCCCGCGCCCCTGAAAAGACCGGCTCACCCCCCCCCCCCCCCCCCCGGGGGGCCCCCCCGGGGGGGCGCGGGGGGGCCAGCCCCCGGGGGCGTGGGGCGGGGAGGGGGGGTAAAGGGCCACGGGCCCCCCCGCC